>CACEDX010000030.1:0-2102 GCA_902558445.1 uncultured Pelagibacteraceae bacterium | reverse complement strand
AACCTCGTCCAAAACACATATAGGCGAGGGGTTAGTTAAAAAAACTGCAAAAATCAAAGATAGTGCAGTCAAAGCCTGCTCACCACCTGACAATAAAGTTATTGATTGGAGTCTTTTTCCAGGAGGACTTACTAACATTTCCAAACCAGCTTCTAAAGGGTCATCAGAGTCAACCAATTCAAGCTTAGCATTTCCACCATTAAATAATTTTGTATAAACCTCATTAAATTTTCTATTTACCTTATCAAAAGCCTCAATTAGTCTTTCCCTTCCTTTTTGATTTAATTCATTAATACTATCTTTAAGTTTTATAATTGCTGTAACTAAGTCTGCTCTATCTTGTTCCATTTTTTTAATTTCTGTTTCATATTTTACTGTCTCTTCGTCAGCCTTTAGGTTGACCGAGCCTAACTTTTCTCTCTCTTGTTTTTTTTTATCTAATAAGTCTTCTTGATTAACAGCATCAGGCAGTTCTTCGACACCAAATAAATTTGAATTTTCTAAAATGTTTTCTTCCGTAAGATTTAGCTCAGAAATTATTCTATCAACTAAATCATTTTTTCTTTTTTTAAGTCCTTCAATTGTTGCCCCTGAACTTGCTTTTCGTTCTCTTATCTGAATAGATTGTTCTTGTATCTCGTTTAGTTGATTTCTAAGAGTATCAATTTTTTCATCCGTAGTATTGATAATTTGCTCATTCTCATTTTTTTCATTTTCAGAAATTCTTAAATTTTCTGAAATTTGCCCTTTCTTTTCAGCCTGAAATTTTGGTTGATTATCAAGTTTATCTCGTTGCACATTAAGTTTATTTTTTCTATCACTTAGTTCTGCTACCATTTTTTCCGAATTAGATAAAAGATTTTTCCAACTCTCAATCTCCTTATCAATTATTGCAATTCTCTCATTTCTTTTGACAGACTCTCTTTTGATATTTTGATTTTTACTATAACTATCTGCGTATTCTTCGATGACAAAATGGCAATCATCTAGTGATTTAATTGCATCATCATTTTTTTGTGAGTAAATTAATTGTTTAATATTATCGATTTCTGATTTTAACTTATTCTTACTGTTCTCCAAATCTTCATTCGATTGTTTCTCAGTTTGATAATATTTTGAGTCGATTTCAATAAGCTCACTTTTTTCTTCTTTCAGTCTTTTTTCATTTGAGTTTGCATCAATCACTATTCCTCTTTCCCTACTAATATCATCATCTATTGTTTGTAGAGATTTTTTTACGTTTTCTATTTCGTCTTGAATTCTACTATTTTCCTCATCTAGACTTTTTAGTTCTAAGTTTAGCCTTTGTATCTTCGATAAATTTTCAATATTTTTTTCCCGTAGAGGAGTTATTTTATCAACCTCAGTTTTAATCAGTTTCTCTAATTCGTTGATTTTATTATTAAAACCACTGACTTCAGTTTCTGCTTCTGTATTAATTTCATTTTCTATTTTAATTTCTTTATCGATCTCTAGTAATTTTAGATAATATAGTCCTGCTTCAATTTTTTTTATTTCATCAGAAATATTTTTGTATTTTGTAGCCTCTTCAGCCTGTTTTTGTAAATTTGCTAGTTGCCTTTCCTGTTGCCTTCTTAATTCATCAGCTCTCTTTAGATTATTTTCTGCAGCGCTCAACCTTAGTTCAGCTTCATGTCTTCTAACATGTAATCCAGAAATTCCTGCAGCTTCCTCTAAAATTGCTCTTCTATCAGTAGGTTTTGCAGTGACAAGGGCACCAATTCTGCCCTGACTAATCATTGATGGAGAGTGAGCTCCAGTTGATAAATCTGCGAAAAACATTTGAGCATCCCTTGCTCTAACTTCTTTATCGTTGATATAAAACTTCGAACCTTTATCTTTTTCTATTTTTCTTCTAACATTTATTTCATCTAACTCTCTAAATTGCACTGGACCCTCGTTATTTTCATTGGCAACTGTTACTGAAACTTCAGCAATATTTTTAGAAGGTTTATTTGATGTTCCTGAAAATATGACATCTTCCATGCCTGATCCTCGCATGCTTTTTGCAGATGTTTCACCCATTACCCATCTTAAAGATTCAACAATATTTGATTTTCCGCAACCATTTGGGCCAACAA
>CACEDX010000029.1:0-2397 GCA_902558445.1 uncultured Pelagibacteraceae bacterium | reverse complement strand
CTTTTGTATTTCTTGGGCTAAAAAAATACTGGTATCTGTTCTAGGGTTAAGTTTAGAAGGATGATTTCCTTGGATAGCAATAATTTTATTTGTCATATAATTCAGTTAAATCTTCATCTTTAGAAAATTTAATAATCATATGATGTGCATTTGTAGTTTTATTATCAATCACTTTTTGTAGATGATTTAAAAATATGGTCTCATTTTTTCCACTTTTATTGACTATATCTCTCTTTTCTAATCCCTTTTTAGATAAATCTAATAATTCTGAAGACCAATATAGCAGGTCTTTACCCATAAGTTGGGTATTAAAACCTTTTTGTGGTGCTTCTAAATATGCATTCATAATTTTATCTTTATCCCAACTAGAAATTAATTCATAAACTTCATCTAAATTTCCATATAACATTCCAACATTAAATGCTGGACCCGCACATAAACAATCCCAACCACAAGTATCCATCGATCTTAATTCAATATATTTTTTAAGTCTATTCTCTGTAAAAATTGTACTTAAATGAGTTGATAAATCATTCTCATCAGGCAGACGATTATTTATTTCTTTAATATTTCCTGACATGAAATCATTAAAATTGTATCCTCTACCTGAAAAATAATTTTCTTTTTGTTTTATAAACAGAACTGGAAAATTAATCACAAAATCCGCATATTTTTCAAAATCAAAATTTTCTAGGAAAAATTTAGGTAAACCACCTCGAGAAGTATTTTGCCATACTTTCGATCGGTACGATAAATAATTACTTTTTTTCTTCTCAACTATTGATGAATTAGCAAATAAAGCAATTGAAATGGGTACCAGAGAATTAACTATCTTAAATTTTTTTTTAAAATCTTCTTCTGAACAGTAATCTAAGTTTAACTGTGTTCCACAGGTTCGATACATCATATCAAGACTTAATTCTCCCCCTAAAGGCATATCATTTGTCATTAATTTGTATCTTTTTTTAGGGTTATTGGGGATCTCATCTAATTTTGATATTGGATCGAAACCTGCACTTACAATTTTAATATTAAGCTTTTTTGTGACCTGTTTTAATTCAAATAAGTAATCATAAGACTCTGCACATGCTTCATGAATATTAGTAAGTTTATCACCAGATAATTCAATTTGATTACCCGGCTCAAGAGTAATATTTTTACCGCCCTTATTTAAAGCAATAATATTATCGTTTTCTAATACAGGATTCCATCCAAACTCAAGTAGAGCTGAGAACATCTCCTTTATTTTTTGATAATCAATTCTCTTATTATTATGACTATTAAATAGAAATTTCTCATGCTCGATACCAATTTTAAACTTTTTTTTGTTTTTAATTCCAGACTTGAAATATTCAATTATTTGCTCTTTTTTTGTAATCATTTAAATAAATTTTATTTTTAATTATTCTTAAGAGAAGAATATGGTTTTCTAGAAAAAATTTTTTTTACAATTGGTTTGAAAAATTCCAATGGTAAAGATTCATATTTAGGATCAAAAGAATTTTGATCATATTTTTCACAAAAATTTACTGTATCTTGATAATATTTATGATCTTTATATTTATCTCTTCTGTTCTTATCTCCACCTAAGTGATGTGCATAATAATACATTTGAAATTCTCCATGCTTTTCAACTATCCAATGAGTTTTTTCTGATACATAGGGCTTTAAAATTGATGCCGCATACTCAGAATGATTCAATGGAGCTAATTCATCACCGATATCGTGTAACAGACAAGCTACAACCATCTCTTCACTTTCGCCATTCTTATAAGCTCTTGAAGCGCTTTGAAGTGAATGTTCCAGTCTTGATACTTGATACCCTTCTAAAGTTTCAGTTAGCCCAGACATAAATTTTAATATTCTATCAGCAGTTTTGCTGGCAAAATCTTTTTCATGTTTATCTAAAAAAAGATAATCTTCTTTAGTGCCATTTTTCATTTCAGTAAAGCTTACTTTTTTCATTTAATTATTAGATGCAGTATTTAACAATGATAATTGTGTGATTTTACTATCACCAAGTTCGTCAATAGGTTTAACAGGATACTCTCCCGTAAAATAATGATCAGTTAATTGAGGATAACTTTCATTTCTTCCATCAAAACCAATTGCACGATACATTCCATTTACCGACAAAAATTTTAATGATTTTGCACCGATGTAATCGCAGATTTCTGAGTTACTTTTATTTGCCGCAAGCAATTCTTTTTTTGTTGGGGTATCAACTCCATAAAAATCAGGAAATTTTATTTCTGGACAGGCAATTCTAACATGAACCTCCTTTGCTCCAGCGTCATATAGCATTTTTACTATTTTATGAGAAGTTGTACCTCTTACTAGTGAGTCATCTACTAAAATTATTTTTTTGCCTTGAATAGTTGATTGATTAGCATTTAA
>CACEDX010000028.1:0-2519 GCA_902558445.1 uncultured Pelagibacteraceae bacterium | reverse complement strand
CAGCAATTACTCTAAAACTTGATATGTTATTATCAGCTTGTTTAACTTTAGTTACATCTGATATCGAACTCATTAATTTCTTAAAATGATCAGTTTGATAATTGTCGTGTGTGCCTTGTAAAAGAGCAGCTATTCTCTCCAATCCCATTCCGGTATCTACGGATGGCTTGGGTAAATCTACTCTTTTATCTTTTGAAACTTGTTCGTATTGCATAAATACCAAGTTCCAAATTTCAATAAAACGATCTCCATCTTGATCTTTTGTTCCTGGTAAACCACCTTTTAAATGATCACCATGATCGTAGAATATTTCTGAACAAGGTCCACAAGGACCTGTTTCACCCATTGACCAGAAATTATCTGATGTCGAAATTCTAATAATTCTATCATCGCTAAAACCCGCTATTTTCTTCCAAAAATTGAAGGCTTCATCATCTTCATGAAAAACTGTTACATAAAGTCTATTTTTATCTAAACCAAAATCTTTGGTGATTAAATTCCATGCAAGTTCAATTCCTCTTTCTTTAAAATAGTCCCCGAAAGAAAAATTTCCCAACATTTCAAAAAAAGTATGATGTCTTGGAGTGTAACCAACATTTTCTAAATCATTATGTTTACCCCCTGCTCTAACACATTTTTGAGAAGTGGTTGCTCTTTGATAATCTCTTTTTTCTAAACCGGTGAATACGTTCTTGAACTGAACCATTCCAGAATTAGCAAACATTAATGTCGGATCATTATTCGGAACTAAATTACTAGATTCAACAATCTTATGATCATTCTTTTCAAAATATTTTAAGAACGTACTTCTTATTTCATTTAATGATTTATCCGCCATACTTTAAAATACAGCTTTTTTATTCTATGTCTAGATAGGGATAAAGGGGAAAGGCGCTTATAACAAGCGCCTTTTATAATTTAAAGATGACCTTTAATTTTAGTTCTTTTTTGAAGGAGTAGCTTCTTTTGCAGCCTCTTCTTTTTCAGCTACTTTCTTCTCTTTTTCAATTTTTTCAGGACTTAATGGATTTCCTTCAATTTTCTTTGAAATCACGCCTGCTTTTTCTCTAATTGCCATTTCTATTTCTGCAGCAACTTTAGGATTTTGAGCAAGGTAAGTTTTTGCGTTTTCTCTACCTTGACCTATTTTTTCGCCCTTATAAGCATACCATGCTCCTGATTTTTCAATAATGTCAGCTTTAGCACCTAGGTCAACTAACTCGCCCATTTTACTAATTCCTCTGCCATACATTAAGTCAAACTCAACAACTTTAAATGGTGGTGCAACTTTATTCTTAACTACTTTTACTCTTGTAGTATTACCAATAATTTCATCTTTATCTTTAATGGCACCAATTCTTCTAATATCCATTCTTACAGATGAATAAAACTTCAACGCATTTCCACCTGATGTTGTTTCTGGACTTCCAAACATAACTCCAATTTTCATTCTAATTTGGTTAATGAAAATCATCATTGTGTTTGTATTTGAAATTGAACCAGTTAATTTTCTTAAAGCCTGACTCATTAATCTTGATTGAAGACCAACATGATGATCACCCATCTCACCTTCAATTTCAGCTTTTGGAGTTAAAGCTGCAACAGAGTCAATTACGATAACTGAAATAGAGCCTGATTTTACTAGCGTATCAGCGATTTCTAAAGCTTGTTCACCTGCATCTGGTTGAGAGATTAAAAGCTCCTCAGTATTCACTCCTAATTTTTTTGCATAAACTGGATCTAAAGCATGCTCCGCATCAACGAATGCACAAATTCCACCCGCCTTTTGAGCTTCAGCAACTACTTGTAATGCTAATGTTGTTTTTCCAGAACTCTCTGGTCCATAAACTTCAATAATTCTTCCTTTAGGTAAACCACCTATTCCTAAAGCCAAATCTAAACTTAAAGAACCTGTAGATATCGACTCGATATCCATTGCTCTTTTTTCGCCCAACTTCATAACTGAGCCTTTTCCAAAATTGTCAGTTATCTGGCTAATCGCAGCATCTAATGCTTTGTTTTTTTCTTTAATATCCAATTCTTGATCTTTCGTAGATTTAACTACTTTTAAGTTATTTTTTGTCATTTTTTGCCTCATTTCTTGCTTTTTTTAACACTCGAATCATAAAATAAATGTACACATTTTGTTCTCATTGGCAAGATATTTTATTTTTCCTCAAAAAACCAATAATTATCTTATTTTTAGATAATCGCTGTTAAGCAATCCCAAGGACTTTAACAAATTAAACTGGGATAAAATGTAATTTCTCTCAGAATCTGCTAAAGAAATTTGAGCATTCAAAAGTAATGAGTTGGATTGAATGACCTCTAAAGTTGTTCTTCCTGCCCCACTATTATATTCAGCAGCAATTCCCTCATTGGCAATTTCAGCAGCTTTAACTTGGGATTGAACAGAATTAAGTAAACTTCTATTAGATTGATAATTAGACCAGGCGCTAGCTACATCGGTTTGATTTTGTTTTACGGCACTATCTAAAATCAATCTTTTTCTATTTTCT
>CACEDX010000027.1:0-2581 GCA_902558445.1 uncultured Pelagibacteraceae bacterium | reverse complement strand
AATTCATGAAAACAATTGAAACTGATTTTATTTTTAGCGATAAACCAATCAATCGATTTAAAGTCAATTTAACTGAAAATAAAAACACCTTAATTAATAAAAATAAATTGCTAAATGATCTTAAAACAAAGATTAATTCAATTGAAAATTGTAATTTAAAAAATAATTCTAAGAATTTGGTCTTGGGCGAAGGTAACATTAATGCTGATGTGATGTTAATTGGAGAAACTCCAGGAGAAATAGAGGATGAAACTGGCTTATGCTTTCAAGGAGAAGTGGGCAATCTCTTAAACAAAATGTTACTAGCAATCGATATAAAAAGAGAAAATATTTACACCACCTACTCAATTAATTTCAGACCACCAGAAGATAGAAAACCCACTGCACCGGAGATAAAACGTTATGCAATATTTTTAAAAGAACACATTGCGATAATAGATCCAAAAATTTTAATTTTAATGGGTAGCACAGCAATGGAGGCAATTACAGGATTAAGCAAAATATCTAATGAAAGAGGTAAGTGGAAAGAAATAATTTTAAAGAACAAAACTATTCCTATCATGATTTCTTTTAGCCCCTCCTATCTAATTAGATTTCCAGAAAATAAAAAATTTTCGTGGGAAGATCTAAAAAAAATTAAACAAAAAATTAAAGATTTAAATATTACGATTTAATGAAAACTATTGCTGGAGTTGATGAAGTTGGCAGAGGTAGCTTAATTGGACCTGTTTATGCAGCAGCCGTAATATTGAACAAGACCATCAATAAGAAGTTATTGAAAGACTCAAAAAGTTTAAAAAAAAATAAACGAGAATTTTTAGCTAAATACATAAAAAAAAACTCTATTTGGGCTACAGGTAAAGCTTCTGTCTCAGAAATTGAAAAAATAAATATTCTTCATGCAAGCCTATTGGCTATGGAAAGAGCAATTAAAAAACTCAAAAAAAAACCAAAACTGATTTTGGTCGATGGAAATAAAACACCAAATTTAAAAAATTATAAACTTCAATCAGTCATTAAAGGTGATCAAAAAATACCATCTATTTCTGCAGCATCAATCATAGCAAAAGTTACACGTGATAAAATGATCTCTAAGTTAGGTAAGAAATTTAAAAATTATTACTGGAGTAAAAATTATGGATATGGAACTAAACAACATCTTAAAGCTATAAAAAAATTTGGGATTACTTCTCACCATAGAAAAACCTTTTCACCGATTAGCAAGTTAAAATAGGTTTCACGTAGAAACACCAGATGTAGTTGTTGTGAACCACCATCATACAAATGGAATCCAAATAATTCAATCCTAGGTTGACCCAAGAATCTTTTTGGAGTCTAATTTATTTTTATAAAATGAATTTGGACTTTAAAAATAAATTAATAAATGGAGATAGTTTAAGGGAACTTAAAAAAATTCCCAGTGAGACTTTTGATTTAATTTTTGCTGACCCTCCTTACAACTTACAGTTAAGGAATGAGCTTATACGACCCGATAGGTCTAAGGTAAATGCAGTCAATGATAAATGGGATCAATTTGAAAATTTTAAAAAGTATGATGAATTTACCTACTCGTGGTTAACGGAATGTAAAAGAATTTTGAAAAAAAATGGAGCTATTTGGGTGATTGGCAGTTACCATAACGTTTTTAGAGTTGGCACTGCTATTCAAAATTTAGGTTTTTGGATTTTAAATGACGTCATCTGGAATAAAAAAAATCCTATGCCAAATTTCAGAGGGACACGTTTTACTAATGCACATGAAACATTGATTTGGGCATCAAAATCAGAAAAATCAAAATACACTTTTAATTATCAATCTTTAAAATGTTTAAATGATGATCTTCAAATGAGATCAAACTGGGAGTTACCGATTTGTAATGGTTCTGAGAGACTTAAAAAGAATGGCAAAAAAGTACATTCTACTCAAAAACCTGAGGCTCTACTTCACAGAATTTTATTAGCAACCTCAAATAAAAATGATTTAGTTTTAGATCCTTTTTTAGGATCAGGAACAACAGCAACAGTTGCAAAAAAATTAGGTAGAAAGTATTACGGAATTGAAAAAGAAAAAACCTATTATAAGGCAGCTGAACAACGACTAAAAAATACAAAACCTATAGAAAATGATTATTTAGATACTTTGCAAAATGGTAGATCTAAGCCAAGAATACCTTTTGGGTCATTAGTTGAATTAGGAATAATTAAACCAGGCACTACTATTTTTGATAATAAAAAGAAAATCAGTGCAAAAATTATGGCTGATGGAAGTATAAAACATGCCAAAAAAGAGGGCTCTATTCACAAGGTAGCTGCATCAATATTGGGAGCAGAAAGTTGTAATGGCTGGACTTATTGGCATTATAATCTTAATGGGCAAATAGTGCCTATAGATAATTTAAGACAAAGATTAATTTCAAAAAATTAATTATTATAAATTTTACCTAAATAAGAGTCTAAAAACTTTTTGTTTTTAATAAATTTTTTCAAAAAAATATTTCTAAAAAAAACAGCCACAGGATTAGACAAATGAAATGCGAATTGATTTAGTTTAGATCTTTTATTGACCATTTTGGTTTTATTAA
>CACEDX010000026.1:0-2825 GCA_902558445.1 uncultured Pelagibacteraceae bacterium | reverse complement strand
AGCGATCTGAGTCTTTGATAACAGAAACATTAAAAATGGAAGAAGAAAAATTTTTAATTTTACTTGATCGAGGAATTAAAATTCTAAATGATGAAATTTCAAAAATTGATAAAGTATTATCAGGTGAAGTAGCGTTTAAATTATATGACACTTATGGTTTTCCTTTAGATCTCACAGAAGATATTTTAAAAAATAAATCATTAAAAGTTGACCATCAAAAATTTGATGAGTTGATGAAAAAAAGCAAAGAACTTGCAAAAAAGAATTGGAAAGGATCTGGGGACAGCTCAGAAGAAGCAATTTGGTTTTCAATTAAAGACAAAACAGGTGCTACAGAATTTTTGGGTTACGAGTCTAATCAATCTGAGGGAGTAGTGTTAAATTTAATTAAAAACAATCAGGAATCAAAATCATTAGCGACTGGAGAAGAAGGAATGATTATAACTAATCAAACTCCTTTTTATGGTGAATCAGGAGGACAACTTGGAGATAAAGGCACAATAGTTTCAGGAAATTCAGTTTTTGAAGTTGAGGATACACAAAAAAAACTTGGAGATTTATTTGTTCATTATGGATCAATTAAAACTGGAGAAATTAAAATTAATGATGTAGTTGAAATGAAAATTGATATTGAGAGAAGAAACAATTTAAAAGCTTATCATTCTGCAACTCACTTACTTCATGAGTCTTTAAGAAGAACTTTAGGTAAGCACGTGATGCAAAAAGGATCATTAGTTGCACCAGATCGTTTGAGGTTTGACTTTAGTCACATGAAACCGATTACTAATGAGGAATTAGAGACAATAGATAAATTAGTTAACGAATACGTTAAAAATGGTTCTGAAGTGACCACAAGAATTATGACACCTAAAGCTGCAATAGAAAAGGGAGCGCTAGCTTTTTTTGGTGAAAAATATGGTGAAGAAGTTCGTGTCGTTTCAATGGGTAAGGAAAAAGATACTTATTTTTCAACAGAATTATGCGGTGGAACCCATGTAAAAAACACCGGAGATATTGGAAAATTTAAAACAGTTAGTCAATCATCTATTGCTGCAGGAGTTAGAAGAGTTGAAGCTTTAAGAGACAAACAGCTTGAGGATTTTATTAAGAATAAAGAAAAGCTGTCAACTTTATCTGTACAAAAAGATGAGGAGACGATCAAAGATTTGTCATCACAAATAATCAAACTTGGAGGTAAACCGAAAGTTGATAATAAAGATTTAAAAGAAATTATCAAAAATCTTTCAAAACAACTTGAACAATTAAATGTTAACTCGGTTCTTCAAGATAAAACAAAAAATATTATTAATGACCAAAAAATAAAGGATATAAAAGTTCGGTTTCAAAAAGTTCAAGATTTACCTCCTAAAGATTTGAGAAAATTAGTTGATAGTGGAAAAAAAGAACTTGGTGATGGGATTGTAATTGTTTTTGCAAGCAGTGAAGATAAAGTTGGTTTAGGAGTTGGTGTTACTGAAAAGCTAGTTGATAAATATGATGCTGTAAAATTTGCGAAATTAGGTTCAGAAATTATTGGTGGCAAAGGTGGAGGTGGTCGAAAAGATTTTGCCCAAGCAGGGGGACAGGATAAAAACAAAATTGATGAAGCTTTTGAAAAACTAAAGGCTTTAATTTAACTTCTGTTTAAGATTGCTATCAATTACATCCAGAAATTGATTGGTTGTTAAATATTTGCTTGAAGGTCCAACCAATATTGCAAGATCTTTTGTCATGGAGCCATTTTCAACGCTTTCAATACAAACTTTTTCAATTGTATTAGCAAATTTGATAAGTTCGTCATTACCATCAAGTTTTCCTCTGTGGGCTAACCCTCTTGTCCATGCAAAAATCGAGGCAATTGGATTTGTCGAAGTTTCTTTACCTTGTTGGTGCATTCTATAATGTCTAGTTACTGTTCCATGAGCTGCTTCTGCCTCCATTATTTTTCCATCAGGTGTAAGCAGTGTACTGGTCATTAAACCAAGTGAGCCATATCCTTGAGCCATGGTATCTGATTGAACGTCACCATCATAATTTTTACATGCCCATATATACTTACCACTCCATTTCATTGCACACGCTACCATGTCATCAATTAATCTATGTTCATAAGTAATTTTTGCATCCTCAAATTTTTTTTTAAATTCTTTATTATAGACCTCTTCAAATATATCTTTAAATCTTCCATCATATTTTTTTAGAATTGTATTTTTGGTTGATAAGTAAACCGGCCAATTCTTAATTAATCCATAACTAAAACAGGATCTTGCGAAATCCTCGATTGATTTATCTAAATTATACATTGAGAGTGCAACTCCTGGACCGGTAAAATTAAATACTTCATATTTAATTTCATCTTTACCATCTTCAGAAGTCCATTTTACTTCCATCTTACCTTTACCAGGCACTTTGAAATCTGTTGCTCTATATTGATCTCCAAATGCATGTCTCCCGATCACGACCGGGTCTGACCAAGAGGGTACGAGTTTTGGAATGTTAGAACAAATTATGGGTTCTCTAAATACAGTTCCTCCAATAATGTTCCGGATAGTTCCGTTTGGAGATCTCCACATTTTCTTTAATTCAAACTCTTCAACTCGTGCTTCATCTGGAGTAATTGTTGCACATTTAATACCGACACCAATTTTTTTAATTGCATTCGCAGAGTCAATTGTGATTTGATCATCAGAGTCATCTCTACTTTTCATTCCTAAATCGTAATACTCGATGCCAAGATCTAAGTATGGCAGTATCAATTTTTTCTTGATAAATTCCCAGATTATTCTGGTCATTTCATCACCATCTAACTCTACTATTGGGTTTTT
>CACEDX010000025.1:0-2991 GCA_902558445.1 uncultured Pelagibacteraceae bacterium | reverse complement strand
TTGGAAAAGAATTAGATTCTTTAACGGATGTAATAAGTTTTGGAGTTGCTCCAGCATTCATTATGTATTTCTGGAAATTAAATACCTTAGGTCGATTTGGATGGTTACTATGTTTAGTTTATGTAATTTGTGTTGCTTTAAGATTAGCAAGATTTAATGTTAATTCTAATCAAGAACCTACTTGGAAAGATAATTTTTTTGAGGGAGTACCATCTCCAGCTGGTGCAATACTATTATTAACTCCGCTAATAATAAGTCTCAGTGGGTTTGATTACTTACAATCAAATTATACTATGATTGTTCCAATATTTTTTGTGGTAACATCATTGCTTTTGATAAGTAAATTTCCAAGCTATTCGTTTAAAAAAATTGTCATTCCTAGAAGAACAACAATTTTTTTATTATTTGGAATAGTTTTCTTTTTTGGTCTTTTACTGATCTATACATTTAACGTGATTGCAATAAGTGCTTTAGTTTACGTACTTTTATTACCAATTAGCTTTTTTCATTTTCAAAAATTAAAAAAACAACATGAAAATGACAAAATTCAAGAGGATGATGATCTTGAAGACATACTTTAATGAAAAAAAACACAATAGTTTCTCTTGCTGATGCTAACTATTTTCCTTTATTAGAGGAATTAATTAATTCTATAAAAAGATTCAAAGAAAGTGAGAATGTTGCGATCTGTATTTTAGATGCAGGTTTAAACAAAGATCAAAAAGAAAAATTATCCACCAAAGTAGATGAAATTAAATCTGCAGAGTGGGATATTGAAGTTCCACAATCTAAAGTTAAAGAAAAGGAATGGCTTAAAAGCCAAGTTTCAAGGGCATTTTTACCTAAATATTTTCCAAACTATGAAAAATATTTATGGATTGATTGTGATGCTTGGGTAAATGATTGGAGTTCTGTTGAGCTTTATTTTCAAGCTTGTGATAATGGAAAGCTCGGTATTACACAAACAATAGGACCTGGTTATAAAATCACTTCAAGAGTAAATTGGTTATTTGGTAAATTGGCAATTATTAAATCACAAAATTTTAAAAATTGGTATTAATAAAGCGAGAAAACTTGCTTTTGCTCCACATATAAATATTGGTGTGTTTTCTCTCGAAAAAAACTCAAAAGGATGGAGTTTGTGGCAAAATAATTTGTCCAAAACACTTAAAGCTGGCAATATTTTTGGATCAGAAGGATTAGCAATTAATATGTCAGTTTACATTGATGATCTTGAAACAGAATTTTTACCCTTAAATTGCAATTGGATCACTAGCAATCTTTTACCAAAATTTGATGAAAATCAAAAAACTTTTGTAGAACCTTATCTTCCCAATTACAAAATAGGCATAATACATCTTGCGGCTGGAATATGGAAAGATGGTAAAGATATGCGAGTGGATAAAAGTATAGAGATAGAATTAGAAACTTTAGACAATAAAAAGGTTAATAAAAGCTTAAGATTCGATACATAGTTGAAAAAAAATAAAATTTCAAAAAATTGGATTAATAAACAAAGAAGAGATACTTATGTTCGTCAATCCAAAGTGGATGGTTATAGAGCTAGATCTGCGTATAAATTAATTGAAATTAATGAAAAGTTTAAAGTTTTTAAGGGTGGAATTTCTGTAATAGATATTGGCGCTGCACCAGGAAGTTGGTCTCAATATGCTTCGAAGGTTGTAAAAAATGGAACTGTTATCTCGATAGATTTAAAAAAAATGGAAAAAATTAAAAACACTATTCAAATTGAGGGTGATTTCACACAACTCAATATTCAAGAGAAAATTAAAAAAAATCTCAACAATCCAATTGATGTGGTTATGTCTGATATGGCAATAAATACGACTGGAATAAAAGATGTTGATGCAATTCAAACTGGAGAGTTATGTAAAGAGGCGATGGTATTTTCAAAAGATGTAATATCTAAAAAGGGTATTTTTATTGCTAAAATATTTATGGGCAGATCTTTTAATGAAATTGTCGCACTAGGAAAAAAAATTTTTAAAGAAGTAAAGGTTTTTAAACCTAAGTCGAGTCGCAAAGATTCTAAAGAGAGTTTTATTATTTGTAAAAATCTTAGATAGACACTTTTAATTTAAAAGGAATCATATATAAAAGATTATGGTTCCTATAAAAGAAGCACTTACCTTTGACGATGTTACTTTAGTTCCTAAGTACTCTGAGATATTACCCTCAGGGGTTGATACGAGTATAAAATTAACAGGCTCATTAAAACTTAAAATTCCACTTTTATCTTCAGCAATGGATACTGTAACCGAAAGCAAAATGGCTATTGCTATTGCAAAATCTGGTGGACTAGGAATAATCCACAGAAATTTAGATATCAAAAAACAAGTTCTTGAAGTTAGGAAGGTAAAAAAACAAAAATTACTAGTAGGTGCAGCTGTGGGAGCAGGACCTAACGAGTTCAAAAGAGCTGAGGCACTATTAAAAGAAAAATTGGATATGATTGTTGTGGACACTGCTCACGGACATACCAAAAAAGTTTCTGAAATAATTAGATTTATCAAAAAAATTAAAAATAAAAAAACAGCTCTATGTGCTGGAAACATAGCAACGCCAGATGCAGCTAAATTTTTACTTAAATTAGGCGTTGATATAATTAAGGTTGGGATTGGCCCCGGTTCCATCTGTACAACTAGGTTGGTTGCGGGTATTGGAGTTCCTCAATTAAGCGCAATATTAAATGTGAGAAACGGCATAAAGAATAAAAATGTAAAAATTATTTCTGATGGAGGGATAAAATACTCAGGTGACCTCGCTAAAGCTTTTGCTGCTGGCGCTGATGCAGTCATGATAGGTTCATTGTTTGCAGGAACTGATGAAACGCCGGGTAAACTCATAAAAAAAAATGGTAAACTATTTAAAAGTTTTAGAGGCATGGGTTCGGTAGGAGCGATGAACAAAGGGTCGGCTGATCGATATTTTCAAAAAAAACAAAAAGACAGTTCAAAGTATGTGCCCGAG
>CACEDX010000024.1:0-3612 GCA_902558445.1 uncultured Pelagibacteraceae bacterium | reverse complement strand
TATAACTTTTAGATCATGTTTTTCTCCAATATTAAAAACTTCGTCAGGGTGATTAACTCGTGAGTAAGATATTTCTTGTAAATGTACCAAAACGTCTAATTCATTATTCACATTAAAAAAACATCCGAAAGTACTATAACCTTTTACCTCTGCACCTTTTATAATGTCACCTACTTTATATTTCTCTATGATTTTAGCTTTATCCTCTTTCTTAAAAGAAGAAATAATTTCTCTTCTTGATACGCAGGCATTACCTCTTATTTTATCTAATTTAATTAGAGCAAATTTTTGTGGTTCATTCATTAAATGACTAATATCTTTTAGAGGTTTGTCGCTTATTTGTGATCCTGGTAAAAACATTAGTGATCCTGTATCTATATGCTCCACAATACATCCACCTTTACATTTTGAAGTGATCTTACCCATAATTGGCTCATTTTTTTCGTAAGCTTGAACTAGTTTATCCCAACCTTTTATTTTTTGCGCTTTATTGGCTGAAACTAAAACCTCACCATTTTTGTCCTCAATTTTTTCTAATAAAACCGAAATTGTTTCCCCTAATTTGATTTTATCACTTAAACCCATTGTTTTAAGTTCGTTTATATCTAATACTGGTTCACTTTTTAAACCTTCAACAAAAAGAAAAACAAACTTCTCAGTAATTTTGTTTATTTTGCCTTCAATTATTTTTCCTTCTTCAATTTTTGTTTTAGAGAGTTTTGAATTTAATAATTTTTCAAATTCTTTTGATGCAGGATTTGATAAGTCTTTATATATTTCCATTAATATTTAATTTTTTGTCTATAATTTTCTTTATTTTTAAAAAACACGCTCTTTTAGATAAATTTGTAGTGTTAATCAATATGGAATCTTTGGTTTTTTTGAGTGGAGCTATTTTTCTAGAATAGTCGCGTTTATCACGTAATTTGATGCTTTTTAGCACCTCTTCGTAAGATATTTTCATATTAAGCTGATTTAATTCTCTATACCTTCTCAAAGTTCTTGTTTTTATATTTGCTGTAATAAAAAATTTAAAATCGGCATCAGGAACAATATTATAGGTTATGTCTCGTCCATCAAGACAAGAACCAGAATATTTTTTTGGGGGTGAGTAAGCAAGTTTGGTTTGAAATTTATGAACTAAATTTCTAATTGATTTTTGTTTCGCTAAAATAGATGCTTCAGTTCCAATTTTGTTTGACAATAATTTTTTTTTATTCAAATCTTTTACTTTCAAATTTTTGATTTTTTTTTTTGCAAAACTAATGTTAAACTTTTTTGGATTATTAATTTTGTACATAGCAAGTACACGATAAGCTTTTCCAGTATCAACATATAAAAGATTATAATGTTTAGATATATTTTTAGCTAAAGTTCCAGCTCCGGCTGCAGCAGGAGAGTCAATTGCAATTTTAATAAATTTTTTTTTTTTCCTCATTTAATAAACTTATTTACAATTTTTAAGAAAGATGGAAATGAAGTTTTAATTGCATCTTTATCATGAATATGCCATTCACCACCAAAGGATAATGCCGCTATAACACTTGTCATAAAAACTCTGTGATCTTTTAAATATTTTTGAATTATTATCTTTTTACTTATTTCTAGTTGTGGATTGCCAAAAATTTTGATGGAATTTTTAGTTGTAATAACTTTAATGCCCATCATTTTCAAAATTTTTGAGCCCCATTTTAATCTTGGACTCTCTTTTTTATTAAGTTCATCTAAATTTTTAAAGTATGATATACCTTTTGCTCTAGCAGCGATTAAAAAAATGATAAGAAATTCATCTATAGCATTACTATTCAATTTTGATGGACAGTTTATAGATTTAAGTTTTTTAGGACTTTTTACTAAAATATCTGCCACTGGCTCTCCTTTGTAAATTTTTTTTTTTAGTAATTTAATTTTTACTCCCATTTTTTTTAAGATAGCATTAATGCCTATTCTTGTTTGATTCACATTCACATTTCTTATGATTAATTGAGATTTTTTCGTGAGCACTGTTAACGCAATAAAAAAAGCTCCTGAACTTATGTCTGATGGGATTTTATAATTTAATGGGTAAATCTTTTTAACTTTTTCAATTTCAATTAAGTCAAAGCTTTTATTTTTTTTTATTTCGATTGGCAATTTTAAATGTTTAAACATTAGTTCAGTATGATTTCTAGATTTTTTTGCTTTAATAATAGTTTTTCCATTCGTTTTTATTCCAGCAAAAAGAACACTGCTTTTACATTGTGCGGAGCCTCTATTTTCAAAAAATCTTATAGGTTTTAATTTTTCTGAACCTTTAATAACCAAAGGTAAGTTGTAATTTTTATAAAGATTAAATGAAGCTCCAAATTTACTTAAAGGATCAGCTACTCTTTTAAAATCTCTCTTTGATAAACTTTTATCTCCAATAATTTTGATTGGAAAAGGAGTATCAATTAAGATTCCAGAAATTAATCTTCCAAGTGTTCCAGAATTTCCTGCATTTATTGAGATATTTTTTTTGTATTTATAACCATCTATCCCCAAACCATGTATTGCACATAGATCTTTTTTTATAATAACTTTTGCACCAAATTTTTTGATAGCCCTGATAGTTGCTAATACATCATCTGACATCAATAAATTTTTGGCTTTTGACACTCCATTGGCAAGCGATGAAATAAGCACCCATCTTATACTGATGCTTTTATCACCAGGAATGGATATTTTTTTTTTAAAACTTAAAATTTTTTTTTTTAAAATAATTTTATTTGGCATTAATTATTAATTAAATTTAAAACTATTACCAAAATAAGCGTTTCTTGCATTAATATCTTTAACCAGATTTGATGGTGTATCTTGTGCAATTATTTTACAATTGCTTAGGATCATTGCTATATCAACGCATGCTAATAAATCTCTCGCCTGATGATCGCATATACAAATAGTAATTTGATTTTCTTGTTGTAAATTTACAATAATTTCTTGTAACATTTTTATTGTTAATACATCTAATGCTGCAAAACACTCATCTAATAAAAGTACTTTTGGATCACTTAAAAGAGACAAAGAAATAACTAGTTTTTTTTTTTGTCCTCCTGACAAAAACTTTGCTTTAATATTCTTAATATTTTCAAGTTCAAACTTTGAAAGTAAGTAGTCAATTTTTTCTCCCCTTAAATTCTTATCATCTATTACAATTTCACTAATAGCTTTTAAATTATCATGAAGGGTTAAGTCATTGAAAAACCCACCATATTGCGGAACATAACCTACTTTAAATTTTTTAGTTCTTAAATATATTGGGTACCGCGAAACATCTTCACCATCAATTTTAATTTTACCATATTTAGGAGTTATAAGTCCTGTAATTAAATTAAATATAGTCGACTTTCCAACACCATTTGGACCTAGCATGCCAAAAATTTGGCCCTCATTTATCTTAAAACTTATATTGTCCAAAATTATTCTGTTGCCGTAAGCTAGTGTTACATTTTCAAATTCAATAATTGACTTAATTTTTTTAAAAGATTTTATTCTAAATTTTTTAATAAGTGCCATTTTTAATTGAGAGTTTTGAAATTAACTTTTTTATCTTCTTCGTACATAAATATTTTTAAGTCTTTTGTTTTAATA
>CACEDX010000023.1:0-5349 GCA_902558445.1 uncultured Pelagibacteraceae bacterium | reverse complement strand
AATATTTTTTTACTTTAGCAGATGTATCTGGCAAAGGGGTTAAAGCTGGAATGTATATGGCAAAAGCATCCTCAATTTTTAGAACACTTACTAATTTAAAATTTCCCTTAGAAAAAGTTGTCTTTGGTGTCAATAATGAATTGGTAGAAGCAAAGTTTAAAGGAATGTTTGTTACTGCTGTTTTTGGCAAATTAAATATTAAAACTGGGGAGCTGGTTTTTATTAATGCAGGTCACGAAAGTATTCTTACTTTTGATGAAAATAAAAATTATGAATATATCAAATCTGAAATGCCACCCATTGGTATTGTAAAATATTTTACCGAGTCGATGGTCAAATCAAATACTATTAATCTTAAAGATAAAACTTTTGTGGTTTATACGGATGGAGTAACTGAAGGGTATATGAAAAATGGTGAAGAGCTAGGAGCTGAAGGAGTACAAAAAATTATAAACGAAATGTCACAGGTCACACCAAAGTCCATCGTCGAAGCTATCGAAAAAGAGCTTAACTGGGGTGCAGAAAAGTTAAGGGATGACATCACTTGTATGGCAATAAACATTAATAATACTGAGCTGATAAAGAAGAAATAATTTGAAACCCAAATTGAATAATTTGGTTATTTAAAATTTATGATTTTTATGTAGATTGCAGTTGTGAAACGAATCTTATTATTACTTTTTTTGCTACCCGTATTGAGTAATTGTACTCAATACTCCGCCATGGTAAGCCCCGCTTTAACACTGGCGCATACAGGAAGTTTCGCCCAAGCAACAACTTCTTTATCAAGTTCATTAGCAATTAATGAAGTAAAAAAAGAATATGCAAATAATTTAGAGGCAGAAAGAATTTGCCCAACTTTCCATTCATCGGAATTAAGTGCAGTCTTTTTTGAAACTTTAGAACATACCGGTTGCTATTATGATCCTCTCAGTATTCTTCGATAAATATCACCATTTTATCACTTTTTTTACACCAAATTATTTTTTTGACTCATGTATTAATCAAAATATAAATTTATCCAATGAAAGTTTTGAGAGAATTAAAATCAAAAAAAATCTTAAAATCCGTATTAAAAGGTTCTCTTAAAACAAATGTATTTTTAATCCTTTTAGGGATTTTTTTTTCTACTCTTGCTTTTGCAGCGGCTTTAACGGTTACTTGGTTAGATGGAAGAATACCCCAACATAATTCAAGTTGTCAGAATTCTGCTGGAGAGTACACAATGGAAAAAGACTCAACAGAAGATCCTCTTGATGTTGCTTTTAGCACAGATGGATTACAAGTATTTACCGCAAACTGGGATATGGAAGATCATCCCAAGCCTACTCCCAACCAATATGGTAATCTTTCTATGAATAGACTTTTGGAGCCGTTTGACGTTTCTAGATCCAAAAGAAGGATTCTTGGAGATGTCGATTGTGACTTTATTGATTCTTTTAGAGTAGGAGTCTTGGCAGGTGATGATTTGAATACTAGATTACGTGCCATGGTAGTTGCTGATGAGGGTAGAAAATTTTTTTTCGCCAGTTCAGCTGGAAAAATTTATAGATTTGATTTATCTACACCGAATGAATTTAAAACAGCTACATTTGTTGATAGTGTTATTCCTAACGCTGAATTACATAATTTTGCATTTAGTGATGATGGTAAAAAACTTTTTACTATACGTTATACTAGCAATACTCCGTTAGTAACAACTTATCAATTACCTGGTCCTTACGACATTAGCTCTATCACACAGATACATCAAGTCGATTTAACTGATATTGGTGTTACATTACCAGCTGGTACTAATTATGGAAGAGATATTGAATTTAGTAAGTCTGGTCATGCAATGTTTGTTTTGATTCAAAACACTGCAGGTAACACCACTGACACATCTGATATCTATCAATTTACTTTAGAAAAGAAATTTGACGTATCAACAGCTACACTTGTTGGGAACTATGATGTTAATAATTTTGGAAATAAAGCAAGTGGGTTAGGATATCCAGTAGGATTTGTTTTTTCGAATGATGGAATGAAGGTGTTTATTGTAGATATAGCACCTCCTATGAACAGTGTAGACCAAATAAATTCATATCAATTAGAGTGTCCTTATGGATTAGTAGCTTGTGTATCAGAACCAACTGCAAGTATTGGATCACAGGTTGAATTAGCTAAACAAAATATTGCTTTGAATATCTCCTCAATTTTTTACAGATTTGAATGGATCAAAAGAAATAGAGATGAAGAAAACTTCACCAGCCACAACATAAACATAAATTATCCAAATCCTTTATTGAAGAGTTTAGCAATGAGTTTGGAACCAGTTGCTAAAAAAAAGATAGCTACTCTTGTAAGTACCCCAAAAAAAGATCAGAAAAAGTCTAAATGGTCTTTATGGAGTTTGGCAGATTTATCGTTAAGTCACTTTGATAAACTAGGGTTTGAAAATGAAAAAAATATCAGAAATGAAGGAATAACACTTGGTGCTGATAGAAAATTCAGTGATAATAAATTTTTTGGTTGGGCAATAAGATATGGCAATGGCAGATCCAACATTGCCCGTTCTCAACAAAATATTCACATGGACTCTTTAACTTTAAATTTATATGGCATCATGCCAAAGGATAAAGAAAATTATTTAAATGCAGTTTTAGGCCTAAGTGCACTCAAAATAGATAGTCATTATTTAGGAAAAAAATCAGGAAAAAGATACGGTAAACAATTGTTTACTGCTATAGATTTTAGAACCAAAAATACCTATGGTAAATTAAATCTAACACCTACAACTAAATTTACTTTTGGAATTACAAGATTAGGTGAATATACAGATTTTTTAAGTGATGCAATCAATTCACCTACGCAAAACATAAGATACGATGAAGATACGTTTACAACTGGACAAATTTCTAGTGGATTTTTATTTGAGGCAGATCAGATAACAATAAATGATAAAACCTTTCAACCGATGGGAGGAATGGAATTTTATTATGATATGTCTCGTGATATTGACTACAATTATTCCATAGTAGGTTCCAATCAAGTTAATACTGATACAATTGATGGAGCATATCATAGACCAAATTTAAGAACCAGTTTAGGTTTTGAACTGATTTATCCTGATGGTCTCACTTTATCACCGATGTATGAGAAAACATTTGCACTTAAAGGATCATTAAATGAGAGTAAAGGTATTACAGAGAGATTTATAATTAAAATTAGTCGCTCGAAAGAAACAGACGGAAATAATTTTGCCCTAGATTTTGATCCCCTTAATCAAAATTATGCAAATGTCAGCTTCAATAAAAATCTTGGTAATCTTAATTTAAAATTAAATTCTAACTATAGTTTGTTTGATAAAATTCCAGACTATGGGGCAAGTCTAGAGATTTCTGGAACTTTCTAGTTTAAAAGCGAATAACCAAAATATTACTTAAAAAAATAATTATTTTTATGGTATAGAAATTAATATTTTTTTAAAGAAAGACTTTTAACTTTTGACTTTATTGATATTTTTTAAATTATAATATGAGTTATGCAAAAAATAATAAATGGTCTAATATTATTTTTACTTGTATTTCAATTTACACATTTGAAAGCAGAAGTTAAACCAACTTTTGTACGCTCGGCAGACACTACTAATGTAAATCAAGCGATTGGAGTAACTTTAACTCCAGATGGAACCAGAATACACTTTTCTCAGTATGGAACTTCGCCTGTTATAACCCAGTATGATTTAAGTATTCCATTTAATGTGTCATCAATAGATACTGCTTCAATAGTTACTTTAAATGTAAATAGTGGCGATAGTGGTGATTTTTTAGTAAGTAATCGATTGGAAGGTCACACATTTAATAGCGATGGTACAAAACTATATGCAATAGATATGGCTGGGAATATGAATGTCCATAGTTTATCGACTCCTTATGATATATCTAATTTTTCAAAAGATGCAGATGATGGGGTAGATTGGGCAACCTTTGCAGCTGGTGAAGGTGGCTCGGATAGTGCTCGTAGGTCTCATGGTATACGTTTTAATAACGATGGAACAAAAATGTTCTTGATGGATGTCAACGGTACAGTTGGTATTGCTGAATTTAATCTAAGCACTCCCTTTTTGCCAGGTTCAGCAAGTTTTGGAAATTTTTTTGCAATAACCGAAAATTCTGTAACAATACAAGATTTTGATTTTGATGATGATGGTACAAGAATGTATGTTATTGAGTCAAACGAAGCATCAACAAATAATAAGATTTATGTTTATAAGTTAAGTACTGGTTTTGATACTTCAACAGCAACTTTCGTTGGAAGTGTAGCGAATGTTTTTAGTGCTGCAGGAGCTGATGGATCAGCAGGAGGTATGCGTTTTGCGAAAAATGGTATGAAATTTTATCAGGTTACTTGGGCTAGTACCTTAAAGAATAAAGTTTTTGAGTATGATCTAAGTTGCCCTTTTGGAATTGTAATTTGTGAAGCAGATGTTGCTACAGCAATAGGGGCTCAAGCGGAAATTGCTAAAAATATAATTTATCAAAATTCAAATACAATTTTCAAAAGATTTGATTGGTTACGTAGAAATGAGGAAAAAAGAAATTTAAACAGTCATAATATTAAACTAGATATCAATAATCCAATTTTAGCTTCATTTAAGCATAAGTTAGAGAACTCTTTAAAACATAATTTAGAAAACTCACTTAATAATAATCAATTTATTCATGCATCCTTAAAAGATAAAAATCCTTTTAAGAATATGAGGAATTGGTCTCACTGGTCTCACGTTGATATTTCATTTGGCAGAGTAGGAGAAAAAGGTTTCATTAAACCAAAAGACATTAGAACAAGAGGTATTATGTTTGGAGCTGATAAATTAATTGATAATAAAATTTTTGGCTTAGCTTTTCGATATGGCAATGATGATGTCAAAATTGATACTGGTTTAGGAAGTAAATTAGACGCCCAAGCATATACTTTAAATATGTATGGAAGTTTACCTCTAGATGGAAAATCAAATCTTAATACTCTAATTGGTGCAAGCTTTTTAAGCATTGATCAATTAGTTAAAAATACAGTTACAGGAGAAAGATACGGCAGACAAATTTTTACGTCAATGATTTATGAAAATGAAAACGAATATACTAGACATAATTTAACTCCATTTGGTAAATTTGAGATTGGTATTACCCAACTTTCAGAGTATACGGATTTCGGTACTTCCGCCACAAACAGCGTAGATGTTCATGAAAGACTGACTTTTAAAACTGGAAATGCTTCGGGGGGTTTTAAGTTTGATGACACTGTATATCTAGATAATAAAACTCTAAACAGAAATGGTTTTGTAGAATATATTTTTGATTTAACTCC
>CACEDX010000022.1:0-6267 GCA_902558445.1 uncultured Pelagibacteraceae bacterium | reverse complement strand
TAATGGATAAAATTTCAGATCTTAAAAATTCTATCATCAAAACATTAGATATTAACAAGGCTCAAGACATAATAAGCATAGATCTCAAAGACAAAAGTTCTATGGCTGATTTTATGATTATTGCGAGCGGCACTTCATCTAGGCACATACAATCTTTATCCGAGCAAGTTTTGGAAAAATTTAAAGATAATGGAATTAAAAATTCAAAAATTGAGGGCGCAGATAGTAGTGAATGGAAATTAATTGATGGTATAGACTTAATTGTTCATATTTTTCACCCAGAAAAAAGAAAATTTTATGAACTTGAAAAAATGTGGTCTGAACTTATACCTAAAGAAAAATTAATTATCTAATGAAAAAAGTATTAACATTATTTTTATTTTGTTTTCTATTTCAGCAAGTGAATTCTGCTGAAAATGATATTTATAAAAAAATTGATTTATTTGGAGAAGTGCTTGAAAAAATCAATAAAGAATATGTAGATGAAATTAATCAATCTGAGAGTATGGACTCTGCAATCAATGGCCTTTTACAATCTCTTGATCCTTACTCAGCATATATGTCTCCAGAAATATTTAATGAAATGCAAACTGAGACTAGTGGTGAATTTGGGGGTCTTGGTATTGAGGTCAGTATGGAGTCAGGTGTTGTAAAAGTCATTTCTCCTATAGATGACACGCCAGCATCTAGAGCAGGGATTAAAGCAGGCGACTATATTGTAAAAATTAATGATGTTCAAGTTCAGGGCAAATCTCTCAGCGAAGCTGTTGATTTAATGAGAGGGCCAGTTGGATCAGGAATTGAACTCACAATTCGAAGACGTGGAGAGAGAAAAGCTCTAATATTTAATGTTGTAAGAGAGATTATACAAATTCAATCTGTTAAAGCTGACATTTTAGAAAAAAGTATAGGTTATTTAAGACTAACCTCGTTTAATGAAAATAGTGGCAAACAAATAGAAAGAGAAATTAAAAAATTAGAAAAAAATAAAGATGTTAAGTCATACATTTTAGATTTAAGAAACAATCCTGGCGGACTACTTTCTCAAGCAATAAAAATCTCCGACTTTTTTTTAGATAATGGAGAGATCGTATCCACAAAAAGTAGAAAACCTTCTGAAAATAGAAAATGGTTTGCAAAAAAAGGTGATCTTACAAATGGAAAAGTCTTAATTGTTCTTATTAATTATGGATCGGCTTCAGCATCAGAAATAGTTGCAGGAGCCCTTAAAGATCACAAAAGAGCAATTTTATTAGGTGAAAATAGTTATGGTAAAGGTTCAGTGCAATCTATCATCCCTCTTAAAAATGATGGGGCAATTAGGCTTACAGTAGCTAAATATTATCTTCCTTCTGGAAAATCTATTTCTGAAGTTGGTGTATCTCCAGATATAGAAATTGATGAAGAAAACGATGAATTCAGAATCAAAACTGAAACTGACAATCAGTTAGAATACGCTATCAAACTTCTCAAAGGCTAATATGGAAGAAAAATTCAGAAATCTACCACTTAGAAGTGGAGTGGGAATTGTTGTCCTTAACAAAGAGAATAAAGTTTTTGTAGCTAAACGTATTGATAATCCAAAAAATTTTTGGCAAATGCCACAAGGAGGTGTAGATGATGGAGAAGATTTTTTAGCTGCTGCTTATAGAGAATTAGAAGAGGAAACTAGTATCAAAAATGTAGAACTTGTGAAAGAAATAGAAGGTACAATTACCTACGAGTTGCCAAAAAATTTATTGGGTATTATTTGGAAGGGTAAATACAAGGGACAAAAACAAAAATGGTTTTTAATGAGATACCTGGGTAAAGATGAGGATATAAATATTAAAACAAATAAACCAGAATTTTTAGAGTGGAAATGGATTGAACTAGATAAAATAACTGAAGTGGTAGTAGATTTCAAATATCATGTATATAAAGAACTTAAAGAAAAAATAAAAATAATAATTAATTGATAGACTTTAAAGTTTCAACTTTTTGATCAGCCAAATATTTCAATTGGTCACTAATTTCTGGTTTATTAGACTCTTCCTCTGCATTTTTTAATAATTCCAGCAATTTACTTTTCTCAATATCTTTTAAATTAAGGATATAGCTAGTTAAAATGGATAAAGTATTATTTTTAAATTCGATAATTCCATCCTCAACATAATACTTTTCTTCACCAGATTTTGCTTGAATGGTAATTATACCCGGTTTTAAAAATGAAATTATAGAAATATGATCTTTCAATATTCCCATTTCTCCCTCAAATGCAGGAACAACTACCTCATTAACATCCTCTTTTGATAAAAAGGATTTCTCTGGATTAACTATTTCTATTTTAAATTCATCACTCATCAAGCTGCTGCATCTTTAGACATTTTTTCAGCTTTTTCGATGGCTTCCTCAATGGTTCCAACCATATAAAATGCTGCTTCTGGAAGATGATCATATTCACCTTTGCAAATTGCATCAAAACCTTTAATTGTTGATTCTAAATCAACTAGTTTTCCTGGTGATCCTGTAAATACCTCAGCCACAAAGAAAGGTTGAGATAAAAACCTTTGAATTTTTCTAGCTCTTGCTACGACTAGTTTATCTTCCTCTGATAATTCATCCATACCTAAAATAGCTATAATATCTTGCAACGATTTATATGTTTGTAATATTTTTTGTACTTCACGAGCTACTCGATAATGCTCATCACCAACAATTCTAGGGTCAAGAATTCTTGAAGTTGAGTCTAATGGGTCAACTGCAGGATAAATACCTATTTCAGCTATTTGTCTTGAGAGTACAGTTGTTGCATCTAAATGAGCAAATGAGGTTGCTGGTGCAGGATCCGTTAAGTCATCAGCGGGCACATAAATTGCCTGTACTGATGTAATAGAGCCTTTATTGGTTGTAGTGATTCTCTCTTGTAAATTGCCCATATCAGTTGCTAATGTTGGCTGATATCCTACAGCAGAAGGTATTCTTCCTAACAATGCTGATACCTCAGAACCCGCTTGAGTAAACCTAAATATATTATCAACAAAAAATAGAACATCCTGTCCTTCTTGATCTCTAAAATATTCTGCTACAGTTAATCCTGTGAGTGCCACTCTTGCTCTTGCTCCCGGAGGTTCATTCATTTGCCCATAAACTAAAGCTGCTTTAGAACCAGGTCCTTCAGATTTTATTACCCCTGACTCCATCATTTCATGATAAAGATCATTTCCTTCTCTAGTTCTTTCACCTACGCCCGCAAAAACTGAAAAGCCACCATGGGCTTTAGCAACATTGTTTATTAATTCCATGATTAAAACAGTTTTTCCAACACCCGCACCACCAAACAAACCTATCTTTCCTCCTTTTGCATATGGAGCTAAAAGATCAATAACTTTGATACCAGTTACAAGTATTTCTGTTTCTGTTGATTGATCGTTAAATTCTGGAGCTGGTCTATGGATTGGCCAATTTTCTTTTGTTTTTACTTCTCCTCTTTCGTCTATAGGCTCTCCAACAACATTTATAATTCTTCCTAAAGTTTCAGGTCCTACTGGTACTTTAATTGGAGCATTTGTATTTATTACCTCATCACCTCTTTTTAGTCCCTCTGTAGCGTCCATTGCAATTGTTCTGGCAGTAGATTCTCCTAGGTGTTGAGCTACTTCAAGCACTAATCTATTATTTCCATTTTTACATTCTAAAGCTGTTAATATCTCTGGTAAATCACCTTCAAACTTTACATCAACAACTGCTCCTATAACTTGTGTTATTATTCCCTTGCTCATAATTATAAACTTTCTGCTCCTGATATTATCTCTATTAGTTCTTTTGTAATTGCTGCCTGACGACTCCTATTATATTCAATAGTAAGTTTATCAACCATTTCACCTGCGTTTCGAGTTGCATTATCCATCGCGCTCATTCTCGCACCCTGCTCGCTAGCTGAATTTTCTAACATCGCTTTAAATATTTGCGTCGAAATATTTTTTGGTAATAAATTACTTAAAATTTCATCCTCATCTGGTTCAAATTCGTAGTTATCTTCTGAATTATTTTGATCATCACTTTTAGTATTTAACGGGATGATTTGTTGAGCCTGAGGTATTTGGGTTATTACGTTTTTAAATTGATTGTAAAAAATGGTACAAATATCAAATTCCTCTTTTTGAAACTTTTCAATTATAATTTTTCCAACCTTTTTTGCATCAAAGTAATTTGCGTTTTTTGAATTTTTAAAAGAAATGTTCTCAATAATTTTATTTCCATATAATCTTTTTAGCTGATCGTTACCTTTAGAACCAACAGTGATAATCTTCAATTCCTTACCCTCTTTATTCAATTTAGCAAAATAACTTTTAGCTTTTTTAATTATATTCGCATTAAAGCCACCACATAAACCTCTATCTGACGTCAGCACAACACAAAGATGAACTTTTTCTCTCCCTGATCCAGATAGTAATTTAGGAGCTGTTTCTTTGTCTGAGATCCCGCTAGATAAATTTAAAATTATATTATTCATTTTTTCAGAATATGGCCTTCCTTTTTCTGCACTATCTTGAGCCCTTTTTAGTTTAGCTGCAGCTACCATTTTCATGGCTTTTGTAATTTTTTGTGTAGATTTTACACTTGTTATTCTTTTTTTTAGATCGTCTAAACTAGCCATAAATAAATCAAGATTTAAAATTTTTCTTAAGATTAGTAATTACATCAATTAAGCTTTTTTCTGTTGCCTCTTCTAATTTACCTGAACTCTGAATAGATTCGATTAATTCTGGTTTATCAGATTTACATCTCTCAATGATCTTGTTTTCAAATTCAGCAATATCTTTTAAATCAATATCATCTAAATATCCTTTTACTCCACAAAATACAGATATAACCTGTTCAGCAACAGTCATTGGTGAGTATTGTTTCTGTTTTAATAATTCTGTCAATTTCGATCCTCTATTCAAAAGCTGTTGAGTTGAGGCATCTAAATCTGATCCAAATTGAGCAAAAGCTGCCATTTCTCTATATTGTGCTAATTCGAGTTTCATTGATCCTGATACTTTTTTCATAGCTTTTGTTTGCGCAGCTGATCCAACCCTAGAAACAGAGAGACCAACATTAATTGCCGGTCTTATACCTTGGTTAAATAACTCAGTTTCTAAGAAAATTTGTCCATCAGTAATTGAAATTACATTAGTTGGAATATAAGCAGAAACGTCTCCACCTTGAGTTTCAATGATCGGAAGAGCAGTTAAGGAACCTCCACCGTGATCATCACTTAATTTAGCAGCCCTTTCCAGTAATCTACTATGAAGATAGAATACATCACCTGGGTATGCCTCTCTACCTGGTGGTCTTCTTAAGATCAGTGACATTTGTCGGTAAGCAACCGCTTGCTTTGATAAATCATCATAAATAATCAGAGCATGCATTCCATTATCTCTAAAATACTCTCCCATTGCACATCCAGTGTAAGGAGCTAAAAATTGAAGCGGAGCTGAGTCAGATGCTGTTGCCGCGACTATAGTTGTATATTCCATCGCTCCGGCTTCTTCTAAAGTTTTTTGAATTTGTCTTACAGTTGATCTTTTTTGACCAACGGCAACATAAATACAATAAAGTTTTTGTTTTTCATCGCCCGACTCATTAATTTTTTTTTGATTGATAATTGTATCAACTGCTACAGCAGTTTTACCTGTCTGACGATCTCCAATAATTAACTCACGTTGACCTCTTCCAATTGGTACAAGACTATCGATTGATTTTAGACCTGTTTGCATTGGTTCGCTAACAGATTGTCTTGGAATTATTCCTGGTGCCTTAACTTCAACTCTACTTTTTTTAATGCCTTTGTCCAAAGCACCTTTCCCATCAATTGGATTTCCTAATCCATCTACCACTCTACCTAACAACTCTTTTCCAACAGGGGTATCTACAATGCTTCCAGTTCTTTTTACAACATTACCTTCTTTGATATTTCGGTCGTCACCAAAAATTACAACTCCAACATTTTCACTTTCTAGATTTAAAGCCATTCCTTTCGATCCATCAGAAAATTCAACCATTTCTCCTGCTTGAACATTATCAAGGCCATAAATTCTTGCTATACCATCACCTACAGACAATACCTGTCCAACCTCAGAAATTTCTGCTTTTTCTCCAAAATTTTTAATTTGTTCTTTTAATATTTTTGTAACTTCTGAAGGATTTATTTCCATTTATGCCTCTATCATTCTATTTTCAATTTGTTGTAATTTACTTTTTATTGATGTATCAATCATTGTACTTCCCACTTGAACAACT
>CACEDX010000021.1:0-7367 GCA_902558445.1 uncultured Pelagibacteraceae bacterium | reverse complement strand
ATTATGCTTTAATTTATCATACAGAAACTGATTCGGAAAAAAGGAATCTTGGTTATTTTTTAGGTTATAACTTTTATCTTAATAACTTTTTTATTGGTGCAGAAACAAATTTTCAGGAAAATATCGGTAAAGATCAATCTATTGCAGGATTAAATGGAAGTGTGACTTATGAGAAAATGAAGGAAGCAAAATTTAAGATAGGATACAATTTTGGTGATTTTGATTTTTTTACCTATTTAGGGGGTGGTGATATTGATACTACATGGACTGCTTACCACAGCGATCCAAGCAAAATCAATAATTACTATACTAGAGGTTTGGGAATTGATTATTATTTTAACGATAATTTCTTCTTAGGCTTAAATTTTGACGAAACAACTTTTGATATATTTTATACAGAGTCTCGTTATCTTGAGGAAGTTCACAAAAGATCTGCGAGATTAAGGTTTGGATACCTTTTTTAATCTGAGTACCCGTATTTTTTTAATCTTACATCACCAGTTCTTGCATGAGCTTCCATTCCTTCGTATCTAGATATTCTTGCAGCAGCAGCACCAACTAGTTCAGTAGACTCTTTTGTCATTCTTTGAAAACTTAAGGTTTTAATAAATTTACCAACAAATAAACCACCAGTGTATCTACCAGCCCCTTTAGTTGGTAAAATATGATTTGTGCCTGAACATTTATCTCCATAGGCAACTGTAGTTTCTTCACCGACAAATAATGATCCATAATTAGTTAATCGTTCGTGAAACCACTTTAGATTTTCTGTTTGAACTTCTAAATGTTCTGGAGCGTATTCATCACTAATTTTTACGATCTCTTCATCAGTGTCACAAAGAATAATTTCACCATAATCTCTCCAAGCTGCTTCTGCACTAGTTCTTGGAACCTCCGGTAACTCTGCAATTAATTCTGGAACTCTCTTCATAACTTTCTCAGCTAATTCTTTACTAGTTGTATAAAGCCAACATGGAGAATTATAACCATGTTCCGCTTGGCCTACTAAATCAACAGCAACTATTTCTGGATCAGCTTTTGCATCAGCAATTATTCCAATTTCAGTTGGACCTGCAAATAAATCAATTCCTACCTTGCCATATAAAATTCTTTTCGCCTCAGCCACAAACTGGTTTCCTGGACCAACAATTATGTCTGCTGGAGGGTTTTTAAATAATCCATTAGTCATTGCAGCAATCGCAGGTACACCTCCTAAATTTAAAATTACATCTGCCCCACAAAGATCAGCAGTGTAGACAATAGTAGGGTGGGCACCGACACCTTCTTTTGGTGGACTACACGCAATAATATTTTTAACACCAGCAACTTTGGCTGTCGTCACACTCATTACAGCAGAAGCGATATGAGCATATCTTCCCCCAGGTATGTAACAACCTGCCGTATTAACAGGAACTAATTTTTGACCTGCATATAAACCATCGGATAATTCAACTTCAAAATCTTGTCCGTAATTTTTAAGTTGAGCTTCGGCAAATTTTCTGACTCGATCAAATGAAAACTGAATATCATCTTTAGTTTTTTGATCTAAAGTTTTTTTAATTTCTTCAATTCTTTCTTTTGAAACAATGATTTCACCGTCATATTTGTCAAACTTTTTGGTTAAATCAATACAACCTTGTTCTTTTGTACTCTCAATATCTTTTAATAAATCTTGAACAATTCCTGTTGTTTTATTGTCATCTGTTGATGATGTTTTTGGAGATTTTTTTAAATAAGTGATTGCCATATTAATTGTTTATTATCGTTGGATTATTTAAGACAATTTTTATTTTATTGCAATCAAACAATTAATCTAAAGCAACAACTGCTGCAGCAATGGAGGCTAATCTCGCGGGTGCTTCGTCTGAACGACTGGTTATTACTACTGGAACTTTACCTCCAACAACCACACCTGCTGCGCACGCTCCACAAAAATATATAAGCATTTTTACTAACCCATTTCCGGTCTCAACACTTGGGACCAGTAATACATCAGCCATACCAGCTACACTATTTTGTATTCCTTTAATAGTAGCAGATTTTTTTGAGATACTATTATCAAATGCCAGTGGACCAAAAACATCAGCATTTAAATTTTCTTTTTTAGCTAAGTTAGTTAATTCTTCAGCCTCTTTAGAACTTGGCACACTATCTAAAACTTCTTCAGTAGCAGATAATATTGCAACCTTAGGTTTTTCAATACCAATTCTATTTGAAAAATTAATAACATTTTTGAGAATATGTAGTTTTGTTTTTACATTAGGTAAAACGTTTAATGCTCCATCAGTAATTATTAAAGGTTTATCCTCTTTCCCCAAAGTCATATGCCAAATATGACTTAATCTCGTTTTTCCTAGTAAATTGTATTCTCTTTTCAAAACTTCTTTCATCAATACGTCAGTATGAATGTGCCCTTTAACAATAATTCTAATTTTTTTCTCACTTGCTAGTTTTGCAGCAATCGTTGCTGTATTATTTTCAACAGGCTCATGGATTATCTTATAATTTGAGATATCCCATTTCAGATCCTGGGCGCATTTATTAATTTCTTTTTCATCACCAATAAAAATTGGCTCAATTAGATTTTCTTTGACAGCATCTTGTACGGACTGCATAGGAAGAGGTTTTCCGGCATTAACAATTCCAGCTTTAACACCTTTCTTTTTATGAGCAACATTAAGTAAGTTATCAGGACAAATAATTTCTTTATCGGAAAGCATATTAATTTCTTAAATCTATTAAATCTTTTTGAATAATTTTTGACAATTTGATTTCTTTTTTTAAGTTCATTTTAAACCTTTTATCTTTATTTTGACCAGGATACATTATCTCTTTTACTCCTTTAATTTTAGGCAATCTTTTAATTGTTTTAATATTATTCTTAATTCTTGAAGTATAGTTTTTGACAAATAAGTTTGTTTTAAATGTGATAAACAAATGTCCAATATTTTGTGGACCTGAAAAATCATCAAAAGGATCCTTAACTTTACCCGCATGATTTCCACCGGTTAAAACACCACTCAAAATATCTACCATCCACGCCAAACCAGAACCTCTAAAACCTGCAATAGGCAATTGAACTCCGTAAAGAGCTTTTTTTGCATCTGTCGTTGGTTTGCCAAATTTATCTAATGCAACACCTTTTGGAATTTTTTGATTATTTCTAGCTGCAAATCTAATTTTGCCTCTATTAATTTTTGCAATAGCTGTATCTAATATAAAAGGTACCCTTGCTCCGGTTGGAGAACCAAAACATATAGGATTTGTTCCAAACAAACTTTTTTTTGCACCATAAGGAGCGACTGCAGGAGGAGCATTAGTATAAATCATAGTGATTAAATTTTTTTTAACTGCTTGCTCAGCGTAGTAACCAGATAATCCATAGTGACCACTATTTTTAACTGCTACTAAACCGATACCTGTTTTTTTTGCACATTCGATTGCTTTTCTAATAGCGAGATCTGCTGCAACGAAGCCAATACTATTATCAGCATCAATATGAGCAATAGATTGAGATATTTTTTTAACTTTTATTTTAGGTTTTGGATTAATGACTTTTTTAGATATTCTTTCACAATACATTCTTAATCTAGAAAGACCATGACCATAAGCCCCAACTAACTCGGCATTAATCAAAGCATTTGCTGAAATAACAGCATGAGGATTGCTTAATCCGTGATTTTTAAAAATTTTAATGACTTCTTTTTTAAGATTTTCTGTTTTCAAATTAGCCTTTTCCACGCCATGGAATTGTTTTGTCTATTATTTTTCTCAAAGTGACATCAAATAATAAACCCAACATTCCCATGATAAATATAGTGATCCAAATAACTTCGTATTGAAAATATTTTTTTGCAACGTTTTCAACAAATCCTATACCTGTTGTTCCAGCTAAAAACTCAGCTGCAACTAAAGTTCCCCAACACATTCCCACGGCAACTCTTATTCCAGTAAGTATTTCAGGTAAAGAATTTGGAAAAATTACATATCTCAATATTTGTTTTTTAGATGCCCCAAGTGAGTGAGCTGCATGGATTTTTGATAACTGAGTACCAGAGGCACCAGCTCTTGCAGAAATAATCATGATTGATAATGAGACCATAAATAATAAAAAAACTTTCCCGGTATTATCAATTCCTAAAACTGAAATAATTAAAGGAGCCCAAGCCAGAGGGGGAACAGGTCTATAAAGCTCAATTAACGGATCGAAGAAACCTTTGGCAAATCTATTTAATCCCATAAATAATCCAAGTGGCACACCAATTAATATTCCAAACACTAATCCTAAAAATACCCTTAAAAAAGAATCCCAAATATGGCCATAAGGCACGGGCACTTTAAATAACTTAAAGTCTCCTGTTACTAATTTTAAAACTTGGCCTTTAAAATTTTGTTTAACAATTCCATCTTGAGTATGAACTGGGTATTCACCAGGTAAAATATCAGCAATCCAATCTGGTAAAATAAAACCAATCATTTTACTAACATCAACAAGTTCTATCCAGAGAAGAGGAATTTCTTTGTAGCCTACACTCGGTTTAAGCATAAGCATAAATTTATCAAATGTATCTGAGGGTTTAGGTAGCCATCTACCAGATCCTTGTTCCGAACAGCTTGGCCCACTTGCAACAATAGTACCAGCTGGGAATAAAAATATATCGACAAATCTCAATCCCCCCTGAGCTTCTTTTTGGGCAACATCAAAATTGATGATTGCATTTTGCATTTCATTTAATGCATTGGGTGGATATATACTTGCAAATTCTATACGTCGTGCAATTTTAACAATATCTTTAGCGTAAGTTGAGGCTACCTCTTGAGTATCATCTAAATTTTTTCTATAAGCTTTGATCTCATCTTTAAGCTCTTTTATTTTATCTTTAAATTGTGGATTATGATTTCTTAACTTAAAGAATTCATCACTAATAATTTGTAATTCTTTTGCTGCAGCATCAAATTTTAAACCTCTTTTAGTCTCCGGAACTAAAGGAACCTCAATAGTATTTTCTATAGATCCTGTTCCAGATTGAACTTTTATTATTCCCCAATCTCCTTGCTCACTTACTGCTTTTAGTCTTTCATTGGCTTCTTGTTCTGTTTCAAAAGGATATTCAGGTTTTCTAAAATTTTCAGTTAACAAGTTAATTTTACCAGTAATGTCATCTATTTTAAATTTTGTCTCATTTTCAATTAAATCCTCATTCGTTAATAAAGGAATTAGTTGAATAGTTTTGTTGATAAACTCTGTAAGATCTGTTTTTTGTTGCAAGTTTAGATCTTCTGAAAACTTAATTTCATTTAAAGTTGCTTTGAGATTCTTATTTTCTTTCTTAATTTGAGCAGTACTTTTAAATTCTCTTTCCTCTATTGGAAATTGGTATTTCAAACCTAATAAAGAGTCGTTAACTTTTGCTACTTGGCAAAGTTCATTAGCTGATTTTGGGTAAAAACCTTTCGCAATATCCCAAGAATAGTAAAGCCATACCAATAATAGAAAACTACTTCCGACTATAATCCAGTGAGTACCACCTCTTGCTCTTTCAGGATTTCCAAAAACGGCATCAACCTTTTCAGTTTTGATTAATCTTCTTCCATAGAGAATACAGCCAATAACTGCAAAAAAAATTAAAAAGGTGACGATTTGAGTTAACATTTAATTATCTTTCCCCATAATTTCTTCTTCCATATTCCAAATCATTTCTAATATTTCCTCACGTTTTGCAGAAAAATCTTTGTTCTTTTTAATCTCTCTTAGATCTTCTTTTAGTCCCATTGAAGCAAATGGAAGGTTGTATTCTTTATGAATTCGCCCAGGTCGAGGTGCCATCACATATAATCTCTCACCAAGCAACAGAGCTTCTTCAACTGAGTGGGTAATTAAAATAATTGTTTTTCCAGTCTCTTTCCAAATTTTTAAAACAAGAGATTGCATTTTTTCTCTTGTCAATGCATCAAGAGCTCCTAAAGGTTCATCCATTAAAATTAGATCAGGATCATTAATCAAACATCTTGCAAGAGCAACTCTTTGCTGCATACCTCCTGATAGTTGATAGGTTGGGGTATTACCAAAACCTTTTAAGCCAACTATTTCTAACCATTCATCAACTTTTTTTTGAGTTTCAATTGGATCTTTTTTTTTCATTCTTAATCCAAAGTTGACATTTTCAGCAACTGTTAACCATTCAAACAAAGCACCTTGCTGGAAAACCATACCTCTCTCTACACCGGGTCCATCAATCTCTTTACTGTTTAAAGTAATACTTCCGGAAGTTGGTCGAATAAATCCTGCGGTAATATTCAATAAAGTTGTTTTTCCACAACCTGATGGTCCAAGAACTGTTAACAATTCTCCTTTTTTAAGAGTAAAATTTAAATCTTTTAAAGCGTGTACAGTTTCTCCTTTTGGAGTTTTAAAAATCATATTAAGATTTTGAGAAACTAGATCACTCATTTGTCCACTTTATATTAGAATTTAGAGTAAAAAAATAGGCACCAATTTAATAAAAAATTGGCGCCTATTTAAATTTTAATTACCTTTAGATTATAAAGGTAAGAAACTTGTATCTACGTTTCCTCTTGGTGTTCCCATTCCTTTTAGGAATGCATCAAGATTTCCACTTTCCATAGAACTTTTTGTTTCCTCTGGAGTTAGAAATTTGAAACCACTTAAAGTTTCTTTCATGTCAGGAATTTTCATTTCTGAAGCTTTTGACATTGCATTCATATCGCTTTTTCCAGCTCTATATCTTGCATTTGCTTCATGAGTTACCTCGATGAAAGTTCTCAACATTCCTGGATTTTCCTTCATAAACTTTGTAGTTACAGAAGTAATATCAATCCCTAGGATACCTGCATCTCTAGCTTCTTGAACTGTTAGCAATCTAGATCCAACTGCAGTAGCAGCTTTAATAGAATTACCACCAAATAAACATGCCATTACAACATCACCGCTAACTAAAGCAGCAGCACCTTCTTCAGGGTCCATTTGAATGATATCCATTTTTTTTCTATCTGCTCCAACAACTTTCATACTTTCATCAAAAACATATTCCGCCATTGTTCCAAGTGGAACAGCAACTTTTTTACCTTCTAATTCAGTTGCGTTGGCTTTTGTAATTCCAGATGCATTAGATGTAACACAAGTTGTTCCTCCCATTCCGTATTCCATAGCAATATCAACTAATTTGATAGGTGCTTTAGATTTTACAGCGTTAATAAATGGAACTAAACCTTGAGAATAAGAAATATCAATATCTCCTGCTAACATCGCATCAGTCATAGCACCACCATTAGTAAAGTTAGTCCACTTTACTGGAACCCCTAGAGCTTTTGCGAAGTTTTTCTTCATCATGTCCTCTAGATTTGGA
>CACEDX010000020.1:0-9285 GCA_902558445.1 uncultured Pelagibacteraceae bacterium | reverse complement strand
GATTAACATAACTCTCTTATAATAAAGTAATAAGATTGATTCGTTAAAAAAATTATGAATACAAATAACAAAAATATTTTATATTGTTCTTTCTGCGGAAAAAGTCAACACGAAGTTAGAAAACTTATTGCAGGCCCAACAGTTTTTATCTGCGATGAGTGTGTTGAGCTTTGTATGGATATCATCAAAGAGGAGAGCAAAGATACTTTTGTAAAACATCAAGATGGGTTACCTTCACCAAAAGAGATTTGTTCAGTTTTAGATGATTATGTAATTGGTCAGTCTCATGCAAAAAAAGTTTTATCTGTTGCAGTTCATAATCATTATAAGAGACTTAACTATGAAAATAAGACAAGTAAAAATGTAGAGCTTGCTAAATCAAATATTTTATTAGTTGGCCCAACTGGATGTGGAAAAACTTTATTAGCGCAAACTTTAGCTAGAATTCTAGACGTTCCGTTTACAATGGCCGATGCAACAACTTTAACTGAAGCAGGATATGTTGGTGAAGATGTTGAAAATATTATTTTAAAATTATTACAAGCAGCAGATTATAATGTTGAAAAAGCACAACGTGGAATTGTTTACATCGACGAAGTTGATAAAATAAGTAGAAAATCTGAGAACCCATCTATAACTAGAGATGTTTCAGGAGAGGGGGTTCAACAAGCACTATTAAAAATTATGGAAGGAACTATTGCAAGTGTCCCACCACAAGGTGGAAGAAAACATCCTCAGCAAGAATTTTTACAAGTTGATACAACAAATATTTTATTTATTTGTGGTGGTGCTTTTGCAGGATTAGATAAAATTATATCACAAAGAGACAAGGGAACCTCAATTGGTTTTGGTGCTGATGTAAAAAATACACAAGATAAAAAAACTGGTGAATGGATGAAAGGTTTAGAACCTGAAGATTTATTAAGATATGGACTTATCCCAGAATTCATTGGACGATTACCGATGATTGCTACTCTAGACGATTTAGACGAAAAATCTTTAATTAAAATATTACAAGAGCCAAAAAATTCTTTAACAAAACAATATCAAGAATTATTTAAATTAGATGGTGCAAAACTAAGTTTTAAAGAAAGTGCATTAAAAGAAATTGCTCTCAAAGCAATTAGAAAAAAAACAGGAGCAAGAGGTTTAAGATCAATTTTGGAAAATATTTTACTCAAGACGATGTATGATTTACCAAGTCAGGAAAATATTAAAGAAGTTATAGTTGATGCTGCATCTGTAAAAGGGCAATCACAACCAATAATAGTTCATTCAGAAACAGACGATAAATCTAAGCCAAGTAAGACATCAGCGGCGTAATATCCTTAATAAATAAGAAAAAGGTATTGCAATATAATTTATAATATCCATATTCTCATTTATGGACATTAAAATTTTATTACCCTTATTACCATTAAGAGACATAGTGGTGTTTCCTAGTATGGTGATTCCTCTTTTTGTTGGTAGAGACAAATCTATCTCTGCTCTTAATGAAGTAATGAAAAAAGACAAAAAGATTATTTTAGTAACTCAAAAAAACTCTGAAATAGATGATCCAAAAAAGACAGATATTTTTATGTATGGTTGTGAGGGTAATATTCTTCAACTTTTAAAATTGCCAGACGGAACAGTTAAAGTTTTAGTGGAAGGAATTAAAAGAGTTAAGATTTTAGATTTTAAGGATAATGAAAAATTCATTACTTGTGAATTTACTCATTATAATGATGTCTTAAATAAAGATGAAGATCTATATCCGCTAGCAGCAACAGCTTTAAGAAGATTAGAAAAATTGACATCAATTAACAAAAAAATTTCTAATGAAACTATTAATTCAATAAAAGAATTAAAAGACCCTTCCCAGATTGCTGATAACATTGCTTCTCATATAACTGCAACTATTTCAGAAAAACAACAAATTTTCGAAACTATAGATGTAAAGAAAAGATTAAATTCAATAATCAAGATAATGGAGAATGAGACTAGCATAATTGGTGTTGAAAAAAGAATTCGTGGAAGAGTTAAAACGCAAATGGAAAAAACTCAAAGAGAATATTATTTAAATGAACAACTAAAAGCTATTCAAAAAGAGTTAGGTGAAATTGAAGATGGAAAAGATGAAAATACTAGCCTCAATAAAGCAATAATTAAAGCGAGAATGCCTAAAGAGGTTGAAAAGAAATGTTTGCAGGAATTAAAAAAACTAAAAAATATGAGCCCAATGTCAGCTGAGGCAACAGTTGTTAGAAATTATTTAGATTGGATGACAGAACTTCCATGGCATAAAAAAAGTACTGTAGATATTGATCTTAAAAAAGCTTTAGAAATTTTAGATAAAGATCATTTTGGTTTAGAAAAAGTAAAAGAGAGAATAATTGAGTTTTTAGCTGTTCAAAAAAGAATGGAAAAAATAAAAGGACCTATTTTATGTTTGGTTGGTCCTCCTGGTGTTGGCAAAACATCTTTAGGAAAATCAATAGCAAAAGCTACCAACAGAGAATTTGTAAGAATGTCAGTTGGTGGTATGAGAGATGAAGCAGAAATAAGGGGACATAGAAGAACATACATAGGGTCTTTACCTGGTAAAATAATCCAAATGATGAAAAAAGCTGGTACAAAAAATCCATTAATTCTCTTAGATGAAATTGATAAAATTGGTAATGATTATCGAGGTGACCCATCTTCAGCTTTACTGGAGGCATTAGATCCTGAGCAAAACACAACTTTTAATGATCATTACCTTGAAGTTGATTATGATTTATCTGATGTTATGTTTGTTACAACAGCTAACACTTTAAATATTCTTCCACCTCTACTAGACAGAATGGAGGTTATAAGACTCGCAGGTTATACAGAAGATGAAAAAATAAATATTGCAAACAAATATTTATTGCCAAAACAAATTAAAGATAATGGCGTTAAAGAAAAAGAGATGAGTTTACAAAATGACATTATTCAAGAAATTATCAGAAGTTACACCAAGGAGTCTGGTGTTAGAAATTTAGAAAGAGAAATTTCTAAAGTTGCCAGAAAAGTAGTTAAGAAAGTTGTTTCCGGAGAGGAAAAAGAGGTCAAGATTAATAAAGAAAATTTGTCAGATTTTTTAGGTGTTCCTAAGTTTAAATCAGGTGAGTTGGAAACTGAAAATAGAGTAGGAATAGTTACTGGATTGGCATGGACTGAGTATGGTGGAGAAATTTTGAAAATTGAAACTGCTACAATGCCAGGTAAAGGAAGAATGCAAATAACAGGTAAGCTTGGAGATGTAATGCAAGAGTCAGTAAAAGCTGCAAAATCTTTTGTTAGATCTAAATGTTTAGAATATGGAATAATACCTCCATTGTTTGAGAAAAAAGATTTTCATATTCACGTTCCAGAGGGTGCCACACCAAAAGATGGTCCATCTGCAGGAATTGGTATGGTTACTTCCATAGTATCTTCTATAACAAACATTCCAGTTAAAAGAGATGTTGCAATGACTGGTGAGGTTACTTTAACAGGTCAAGTGTTACCAATTGGTGGTTTAAAAGAAAAACTTATTGCAGCGCATAGAGCAGGAATCAAAGAAGTTTTAATTCCAAAAGAAAATGAGAAAGATTTGGTTGATATGCCAAAAAAAATAATTGATGAAATTAAAATAACTCCTGTTGAGTATGCTGACGAAGTTTTAAAGATTGCTTTAACTAAGGAGCTCAAAAAAACAGAGTGGGTAGAAGTTGATATTTCTAAAAAAGACGATAAGTCTCAAGCAAGTATTCAATAAAAAATTTATTTATGGAATTATATATAATTTTATTAATTGTAGTTTTTGTAACTTATTATTTAACAAGACCAACATCGAAGACAGAGAAAGATAATTTTAACTCCAAAAATAATTGGAGAGGTGGATTTTAAAAAATTATCTTCTATTTATAACAACTAATTAATCTTGACCTTATTTTACTAAAAGATATAACCAACATTTTGGTTTTGGGCGGTTAGCTCAGTTGGTAGAGCATCTCGTTTACACCGAGGGGGTCAAAGGTTCGAGTCCTTTACTGCCCACCAAAAGAATCAAAAGTGGGGGTGTAGCTCAGTTGGTTAGAGCGATCGCCTGTCACGCGATAGGTCGAGGGTTCGAGTCCCTTCACTCCCGCCACTTACTTAATTTAAAGCTGATAATCGTTATCAAATGTGCTGTATATTTTGAATAATGTGACCTAACACCACTTCATCTGGCTTTAAAAAATGATATATATTCCACAATGACAGCGGAATTTTTAAAAGATTATTTACCTATCATATTATTCCTAATTATAGCATTAGGCCTTAGTAGTGCTTTTATAGTAATTAATTTTATCTTATCTCCAAAAAATCCAGATCCAGAGAAGTTATCAGCTTATGAATGTGGATTTGAACCATTCCAGGATTCGAGAATGGAATTTGATGTCAGGTTTTATTTAGTTGCAATTTTATTTATTATTTTTGACCTTGAAATTGCATTTTTATTTCCGTGGGCAATTTCTTTGGGAAATATTGGTATCTTAGGTTTTACGTCAATGATGATTTTTTTATTCATACTTACCATTGGATTTATTTATGAATGGAAAAAAGGTGCATTAGACTGGGAATAAAATTTTTTTTAAAATGAATAATAAATTAGATCAAGTACCTGATGAATTTAAAAAACTTGCTGAAGATTTTGGTAAGAATGGATTTATAACTACTTCATTAGAAAATTTAGTAAATTGGTCGAGATCTGGATCTTTACATTGGATGACTTTTGGTCTTGCCTGCTGTGCTGTTGAAATGATGCAAACAGCCATGCCAAGATATGATCTTGAGAGATTTGGTGCTGCTCCAAGGGGATCACCTAGACAATCTGATGTTATGATTGTTGCAGGCACTTTAACAAATAAGATGGCACCAGCATTAAGAAAAGTTTATGATCAAATGCCAGAACCAAGATACGTTATATCAATGGGAAGCTGTGCCAATGGTGGAGGATATTATCATTATTCATATTCTGTTGTAAGGGGTTGTGATCGTATTGTGCCCGTAGATGTTTATGTACCAGGTTGTCCACCCTCTGCGGAAGCATTGTTATATGGAATAATGCAATTACAAAAAAAAATTAGAAATAAAGGATCTTTTAACAGGTAAAATGAATAATTTAATTGATTTAGAGAAAAAGATAAATTCAGAACTTACGACAAAAATCAATAAGACTTCTATTAAACATAATCAAATTTATGTTGAGATTGATAAAGATGATTTAATTGATGTTGTCTTATTTATAAAAACAAACAAAGATACTAAGTTTAGACAGCTTATTGATATTACAGTTGTAGATTATCCTGAGGAAACTCAAAGATTTAAGATTGTGTATTTATTTTTAAGTCACGAGTTTAATCATAGAATGATCCTAAGTTATTCTATCAATGAAAACGAGCTTATCTCTTCTCTAACATCTGTGTTTCCATCAGCTAATTGGATGGAAAGAGAAGTTTTTGATATGTATGGCGTAAATTTTAAAAATCATCCTGATTTAAGAAGAATTTTGACTGACTATGGTTTTGAGGGCCACCCATTAAGAAAAGATTTTCCTTTGACTGGTCATTCAGAAGTTAGATATAGCGAAGAAAAAAAAAAAGTTATCAATGAACCTGTAAAACTAGAACAAAATTATAGAAATTTTGATTATGAAAGTCCTTGGGAAGGAACAAAATATATAAAAGAAATATCAGAAAATAATGACAAAAAAAATTAAAAATTTAAATTTGAATTTTGGTCCACAACATCCTGCTGCCCATGGTGTATTAAGATTAATTCTTGAGCTGGATGGTGAGGTTGTAGAAAAAGCAGACCCGCATATTGGTTTGTTACATCGAGGAACAGAAAAATTAATTGAAAATAAAACATATATGCAAGCTGTTCCATATTTTGATCGACTTGATTATGTTGCTCCCATGAACCAAGAACATGCTTTTGCCTTAGCGATAGAAAAAATCCTAGATATCGATGTTCCAATAAGAGCACAATATATAAGAGTTATGTTTTGTGAAATAGGAAGAATATTAAGCCATATATTAAATGTTACCACTCAAGCTTTAGATGTGGGTGCTTTAACACCATCATTATGGGGATTTGAGGAAAGGGAGACATTAATGACTTTTTACGAACGAGCATCTGGATCAAGATTACACGCAAATTATTTCAGAGCTGGTGGAGTTCATCAAGATTTACCAGCTGGTTTAGAAAACGATATAGCGAAATTTTGTGAAACTTTTCCAAAAATAATAAATGATCTCGAGAACCTTTTGACTGATAATAGAATATTTAAGCAAAGAAATGTAGATATTGGAGTGGTAACCAAAGATGACGCGTTAGACTACTCTTTTAGTGGTGTAATGATTAGAGGTTCAGGGGTCCCTTGGGATTTAAGAAAATCGCAACCCTACGATTGTTATGATCAATTAGATTTTAAAATTCCAGTGGGTAAAAATGGTGATTGTTACGATCGATACTTATGTAGAATTGAGGAAATGAAAGAAAGTGTATCAATCATAAAACAATGTTTAGCGAGGATGGAAAAAGGTCCAATTAAAACTTTTGATGGTAAAATATCTCCACCATCTAAAGCAGAAATAAAACAATCTATGGAAGCATTGATACATCACTTTAAATTATTTACCGAAGGATATCGTGTACCAAAAGACGAAATTTATACTGCTGTCGAAGCACCTAAAGGTGAATTTGGTGTTTATTTAATCTCAGATGGATCAAGTAAACCTTATAAGTGTAAGATTAGAGCACCAGGATTTTCACATTTACAATCAATGGATTATTTAATTAAAGGTCACATGTTAGCAGATGTGCCTGCTGTTCTTGGTTCACTTGATATAGTTTTTGGGGAGGTCGATAGATGAGTTTAAGAAGACCTGCAAAAAACCAACCTGAAAATTTTGAATTTAACCCTTCCTCATTAGAGGCTGCAAAAAGTATTGTTGCCAAATATCCAGAAGGTAAACAACAAAGTGCTGTGATGGCATTATTATACATTGCTCAAAAACAAAATGATAACTGGATACCTTTAGCTGCAATGAAACACATCGCAAAATTTTTAGATATGCCATACATAAAAGTATATGAAGTTGCTACTTTCTATAGCATGTATAATTTATCACCTGTGGGTAAGTATTTTGTTCAAGTGTGTACCACAACTCCTTGCATGATAAGGGGTGCAAATAAATTAGTCGAGGCATGTAAAGAAAAAATTTCAGAACATGAATCAGTCCTTTCAAATGATAAAAGTTGTTCATGGATGGAAGTTGAGTGTCTTGGCGCATGTGTCAACGCACCTATGATGCAAATAAATGATGACTATTATGAAGATCTTGATAAAGAAAAAACTTTAAAAATTTTAGATAAAATTCTAAATGGAGAAAAACCAACACCTGGCTCCTATAGAGGAAGAATAAATAATGAACCAGAAAATAATAGAAAAACATTAATGGATTTAAAAAATGCTTAAGGATCAAGATAGAATTTTTCAAAACTTATACAATGATTTGGGACCTGACCTAACTTCATCTCAAAAAAGAGGTGATTGGGTAAATACTAAAGAAATAACAGATAAGGGCAGAGACTGGATTATAAATGAAATCAAAGACTCTCAACTTAGAGGAAGAGGTGGCGCAGGTTTTCCAACAGGTTTAAAATGGTCTTTTGCACCTAAAGAGGTTGGCTCTAGACCCCACTATTTAGTGATCAATGGAGATGAGTCTGAGCCAGGTACTTGTAAAGATAGAGATATTTTAAGATTTGAACCTCATAAATTAATTGAAGGTTGTTTGATTGCGTCATATGCAATTCAAGCACATGTTTGCTACATTTATATTAGAGGGGAATATTTTGTAGACGGACAAAAGCTACAAGCAGCAATTGATGAAGCTTATGAAAAAAAACTATTAGGTAAAAACGCTGCAGGCACTGGGTGGGATCTGGATATTTATATTCACTATGGAGCTGGAGCATATATTTGTGGAGAAGAAACTGCATTACTCGAAAGTATCGAGGGAAAAAAAGGTCAACCAAGATTAAAACCTCCTTTTCCAGCACTAATTGGACTTTATGGTTGCCCAACAATAATTAATAATGTGGAAACTATAGCTGTTGTACCAACTATCTTGAGAAGAGGTGGGAAATGGTTTGCATCTTTGGGAAGAGAAAAAAATACAGGTACCAAAATTTTTTGTATATCTGGGAATGTAAATAATCCTTGTAATGTTGAGGAAGAAATGAACATTCCATTAAAAGAACTAATTGAAGTACATGCTGGTGGTGTCATAGGTGGATGGGATAATTTACAAGCTGTTATACCTGGTGGATCATCAATGCCATTAATACCAAAAGATAAATGTGAGACTTTAACTATGGACTTTGACTCATTAACGGCTGAAAAAAGTGGATTAGGAACAGCTGGTGTAGTTGTGATTAACAAAGATCAAGACATCATAAAATGTATGGCCAGAATTGCTAGATTTTATAAACATGAAAGTTGTGGGCAATGTACACCTTGTAGGGAAGGTTCAGGCTGGATGTGGAGAATGCTTGAAAGAATGGCAAAAGGTGAAGCATCTAAAGATGAGATAGACATGTTGGGTGATGTTACAAAACAAATAGAAGGTCATACGATCTGCGCATTTGGTGAAGGTTCATCTTGGCCAGTTCAAGGTTTATTAAGACATTTCAAAGATGAAATTAAAAAAAGAAATAAATTTGATCCAATTGTAAAAGAAAATAAAAATATTCCTTATTTGGTAGATCAACACTTATTGGATAAAAATGCTTAAATTAAAAGTTAACGATATTGAAGTAGAGGTTGAGGAAGGGTTGACTGTTCTTCAAGCTTGTGAAAAAGCAGGCGCAGAAATACCAAGATTTTGTTATCACGAAAAATTATCAATAGCTGGTAACTGCAGAATGTGTTTAGTTGAAATGGAAAAATCTCCAAAACCAATAGCATCATGCGCAATGCCCGCTGCAGATGGAATGGTTATAAAAACTAATACTCCAAAAATTGAGAAATCTAGGAAAGGTGTGATGGAGTTTTTATTAGCAAATCATCCGTTGGATTGTCCAGTGTGTGATCAAGGTGGGGAATGTGATCTTCAAGATCAATCGATGTTTTATGGAATAGATAAGTCAAGATTTAAAGAAAACAAAAGAGCGGTACCTGAAAAAAATATGGGTCCACTAATTAAAACTCAAATGACAAGATGTATTCATTGTACAAGATGTGTG
>CACEDX010000019.1:0-10447 GCA_902558445.1 uncultured Pelagibacteraceae bacterium | reverse complement strand
GTTTAGATTAAAAAAAGAAGCGCAAATAATTTCAGCGCAGAGAAATAATCAAGAGTCTCTTAACTTTATCAAATTTAATTTTGATAAAATTGAAAATCCAAATGAAAAAATATTATTTGATGTTGCTAATTTTTATAAAAAAGCAAAAAATTATGAAGAAGCAATAAGTTATTACTCTAAAATTATTGAAAATTTGGATGATAATTCGGATATCAAGTCAGATATTCTTTATCGAAGAGGAGGCACATATGAACGAATTAAAAATTATGAAAAAGCCGATAAAGATTTAATTGATGCACTTCAAATTACACCTGACGATGCTTATATACTAAATTACCTTGCTTATTCATGGCTTGAGAGGGATTATAAAATTAATGAAGCGATTAAAATGCTTGAAACAGCCTACGAACTTGAGAGTGATGATCCATATATAATAGACTCTATTGGTTGGGCTTACTATTTAACTGATGATTATCCAAGAGCTGAAAAATTTTTGAAAAGAGCCGTAGAATTGATGCCGGATGATCCGATAGTGAATGACCATTACGGCGATATTTTGTGGAAGCTCAATAGAAAAATCCAGGCTAGATATTTTTGGACCAATGTATTGAAAATGAAAGATACTGAAAAAGAATTAATTGAAAAAATTAATATTAAGATGATCGAAGGTCTTAAAAGCTCTTAATGCCTTTTTCCAGAATAAAATCACACGCGAAATTAAATTTGGCATTAAATGTTATAAGCAAAAGTAAATCTTTGCACAATATAGAGAGCATAATAAGCTTCGTAGATTTGCACGACATAATTTTGATCAAAGAAATTAAATCAAAAAAACATTTAATTTCATTTAATGGAAAATTTTCTCGAAGGATAGGTAGGAAAAACACTATTTCTAAATTATTTGAAATCTTAGAAAAAAAAAAAATTTTGAAAAACCAAAGATTTCAAATCAAAATCAAAAAATCTATACCTGATAAAGCCGGTCTTGGCGGTGGCTCAATGAATGCAGCAAGTATACTAAGATATTTGGCTCATAAGAGAATAATCAATATCAAAAATAAGGAAATGTTAAAAATTTCTAAGTTAATTGGCTCAGATGTGATGTTAGGCTTAAATCATAAAAGTAAGATTTTAAATTCAAGAAATAAAATAAAGTATTTCAATAATGTAAAAAAAATTTACCCATTAATCGTAAAACCAAATTTTGGTTGTTCGACTAAGGATATTTATTCAAAGGTTAGAAAGTTTGATAAAGCAAAATTTGGTAAGGGAGCTAAAAAAATGTTTGATATCAATTTTTTAAAAGATATGAAAAATTCCTTAGAAACAATAGCTTTTTTAAAATACCCAAGATTAAAAAATATGAAACTTTATTTAGAGAATTCTCTAAACCCAGTTTTTGTAAGAATGACAGGATCGGGATCAGCTTTAGTTGCATATTATCAAACAAAAAAAAGATGTGAACGTGCGAAAAAAAGGTTTATTCAAAAATACAAAAATATCTGGTGTATAGCCTCAAAAACTATATAAATTTGATTTTTTTGTGTTATACGAACTTAATATTGGGGCGTAGCCAAGCGGTAAGGCACGGGTTTTTGGTACCTGCATCCTAGGTTCGAATCCTAGCGCCCCAGCCAAGTATGAAAAATTTTTTAGATACAATTTTTTTTAGATCAAATAATTTAAATTATATAAGTCAAAGTATTCGAGATTTAACAAAAAATACTCCAGCAAATAAAATATTTAAAGCCATAAATTCTTATTCATCAGATAGTGAAGTAAGATTTGTAGGAGGTTGCATAAGAAAAATCATTAATAAAGAAATAGTAAATGATATTGATATGGCTACAAATCTTGATCCCCAAAAGGTTTGTGAAGTTTTGAAAGAAAATAAAATTGATTATTACGAAACTGGTATTGAACATGGAACAATTACAGCACTTATAGAAGGGTACAAATTTGAGATTACCTCATTGAGAGAAGATATTTTAACAGATGGAAGACATGCAAAAGTGAAATTTTCAAAAAATTGGAAAGAGGATGCATTAAGAAGGGATTTTACCATCAATTCCATTTACGCGGATGAAGATGGAAACTTGTTCGATCCTTTTGAGGGTAAAAAAGACTTAGAAAACGGTTTCGTAAATTTTATAGGAGACGCTGATAAAAGAATTAAAGAAGATTATTTGAGAATTTTAAGATATTTAAGATTTTTCGCCCATTACTCAAAGCATTCGCATAATCCAGAATTAATCAGAAAACTTAAAATTAATATCGGTGGTATCTCAAAATTATCTAAAGAGAGACTATTAGATGAGTTAAAAAAAATAACTCACTTAGAAATATTAGAAAAATTAGCTGATGATAAATTGAGCTCAGAATTATTTTTAATTGTTTTTCCTGAATTAAATAATTTAAAAACTTTTTCAAAATTAAACTCAAAAAAAAAACAAATAATTAATAAGGCTGATTTTGCCTTTCTATTATCTTTAATGATTATTGATGAGACAGATAATGCGGATTATTTTATGTACAAATTTAATATTTCTAAAAAAGATCAAAAAAGAATTAAAATTATTGATAATTTTTTTAAGGAAAAAATTGGATCAAAAACTTTTAGAGAGGAAAACTTAAATGGTATTTTTTATTATAATGGAAAACAAGCTGTAACTGATATTCTCAATTATTATTTAATAAAATCAAAAAAAAATTCTGAAAATATTCAAAGATTAATTGATTTCTACAAAGATAAAACAATACCAAAAATGCCTGTGGGTGCAGAATTTTTAATGGAAAAATTCAATATTCCTGAGGGTAAACAATTGGGTGCAAAATTAAAAATAATTGAGGAAGAATGGGTGAAAAATAATTTTCAAATTTCAGATAAACAAGTAAGTCAAATTGTTAACAATTAGATATATTTTACGTCTTTAATTTCAAAATTTTTAACCCCGGCAGGAGTTTTTATTTCAACTAAATCATTTTTATTTTTTCCTATTAAACCTTTACCTATAGGTGATTGAAAATAAATTAATTTTTGTTTGAGATCAGCTTCATCTTTTCCTACAATCTTATAATTTATTTTTTCTCTAGTATCTAAATTTTCTAAAAACACAGTCGAGCCAAAGATAACTTTTCCATCATTATTTAATTTCGTAACATCAATGACATTTGCTCTAGCAATGATGTCATTAATTTCAGTAATCCTTCCCTCATTATGAGACTGCTCTTCTTTTGCAGCATGGTACTCTGCATTTTCTTTTAGATCACCATGTGACCTCGCTTCAGCAATCGCCGCTACAATCTCAGGTCTTTTTTTTTCTTTTAAAAAGATTAATTCATCCTTAAGTTTATTTAGGCCATTTAAAGTAATTGGTTCTTTGTCCATGTTATTTCCATTTTGCTAACGGAGGTAATGACATTAAAATACCTTCAACGTTTCCACCAGTTTGTAAACCAAATTTTGTTCCTCGGTCATAGAGTAAGTTAAATTCTGTATAACGACCTCTTTTTATGAATTGTAATTCTTTATGTTTTTTATTCCACTTTTTCTTCATTTTTTTTCTAATGATTTTTTCAAAAATAAATTGAAAAGTGATCCCCACATCTCTTACAAATTTAAAATCTTTCTCAAAATTATCTTTTTTATAATCAAAAAAAATTCCACCAATACCCCTCGGTTCTTTTCTATGAGGTAAATAAAAATATTCATCACACCATTTCTTATATTTTTTGTAATACTTCTTATTGTGTTGATCACACATTTTTTTTAGGGTTTTATGAAATTCTTTTTTTTCCTTATCATCTTTTATTGATGGGGTTACATCCATACCACCACCAAACCAGTCCTGAGTTGTGCAGATATATCTTGTATTAAAATGCATGGCAGGGATCATGGGATTTTTCATATGCATCACAACGGAAATACCAGAGGCCCAAAAACTGGGATTTTTTTTTGCACCTAAAATATTTTTTTGAAATTGTTTTGGGAATTTTCCATGAACTTTAGAAAAATTTACTCCAACTTTATCAAATATTCTTCCATTTTCTAAAATTCTAAATTCTCCACCTCCTTCGTCTCTTTTTTTACTTCTGTTCCAAACAGTGGTTTTGATATCCGCATCTTTTCTTTCCAGGTTGGTTATAGTATGCCAAATAGCTTCTTGTAGCATTTTGAACCAATTACTTGTGATGTCTTTTTTAATTTCTAAATCCATATTAGATTAATTTAGTTTGTTTTAAACTTTCTGCCAATATGATTGCAACAGAGGATGCAATATTAAGTGAGCGCTTATTGTTTTTCATAGGAATTTTGAGTCTATCTTTAATTTTTTTGTGAACCTCATTTGGCACTCCGGCACTTTCTCTACCAAAAAGAATAGTGTCATTTTTATTAAACTTAAATTTTGTGTAAGAAACAGAGGCTTTTGTGGTCATTAGAACTATTCTTTGATCTTTTTTCGATTTAAAAAAATCGTCTGAGCTTTGATGGAATTTTATGTCTTTTTCATTCATATAATCCATAACGACTCGCTTAAATCTTCTGTCATTTAGCATAAACCCGCAAGGCTCTATTATTTCAAGTTTTGCACCTAGGCACGCACAGGTTCTGATTATTGCTGCTGTATTTTGAGGTATGTCTGGTTCAAATAAAGCAATTTTTGGGCCATGATTTATCAAATTCTGTGTCATTCTTTCAGTAGTAAATTTATCATTTTATATTATATGAAATCATATATTTAAGTAGAAAAAAGCATTATTGAGTATATTTAACTATTATTGATGTCAGAAAAAAAAACTAATAGACGAGATTTCTTATTCACAGCAACTTATGCAGTTGGTGCGGTTGGTGTTGGTGCAACGATATGGCCAATGATTGATCAGATGAACCCAGACGCATCAGTCAAAGCTTTGGCGAGCACTGAGGTTGATGTAAGTGCGGTTAATCCAGGTAAAACAATTACAGTTTTATGGAGAGGTAAACCAGTTTTTATTCGTAGAAGAACACAAGATGAGATAGCTGAAGCAAGATCTGTAAAGTTAGAAGATTTAAAACATCCAGAAAAAGATGAGGATCGTGCAGCGAACCCCGAGTGGTTAGTCATGCTTGGAGTGTGCACTCACTTAGGCTGTGTTCCTTTAGATCAAAAAGGCGAATACAACGGATGGTTTTGTCCTTGTCATGGTTCGCACTATGATATCTCTGGAAGAATTAGAAAGGGACCAGCTCCGACTAATATGGAGATCCCTAAATACGAATTTGTTAATGCTAATACAATTAAAATTGGATAATTATTATGAGTGATCACGAATACACACCGAAATCAAAATTTGGAAAATGGTTTAACGATCGTTTACCATTATTAACTCTTGCAAATCACTTAACCGATTATCCAACACCTAAAAATTTAAATTATTGGTGGACGTTTGGTGGAATATTAACTTTTTGTTTGATTACTCAAATTGTAACGGGTTTAGTTCTTGCAATGCATTATATTGCTCATGCTGATATGGCTTTTGATAGTGTCGAGCATATTATGAGAGATGTTAACTATGGTTGGTTGATTAGATACATTCATGCAAATGGTGCTTCAATGTTTTTTTTGGCTGTTTATATTCATATATTTAGATCATTATTTTATGGTTCTTACAAAGCTCCTAGGGAAATAATTTGGATAATAGGTATCATCATTTATTTATTAATGATGGCAGCTGCGTTTTTGGGTTATGTACTTCCATGGGGCCAAATGAGTTTCTGGGGTGCAACTGTAATTACAAATCTATTTAGTGCAATTCCTTTAGTAGGCGAGGGTATTGTTACTTGGTTATGGGGAGGATACTCAGTTGATAATCCTACTTTAACAAGATTTTTTACACTTCACTATTTAATACCTTTTTTAATTTTAGGTTTAGTTGTTCTTCACATATGGGCACTTCATGTTCCTGGAAATAATAATCCAGTTGGAATTGACATTAAAAAACCTTCAAAAGATACAGTACCATTCCATCCATACATTGTAATAAAAGATGGTTTTGCTTTACTAATGTTTATGATTGTTTTTGCATTTTTTGTTTTTTATACGCCAAATATTTTAGGTCATGCAGATAATTATATTGAAGCTAATCCATTAGTTACTCCGGCACATATTGTTCCAGAGTGGTATTTATTACCATTCTATGCAATTTTAAGATCGGTCCCAGATAAACTTTTAGGAGTAGTTGCAATGTTATCTGCTATTTTAATTTTAGCAGCTCTTCCATGGCTTGATACTTCAAAAATTAGATCAGCAGTATTTAGACCTTTATATAGACAATTTTATTGGATCCTTGTCGCTGATGTTTTGATCCTGGGATATGTTGGTGCTATGCCAGCAGAGGGATTATATCTGTTAGTTGCTAGAGTAGCTACAGCATACTATTTCTTACATTTTTTAGTAATACTTCCAGTTTTAGGTTGGAAAGAAAAAACTCTTCCAATTCCATTAAGTATTACCGAACCGATACTAGGTGGTTCGCCTAATTTAGCCACAGCAAAGAACAAGGAAAGTTTAAATAAATAAGTGAAAAATTTTTTTAAAATATTTTCATTTATTGTCTTATTTTCTGGACTTTCATTGAGCACTCAAGCTGCAGAAAAAGTTGAATATTTAAAAACCGATTGGAGCTTCAAAGGACTCTTTGGAAAGTTTGATCGAGCTGCACTTCAAAGAGGTTATCAAGTCTACACAGAGGTGTGCTCTTCTTGTCATTCAATGAAATATTTAAGTTATAGAAACTTAGCTGAGAAAGGGGGACCAGAATTTTCTATAGAGCAAGCAAAAGCTATTGCAGCATCTTTTGAAGTCAAGGATGGACCTAATTCAGACGGTGATATGTTTACTCGTCCAGGCAGATTATCAGATAAGTTTGTAATGCCCTATGATAACGTTCAAGCTGCTCAAGCTGCAAACGGAGGTGCTTATCCACCAGACATGTCTGTGCTGGTTAAAGCAAGAGGGGGTGGGGTAGATTATATTTACTCATTGCTTCAAGGATATGAAGACCCACCAGCTGGAGTTACTTTAGATGATGGTGTGTATTATAATAAATATATGTATGGAAATAAAATTAAAATGGCTAATCAGTTATCAGATGGATTAGTAGAATACTCTGATGGTACAATAGCTTCTGTTGAGCAAATGTCAAAAGATGTAACAACATTCTTGATGTGGTCAGCTGAACCTCATTTAGAGTCAAGACATCAAATGGGTTTTAAAGCTATCGTGTATTTAATTATTTTAACTATCCTAGTTTATTTTAGCATGAAAAGAATATGGTCACGTATTGAAACGGAAGTTTAGAACGTCTCCATCTTTAACTATATAATCTTTCCCTTCTAATCTCATTTTTCCATTATTTTTTGAATTTACCCAACCGTCATTGGATATGAAATCATCGTAAGAAATAGTTTCAGCCCGAATAAATCCTTTTTCAAAATCAGTATGAATTTCACCTGCAGCTTTTGGAGCAGTACAATTTTTTTCAATTGTCCATGCTCGAGTTTCTTCGGGTCCAGATGTAAAGTATGTATCTAGGTCAAGAATTTCGTAACCTTTCTTAATTAATTTATTCAATCCTGTTTCCTTTAATCCAATCATTTCCATATAATTTTTTTTCTCATTACTATCCAATTCATTTATTTGATTTTCTATGTCTGCAGAGACGATTAAAGTATTATTGTTTCCATACTTATCAATAAATGATTGAGTGTAATTATTTCCACTTTGAACACTTTGTTCATCTACGTTACAAACAAAAATTTTAGGTTTAAGGGATAATAATCCAGATTGATTAAGTTGTTTTTTATTAAATTGGGTTCTTAAATCATCAAAACTTTTATTATTATTTATACAATCCATAGCTATTTCAAGAATCTTGATTTGATCCTCATCAACATTTTTTTTATTATTTTTCTCTAACCTTTTTTGAATAGATTCAAGATCTGCAAGCATCATCTCTGTTTCTATAATTTCGATATCTCTAACCGGGTCAACAGAAGGGTTTACATTTTGAATATCATTAGAGTCAAAGCACCTGATCATGTGAATAATTGCATCGACTTCTCTTATATGAGAAAGAAATTTATTACCCAAACCTTCACCTTTGGATGCACCTTTTACCAGTCCAGCAATATCAACAAAAGAGATAGTAGTATTGATTATTTTTTTTGATTTTGAAATTTTAGCTAAATTTTTTAATCTTTCATCAGGAACTATTACAACTCCAATATTTGGATCAATTGTACAAAAAGGAAAATTAGCAGCCTGTGCCTTACTGGAATTAGTTAGTGCATTGAAAAGAGTTGATTTACCAACATTAGGTAATCCAACGATCCCACATTTAAAACTCATTATTTATTATTAACTGTGCTTGAAAATAAATCTAATTTTTTTTCTACAAGTATCGAAAGTGACTCAGTTATATCTTTAGATATTTTTTCTACACCTATGATTTCTTCATCATCAAAGTTTTGCAAAACATAATCAGACACCTCAATGGGTCCTTTTGGTTTTCCTATACCTATTCTTACTCTTGAGTAATCTTTGCCAATAAATTTATCAATAGAAGATATTCCATTGTGGCCAGCACTTGACCCACCAAATTTCGCTTTTATTTTTCCAAATTCAACATCAAGGTCATCATGAAAAACAATTACATTTTCAGGTTCAATTTTAAAATATTCAATTAGTTCTCTAATACATATTCCAGAATTATTCATAAAAGTTAAAGGTTTGATGGCATAAACTTTTTTGCTATCAATATTACCAGTTGTTAACAAACCTTTGAATTTTGGTTTTTGTTTTGTAAGCCCAAACTTTTTATTGATGGAGTCTATAATTTTAAACCCAACATTATGTCTATTATTTTCACTATCTGGAGTTGGATTACCTAAACCTACAAATAAAAGCATAAACTATTAATTAGAATTTTCAAATTTAGTGGATTATTTTTTTTCTTCTGGAGCTTTTTTGTCTGCAGGTTTTTTATCATCACCCTCTTTTTTATCGCCCTCAGCAGCTGGTTTATCTCCTTCAGCCGCAGCTGTTTCCGCTCCCTCAGCACCCTCTTCACCCTCTGCAGCTTCTGCCTCTGCTGGTTTTTCTGGCTCTTTCATTACTGTCGGTGCTGCTAACGTTGCAATTACGAAATCTCTTCCTTGAATAGTTGGTGTTACTTCTGCATCTAGTTTAACTGATGAAATTTTAAAGCTTGACCCAATATCGATACCATCTAAATCTAAAGTAATACTTTCAGGTATTTTTTCACTTGGGCATTTTAATTCAACTTTTCTTCTTACAATGTTAAGTACTCCACCTCTTTTTAAACCTGGAGATTTTTCATGATTAATAAAGTTAACTGGAACTTCAATCTTAATTTTTACTCCAGGAAGAACTCTTAAAAAATCTACATGAGTAGGTTCATCACTTATGATGTGATATTTTACTTCTCTAGGTAATACATTTTGAGATTTTCCATCCACATTTAAAGTAATAATGTTTGATAAAAAGTTTTCTTTCTCAATCAAGGTTTTTAATAATTTTTTTGATATAGAAACTTTTTGATTTTGGTCTTTACCTCCATAGATAATCCCTGGAACACCACCATCATTCCTAATGGTATTAAGTTGACCTTTAGTTTTGTTATCCCTGATCTTTGCTTCTAAAGAATTCATAAAACAGAGGTTTTTAACCCATGTTCATAAATAATCAAGGTAATTATTTGAATAAATCTGAAACTGATGTTGAATTAGAAATTCTTTTTATAGCTTCTCCCATAAGGGCGGAAATTGGTAAAACTTCTATGTTTTTAACATTTTTTGTTTTTTCGCTATTATCTATCGTGTCCGTAATAACTAAATTTTTGATAACTGAATTTTTAATTTTTTTAACCGCGTCCCCACTTAATACTCCATGAGTAATATAAACATAAACCTCTTTTGCACCTCTTTGTTTTAATGCCTTAGCGGCATTGACGATAGTTCCACCAGAGTCAATTATATCATCAACCAAGATACATGTTTTACCTTTGACATCTCCAATAATATTCATTACTTGTGATTGTCCAGGCTTTGGTCTTCTCTTATCAACAATAGCTAAACCAATGTTTAAAATTTTACCAAGTGCTCTCGCTCGTTCAGTTCCACCAACATCTGGGGCAACACAGATTATATTTTTACTTTTAATCTTTTTTTTAACGTGTCGTGCAAAGATTGGAGTTGCAAAAAGGTTATCGACAGGAATATCAAAAAAACCTTGAATTTGACCAGCGTGGAGATCAACTGTCACAACTCTATCTGCCCCAGCTTGAGTGATTAAATTTGAAACAAGCTTTGCTGATATAGATGTTCTTGGTACAACTTTTCTATCTTGTCTCGCATAACCAAAATAAGGAATTACAGCAGTTATAT
>CACEDX010000018.1:0-13656 GCA_902558445.1 uncultured Pelagibacteraceae bacterium | reverse complement strand
CAAAAATAACTCTACAAATTTATCATTAATAGATACTAAAATGGTTTCAAATAACGAAGTATTATTTGGTAACATTTTAAGGATTTTGATTAATGGAAATTTGATGGAGTCTACGCTTCTAAAATCTAAATTATTTAAAATTTTGAAATCTAATTTTTTAGAATTAATGATTTTTTTTGATGAGTATAATGAATTAAAAATTGGAATTTTCATATTTGTATCATGGACAACAATTTTAGTTATTCCATTTTTAAATTTAATAATTGCATGAACATATGATTTTGGATGAATTATAATTGCCAATTTATTATATGAAATTTTAAATATCTTTTTCGCCTCTATAACTTCAAACACCTTATTAATCATAGTTGCAGAGTCTGTTGATATTTTTTTTCCCATTTTCCAATTTGGATGGTTAGTGACTTGTTTTATATTAACTTTTTTTAATCTTTTGATGGACTTATCTAAAAATGGACCACCTGATGCTGTTAAATATATTTTTTCTATCAGATTTGTTTCAATATCTTGTAATGCATACCAAATTGAAAAATGTTCTGAGTCTACTGGTACAAATTGAGTTTTATATTTATTTAACCTTTTCTCAATTAAATCCCATCCACATATAATTGCCTCTTTATTTGCAATTGCTATTTTTTTTGTATATTTAATAATTTCAATCGTAGGTTTAAGTCCTTGTATCCCCGAAATAGAACTCATTGTGTAATCAATTTTTTTACTAAAAATCTTTTTAAACGCATTAAAATTATTATAAATTTTAATTTTTTTTGAATAATTATCTTTCTTAATTTTATCTAAACTTTTTGTATTGCTTATTATCAAATTTTTAACTTTAAAAAATTTAGCTTGCTTTAAAAGTTCTTTGTAATTTTTATCAGCTGATAGAAGAATTATTTCAAAATTTCTCTTATCTTTTTTAATTATATCAATTAAACTTTTTCCAATTGAACCTGTAGAACCAAGAATAGCAATTTTTTTTTTCATTATTTGATAAGATTCAATTTATTAATTAAAATAGGTAATACACAGAGATATGTTAATGGCATTACGAGAATTATACCATCAATCCTATCTAAAAAACCTCCATGGCCTGGTAAAATTTTTCCTGTATCTTTTAGTTTTGCTTTTCTTTTGAAATACGAAATGATTAGATCCCCTAATTGACTTACTAATGAAATAAACAAAATAAGTAAAATAATAAATAACGGATCTATTTCTAAGATAACTTTACTTTTTTGACCTAAATATTTAATATAAATTAGTCCAAATAATAATGAAGTCAAAAAACTTCCAATTACCCCTGAATATGTTTTTTTTGGACTTACTTTAGTTAGTCTTGGGCCTTTAAATGTTTTACCAAAGATATAACCACCAATATCAGTGAATATACAAACTATAATCAAAAATAAAAAGAAATTTAAACCAATGTATTGTCTAATGTAAATTGTTGAAAAAAAAGAAAAAAATAAAAAAAATAATCCAAAAATTTTGATTAAATCATTATCTTTTGTCATTTTAAACCATTCAAAACTTGTTACCAAAAAAATTAAACTCAAAAAAAATATAAAAGAAAAAGATCCTTGAATAATAAAAAAAAATGATACTGGTATCAAAATTATTGAGCTCAAAATTCTTTTTTGTAATTCTTTATTAATCATATTCTTCCGTAATTTCTTTTGATACTTTTATAGTCTTTAATAACTTTTATATAATCTCTCTCAGTAAATGCTGGCCATAATTTTTTTTCAAAAAAAATTTCTGAATAAGCTAGTTGCCATAACAAAAAATTGCTAAGTCTTTTTGTGTTACCAGTCCTAATTAATATATCCGGATCCGGTATATTTTTAGTTTGCAGGTGTTTTTCTAAGTTTTTTTCATTAATTTTAATCTTATTTTTACTCATTTTTTTAAAGGTATTTATCAGCTCTAATTTTGATCCATAATTTAAAGCTAAATTGATTTGTAATTTTGAATTTTTCAAAGTTTTTTTTTCAGTATACTTTAAAAGATTATTTAGTTTTGTTGAAAATTTTTTATCTCCTAAGATTTTAATTTTTATATTTTGATTATGAATATCATTGAGTCTTTTAGTTAGAAAATTTTCTAACAAATTAAAAAGGTAATTGATTTCTTTTTTAGGTCTTTTCCAATTTTCAGTAGAAAAAGCATATAATGTTAGATATTTAATTTTTTGTTTAATTGATGCTTTTATTATCATTTCAACAGTTTTTAAACCCTCCTTGTGTCCTGCATTCCTAGAATTTCTATATTTCAAACCCCATCTCCCATTACCATCCATGATAATGGCTACATGATTTAATGGGTTCATATGGTCATTATTTCTTTTTCTTTCGAAGAAACTTTTTCATCAACTATTTGAATATGTTTATCAGTGATGTTTTGCACATTTTTTTCAAAAGATTTTTCTTCATCTTCACCAATTTCTTTAGATTTTAGAAGTTTTTTAAGTTCCTCATTTGCATCTCTTCGGATATTTCGAATAGAAATCTTACATTTCTCGCCCATAGATTTGATCAATTTTTTTAATTCGTTTCTTCTCTCCTCATTGAGTTCGGGCACTGGTAATCGAATTAATTGACCATCAATTTGTGGATTAAGTCCTAATTCAGATTTTTTTATGGCCGCATCAACTAAAGGAACATTGTTTTGATCCCAAACCTGAACATTTATCATTCTCGGCTCTGGCGTTGTTATACTGCCAATTTGATTAATTGGCATTTGTTGTCCATAAACATCCACTCTAACAATATCTAACATTGCAGCATTTGCTCTGCCAGTTCTCAATGATGACAACTCTTTTGAAAAAGCTTCTATTGATTTATCCATTTTGAGGCTATGCGATTTTTCATCAAACATTTATTCCCCTATTTTAATTCTGCTAAACTCCTTGATCTTTAAATCATTAATAGCAAGTCCTTTTAAAACATCTTGAACTTTTTTTTTTGGTTCCATAACCCAAGCTTGTGTTAAAAGAGCATTTTCCTCTTTAAATTTGTTCATCTTTCCTAAACTAATTTTTTTCGCAATCTCCTCTGGTTTACCTGAATTTTTAAGTTCCTCTGTTACCAATTCTTGCTCCTTATCTATGATAGCTTTATCAATTAATTTAGACTCTAAAGCTAAAGGGTTTGATGCTGCAATATGCATAGATAATTGTTTACCAAATGTTTTTACAATGTCAGAATTATCTTTGGTCTCTAATGAGACAATCACAGCTAATTTAGCCAAATTGTCTTTTACTACAGTATGTAAATATTGATAATTTATTGAGGAAGAGTTTGAAATTGTTTTTGTTTTACCGATTGTAATTTTTTCTCCAATCTTAGCAATTAAAGCAACTAAATTTTCTTCAACAGTAATATCATTTTTCATTTTAGATTTTTTTAGTTTTTTAACATCTGAATTATTTTGATTGTTTAGTTCACTCAATTCTTTCACAAAATTGATAAAATCATCATTTTTAGCAACAAAATCTGTTTCACAATTTACTTCTATTATTGATGTCTTATTTTCATCTCCACTAACCGCAACAACTCCCTCTTTTGCATCTCTTGACATCTTTTTGGAAGCCTTTGAAATTCCTTTTACTCTAAGAATTTCAACAGCTTTATCTAAATCACCTCCAGACTCTTTAATTGCTAAATTACAATCTTTAAATCCTGCACCTGTTGCTTCTCTAAGTTTTTTTACTTTTTCTATATCACTCATTTAATTCAATTTTTTAGGATTTTTTTTTGAGAATTTTTTTTCTAGCTTTTCTCTATCCATTTCAGCTACAGTTTTAGATTTATCGACTTTTTCTTTTTTCTCAGGATCTTTTTTTGTTTCGATAACAGGTGCAGCTTTTTTAGCAGCTACGATTGTTTCTTTAATAAGATTACAATATAAATCTATGGATCTTCTTGCATCATCATTGCCGGGTATTGGAAAATCAATCCCATCAGGATTTGAGTTGCTATCCAATATTGCAATAATCGGGATTCCTAATTTTACTGACTCTTGAATTGCGAGTGACTCGTAATTTGTATCAATTATAAATACTAAATCAGGAACTTTTCTCATTTCAGCAATTCCTCCAAGTGATCTTTGTAATTTATCTTTTTTCACACTCATTTTTAAAAGTTCTTTTTTTGTAAATCCTCTATTCTCAGAAACCAAATCTGTCTCTAATTTTTTTAATTTTTTAATTGAATTTGAAATAGTTCCCCAGTTAGTAAGCATTCCACCTAACCATCTATAGTTAACAAAATATTGGTCTGTTTCTTTTGCTACTTCTGCTATTGCCTCAGATGCTTGTTTTTTCGTTGATACAAACAGGATTTTTCCATTGTTTGAAATTGTCTCGTAAACTTTTTCTAAAGCAATTTTAGTTAATTCTAAAGTTTGCGTAAGGTCGATTATGTGAATACTATCTCTTTTTCCAAATATATATTTCTTCATTTTTGGATTCCACCTTAAAGTCTTATGACCAAGATGTACTCCTGCTTCTAATAATTGTTGAATAGTAACGTTTGGTATCTTCATATTTATTCCCGGTTAAGCCACCACAGTCATTTCCAATTAAGGACCGGAGGTTTAAAACCAACAAACTGTGTGCGTGTTAATTTAAATTTGAAGATTACTTACAAAAAAATTTTGAATTAGACAAGTCTTAATTATCCAATTATCGCTGATATTTCCTTATTTCTTAAAATATTTAATGTTTTTCTGTCAATATTTCTCTTATTTTTTAAGTGAAATTTTAAATTATTTTTATTGTCACTAATATTAATCTTTATCAGTGTGTTTCCTTGTTTAGGTAAATATTTTGATATTTCATCTAATTCTTTTGTAGATTTTAAATTAAATGTTACTTCTTGAATTGGTCTGTTCAACAAATCTTTTAGAGATATAATTTTTTGAACATTTAATCTTTTAAATCTATTTTCTGAATCTGATAAAGATTTAAATAAAGTCAAAATAAAAGAATTTCCCTCCTTTAAAATTTCTCTATTTAACTCCAATGTTTCTGAAAAAATAAACAACTCAAAAACACTAGATAAATCAGTGAGCTTTAACACTGCATAAGGGTTACCTTTTGCAGTTTTTCTCTCTTGTATTTTCAGTAGTGTTGCAGCTACATTTGATTCCTTTAGATCATCTTGGCTATTAAATTTTTGATAATCATAGATATTATAATCATCAAAAACATCTTTAAACTGATTTAGTGGATGATCTGAAATAAAAAAACCTACTGCTTCAAACTCTTTGGACAATCTTTCCTCGAACTTCCAGTCATCAATATTAGTAGTTATTTCATCTTCTTCATTAACATTTTCACCAAATAGATCTATTTGATTAGCAGATTTATTTTCAAAAATGTTTTTGGATTTTGTAATAAAATTGGGGATGGAATTAAATAGAGATTGTCTATTAATATTTAAATTATCGAAAGCTCCTGCTTTAACAAGTCCCTCAAGTTGTAATTTGTTAATATCTTTTGGATTAACACGATTTAAAAAATCTTTAATTGATTGAAATGGTCCATTGCTTAATCTTTCTTGAATTATATTAGAGACAGCTTCATACCCCACAGCTTTAATACCACCTAAAGCATAATAAAATTTACCATTTTCGGCTCTAAAATCTGCAAAACATTGATTAATATCAGGTCTAACAATTTCAATATTCAGTCTTTTAAGCTCTTCATAAAATTCACTCAGTTTATTTTGATTAGATATATCCATAGTCATCGAGGCAGCAATAAATTCTTTTGGATAATAAGTTTTCAAATATGCTGTTTGATAAGATATAATCGCATATGCAGCAGCATGACTTTTATTGAAACCATATTCTGCAAATGGTTCTATTTTCAAAAAAATTCCAGCTGCCACCTCTTTATTAATTCCATTTTTGACAGCCCCTGCAATAAAATTTTGTTTTTGTTTTTCAAGCTCAGATCTTTTTTTCTTTCCCATTGCTCTTCTTAAAATATCTGCTTGACCAGCAGTAAAACCTGACAATTTCTGTGCAATTTGCATTACTTGTTCTTGATATATGATCACTCCATAAGTTGGTTTTAAAATATCTTCCAATAAAGGGTGTAAATAATCCGGTTCTTGTTTACCATGCTTACAATCATTATAAGTTGGTATATTACTCATAGGACCTGGTCTATATAAAGCAACTAATGCAATAATGTCCTCAATATGATTGGGTTTCATATGAGTTAAAGCTTCTCTCATTCCAGAACTTTCGATTTGAAATAAGCCAACTGTATTACCCGAAGATAACATTTCAAAAACTTTTTTATCTTCGTAATTAATATTTTCAATATTAAAACCTTTTTCTTTTTTTTTTATTAATTTTTGAGTGTTATTAATTACTGTTAACGTTTTTAATCCTAAAAAATCAAATTTAATTAATCCAGCATCCTCAGCTGAATACATATCGAATTGAGTTGAGGGAAGTAATAGATCTGTAGATGCATCTTTATATAAAGGAACAACTTCCTGTAATTTTCTATCAGCTATAACAACACCTGCTGCATGAGTTGCAACATTTCTGTTCAATCCCTCTAGTTTTAAAGAGACCTCTGTAAGTTTTTTAACTCTTGGATCATCTTTAATTAATTTTTGAAGTCTTGGTTCCCCAGCAATACATTCAGTTAAATTTTGAGGTCTTGATGGATCAAAAGGTATCATTTTGGATATACTATCAACAAAACCATAGGATAACCCTAATACTCTTCCAACATCTCTAATAACCATTCTAGCTTTTAATTTTCCAAAAGTAATTATATGAGCAACACTATCCTTATACTTTTCTGTCAAATATTTGAAAACTAAGTCTCTTTTCTCCTCACAAAAATCTATATCAAAGTCTGGCATTGAAATACGATCGGGATTTAAAAATCTTTCAAAGATAAGATTAAATTTTATTGGATCAACATCTGTAATTAAAAGACACCATGCTACTAAAGATCCCGCACCAGATCCCCTGCCAGGCCCTACTGGGATATCATTTTTTTTTGCCCATATAATATAATCAGAAACAATTAAGAAATAACTGGAATATTTCATTTGTATAATAATATCTAATTCATGATCTAATCTATCTTTGTAAAGTAAAAACTTCTCATTTTTTGAAAGATCCTCACCATGTATGTTAAAAATTTTTTTAAATTTTTCTTTTAATCCATCCAAAGAATTTTTTTTTAATATCTCATTAGCATTTCCACCTTTATCAGAACTAATGTCAGGTAATATAGGTTTTGAAAAATGTGGTCGAAAATTGCAACGATACGGGAAATTATAATTATTTTCTAACGCTTCAGGTAAATCAGAAAATAATTTTGACATCTCAGAATTATTTTTAAGGTAGTGTTGATTTGAATATTTAATCCTATTTTTCTCATTTACGTAGGTTTTGTTTTTAATACAAATTAATGCATCATGAGCCTCATGCATATCTTTGTTTATGTAAAAAACTTCGTTGGTGGCTATTATTGATATTTCTAATTTTAAAGACTGCGATAGATTAAACTTTTCAAATGAAATTTCATTTTGATCTCCATGACGCTGAATTTCTATATAAAATTTATCTCCATATTTTTGTTTAAGTGTAGAGTATAATTTTTCAATTTCTGAAAATTTTCCTTTATTGAATAACTGACCAACTAATCCATTTATTGTTCCTGAAAAAATAGCAACTCCTTCATTATTCTCTAATAGATCCTCAAAATTTAAAAGTGGATCGGAGGTTCCATCATTATTAAGATATGATAATGAGGATAATTCAATTATTCTTTTATATCCAATTTCATTCAATGCGAATAATGGTAATAAACCAATGGTATCGTCTAATTTAAAATTGATCTGAGTACCAATAATTGGTTGGACTCCAACTTTAGATATTTTTTCAGCAAATTCTAGGGCACCACATAAATTCGATGTATCACATAAAGCTAGAGATCTAATTTTCTTTTCTTTAGATATTTCTTTTAAGTCATCAATTTTAATTGCTCCTTCACATATTGAAAATTGAGAGTGTATTTTTAGATGATTAAAGTTATGAATTTGAGACTCAGCCATTAATGGTTTTTATATTACCATCTACTATTTCCAATAAGCAATCCGACTTATTAGCAAAAAATCTATTGTGAGTTGCAAATATTATTATTCTATCAGGCTTTATCTGTTTTTTTAAAAGCTCAAAAATTCCTTTTGCAGTCTCAATATCTAAACTTCCAGTTGGCTCATCTGCAAGAATAATTTGTGGATTGTTTATCAAAGCTCTAGCAATCGATACCCTTTGTTTCTCACCCCCAGATAATTGTGAGGGGTAGTGATTTAATCTTTTTACTAGACCAACTTTTTTGAGCATTATTTTTGATATATTTGAAGCGTCCTCTTTATTTTTACCGCTTGCTAAGCTAGCTAAGGTTAAGTTTTCTATTGCTGTAAAATCAGACAGAAGATTATCTTGTTGATAGATTATACCAATTTTATTAGCTCTTAATAGATCATTTTTTTGAAAATTGTTTGGATCAATCTTTTTATTATCAATAATTATAGATCCTGAACTAGGTCGATCTATTAAGGACAATAAATTTAATAATGTTGATTTGCCTGAGCCTGAGGGTCCCATTAAGGAATAAATTTTTCCAGACTTGAATTTATATGAAATTTTTTTTAAAACATTTATCCTTTTCAAATTTAAAAAGCTTTTATTAATGTTTGATAGCTGAATTAAATTACTCATATTTTAATGCTTTTATTGGATCTAGTTTGGCTGCCTTCATAGCCGGAAATATGGATACGATTATTGTTATAAAAATTGAGCACAATGAAATAATAATAATAGAAGACGGGTTTATTTCAGACGGCATTGTACTTAAGAAATATATTTCCTCAGGAAATAAGCTTATGTTAAAAACATCACTTAAAAATTTTCTAACATTTTCAACATACATTGAAAATGTAACTCCTAATATTATTCCAAACAATGTAGCAGATGTACCTATTATTACCCCAACTAAAAAAAATATTTTTATAATAGATTTATTCAATACACCAATAGATTTTAAAATAGCAATATCTCTAGTTTTATTTTTAACCAATATCGTCAAGCCTGAAATAATATTGAAAGCTGCAACAATAATTATGAGAGATAATATGATAAACATCACATTTCGTTCTACTTTTAAAGCTGAGAATAAAGAGCTATTAGTATCAGCCCAACTATATACGAAATCATTAGGAAATATTTTTTGAACGATCTTTTTTTGATTTTCAATATTTTGAGGATCCTTTAAATAAACCTCTAATTTTCTATCATTTTTCGAAAGATTCATAAATTCATCAAGAGTATCAATATTAATAAATGCTACATTATTATCGAAATCTGCCAAGCCACTTTCAAAAAATGAAACAATAGTAAAAGATTTTTTTTTGGGGATACTGCCAATAATTGTATCTACACCTGATGATGACATTATTGATACATCATCACCGAGCTTAAGATTTAGTGTGAAACTTAACTCTTTTCCTAAAGAGATATAGTTACCTGTTAAATTACTTTTATTCCCTACAAATGTTTTATCTTTTATTATTTTAAGTTTAGGAAAATCTTTTCTTGAATAACCTCTCAAAACAATACCTTTAGAGGTGTCTTTTTTAATAATTATTGCTTCTCCTGAGTTACTTAATATCATTTCACTCGCGATAAGATTGAGATTAGTATTCTTTACTTTATCAATTTGAATTTGATTTTCATAAGCATCAACAGTTATATGAGCGTTAAAACCAACTATCTTATTTATTAATTCGGATCTAAATCCATTCATTACTGACATCACAATAATTAGAACTGCAACTCCTAAGCTTATTCCAATAAATGAAAAAATAGATATAACATTTAAAAAGCCGTCTTTTTTTCTTGCTTTTAAAAATCTAAATGTAATTTCTTTTTCTAAAGTTGAAATCAATTGTGAGCTTTTTGTTTATTAATAATCTTAATAATTTCTTTTAAATTAATTTTTTGAGTTTCTTTATTTATTTCTTTAAATTCAAATAAATCACCTTCGGTTTGTTTTCCAATAATTATTTGATAAGGAGCACCAATCAAATTCATTTTTTTTATTTTTGAGGATAAATTCTCATCAGTATCATCAATAATCGCATTGATATTATTTTGATTTAATTCAAAGCTTATTTTGTTTGCTTTATCAAGTGCAGATGTATCGTTTTTATTAATCATAGGAATTATGGCAATATCATATGGTGCAACAGAAATTGGCCATTTCATGATTTCATTTTTTTCATCATATTTTGCTTCTATAATTGCTCCTACTAATCTTGAAACTCCTATTCCATAAGAACCCATTTTTACATAGTCTTTTTTACCCCCAGGTAAATCGACTGCTGCTTCCATTGGTTTGGAATATTTGTCTCCAAAATAAAAAATATGACCAACCTCTATACCTTTTGTTTTCAATCTATTTTTCTCTGAAACTTTTTCATTAAACTCATCTTCTTTAAATTTATCATCTGTAACAGAATAAAATTTTTCATATTGACTTCTTAATTCAAGTAGGGATTTAACATCAAGTTTTGTTCCCTCAAAATTTAGGTCAAATATTCTTTTATCTGCATAAATTTTACTCTCTCCAGTTTCTGCTAGTATAATAAATTCATGAGAAAGATTTCCACCAATCGGTCCTGTATCAGCTGCCATTGGAATTGCTTTAAGATCTAATCTTTTAAAAGTTTTTAAATAAGATAAGAAAAATTTATTATAAGAAAACAACCCATCTTCATCTGTAACGTCAAAAGAATATGCATCCTTCATGTAGAATTCCCGACATCGCATAATTCCAAATCTTGGTCTGATTTCATCTCTAAATTTCCATTGAATATGATATAGAAGTTGAGGTAATGATTTGTATGATTTTATGGAAGATCTAAAAATATCAGTTACTAATTCCTCATTTGTTGGTCCATAAAGCATTTCTCGATCTTGACGATCTTTTATTCTTAACATTTCTTCACCATAACCCTCATAACGTCCACTCTCTTTCCAAATCTCGCTAGATTGTATTGTGGGCATTAGTATTTCTTGTGCACCTATTTTATTTTGCTCTTCTCTCACAATTTTTTCAATTTTTTTCATTACTTTAAAACCAAGGGGCAACCAAGAGTATATGCCTGCTGAAGATTGTTTTATCATACCAACTCTTAACATTAGCTGATGAGACTTTATCTTTGCTTCTGAAGGGTTATTTTTTAAAATCGGAATAAAAGATTTAGAAATATGCATATTAAATGATTATATTTCTTAAATTTAAATATTCAAATTTCATTAATAAATAAATGGCTATGAATATAATTGTTGTTATTCCAGTACAATAAAGGAATTTTTTTAACATTTTAGGATTTTCTGGTGAACCCGGATCTTCACCATCTACTTTAACTATTTTTTTCCTTTCAACATCTATTGGTAAAATCGCAAAAAAAACAATCCACCAGATAATAATGTAGATTATAGCTAAGCCAGTTGGACTCATTAAATCCTTACTAAATTGATATTAGTATATGGTCTTTTTCCTGTTTTTTCTTTTGTAAATTTTCTACAAGCAATTTTAAGAGCGTCTATTAAATTACTTTCTTGCTGTCTGCTTCCAAGTTTAAAGGATCTTGTTGTTTTTTCAATTTCGTCTTCTAACCCATAAAGAAATTCATCTTTTTCATAAATGGGCAAACCTCTAAATGTTGTAACAGGGTTATTATGGATATTTCCTTTAGGTGTTATTAATATAGTAACTTCCAAATATCCATTACTACTTAAATTTTTTCTATCTTTGATTGATTGAGAATCCTCCTCTACACTCACATTTCCATCTAAATACAATCTTCCGCTAGGCGCTTTATCATATACCTCAGGTACTTCACCAGGGTATAGCTTGACTATATCACCATTTTCAACTTGAACCGGATGAGGTACTTGCATTTCTTTAGCAAAATTTATGTGTTCTATCATGTGTCTGTGCTCTCCATGAACAGGGATTACACATTTTGGTTTAACCCATTGATACATATCTTTAAGATCCTCACGATTTGGATGTCCAGAGACGTGTATAAATTCTGTTTCTTCTGAGATAACCTCAATTCCATCTTTGACTAACTGGTTGTGTAATTTATAGAGTTTTTTCTCATTTCCTGGAATTATCTTTGATGAAAAGATTACTGCATCACCTTTTTCAATAAAAACATCAGGATGTGTGTAATTTGATATCCTCATCATTGCACCCATTGGTTCACCTTGGCTTCCTGTGCACAAATAAACTATTTTTTCTCTAGCAAAATTTTTAGCTTCTCTTGGATCAATTGGATCAATGGTATTTTGTAAATATCCACATTGTCTTGCTGCTTTATAAATTCTATGCATAGATCTTCCAACTAGTGAAATTTGTCTTCCAGTTTGTTCAGCACAATAAAAGGCTGTCTCCATTCTAGCAACGTTTGAAGCAAACGATGTCACAATAATTCTTTTTTTTAATCGACCCATTATATTTAATAAATTTTTTCTTACATCTAACTCTGAGCCTGATCTGCCAGCACTAAAAACATTTGTAGAGTCACAAATCATTGCTAACACACCATCATCACCTATTTCTTTTAATCTTTTCGCATTTATTTCGTCACCTATTAGGGGATTTGGATCGACTTTCCAGTCACCAGTATGTAAAACCACACCTGCGGGAGTTTTAATTCTTAATCCATTGGGTTCTAAAATAGAATGGGTTAAAGTAATGTACTCGATTTCAAAATCTTCCAATAGCACATTTCCATTTAACTCGACTATCTGTAAATCTTTTGTTATATCGATGTGTTTTTCTTTAAATTTTTCCTTAATTAATACAGCGGTAAACGGAGTTGCAAAAATCTTACATTTCAATTTTGGCCATAAGTGAGCAATTGCTCCAATATGATCTTCGTGTGCGTGTGTTAATATTATTCCTAATAAATTATCTTTTCTTTCAACAATAAATCCAGGATCTGGATATATAAGATCAATACCTGGTATTGTATCATCAGCAAAAGTTACTCCAATATCTACCATTATCCATTTATGATTTCCAGGCTCACCATAGCCAAAAAGATTCATGTTCATTCCAATTTCACCTGAACCTCCTAGTGGACAAAATAATAATTCTTTTTTCATTTATTTAATTAACTTAGCAATTTTAATTAATCCTTTAATTGTGATATCTTTATTTTGTATTACACGAGTCTTTAAAGATTTTCTAAACAAATCAGAGTAACCACCAGTAATTACAAGTTTGAAAGATTTTCTAGTTTCTTTCTTAATCAAATTAATAATATTGTCAATTAGTCCTATATAGCCCCAAAAAAAACCTGAACGGACTGCCGAAATTGTGTTGTTGCCAACTATATTTCTTATCTTTTTTAAATCTATTTGGGGTATCAATGAGGCTTTATCAGACAAAGTATCAAGCGATATTTTAACTCCAGGGGCTATTATGCCACCTCTATAATATTTTTTTTCAACTACATCAAATGTGGTGGCAGTACCAAAATCTAAAATTATAAAATTATCTTTACCATTTTGTAAACT
>CACEDX010000017.1:0-16821 GCA_902558445.1 uncultured Pelagibacteraceae bacterium | reverse complement strand
AGGTGTCAGCTCAAAGGCTAAAAAGATTTTGTCTAATAAAAATTTAAGTTTTTTTAGGTACCCAGATGGCAAGTCTAAAGCCTTAAGAAGACAAATATCAAAAAAGTTTAAATGTGATGAAGATAGAATTATTTGTGGCGCTGGATCTGATGAGGTTATTCAAATGCTATGTCAATTATTTTTAAATCCCAAGGATGAAGTTATTCTTCCTCAGTATAGTTTCTTAATGTACAGGATATATGCTAAAATAGTTGGCGCAAGAGTTGTTTTTGCTAAAGAAAATAATTTTAAAGTATCAATTACAGAAATTATTAAAAATGTTTCAAAAAAAACAAAAATTGTTTTTTTAGCAAATCCTAATAATCCAACTGGAACATATCTAACAAGTTCTGAGCTTTTAGAACTTAGAAAAAAATTGAGAAAAAATATTCTGCTAGTAGTGGATGATGCATATACAGAATATATGAAAAATAACGATTATAAAAGTGGATTAAAATTATTCAAAAATAAAAAAAATGTCTTTATTTTAAGAACATTTTCTAAAATATACGGTTTATCGTCTCTTAGAGTAGGGTGGGGATATGGTTCAAAAAAAATTATTAAAGCACTGAATGTTATTAAGCCACCTTTTAATGTTAATGAGGTAGCACAAAAAGCTGCCATTGAGTCTCTTAAAGATACTAAGTTTATAACTCGTTCAGTTAAACACAATATTATTTATGCAAAAAAATTGAAAAATTTTCTTAACCAATATGGAATTAATTCAAATAATATATCGGCCAATTTTTTATTATTAAATTTTGAGAAATGTAAATTTAAAGCGAAATATTTTTATGAAAAATTAAAGATGAAAGGAATTATCTTACGATCAACAGAAAATGGCTACAATATAAAAAATATGTTACGATTAACCATTGGATCAAAAACAGATAATTTAAAATTTATGCGAGCAGTAAAAGGAATGTTTGATTAATGAAAAATGTGCTCATCATCGGCTGTGGCTTGTTAGGATCTTCGTTAGTAAAAAGAATTGCAAAAAAAAAATTAGCAAAAAAAATTTTCATTTTTGAAAAATCTAAAAAAAATATATCAAAGATCAAACGACTAAAGTTGCCAGGAATTCTTGTAAATAAACTACAAGAGGTAGTTGCAAAATCAAATCTAATTATTTTTTGTACGCCAATGAGTGAATACAAAAAGATGATATTAAGATTAAACAATAATTTTAATTCAAAACAAATTATTACTGATGTTGGTTCGTCAAAAATAGAATCTTCAGAAATAATTAAAAGAAATTTAAAAAAAAAAATATCCTGGGTTCAAAGTCATCCTATAGCTGGATCAGAGGTAAGTGGGCCTGAGCATGGTAAGGAAAGTCTGTTTGAAAATAAATGGTGTGTATTGATTAAAAATAAGAAAATAAACATGAAACATTTAAAATTTTTAAATTCTTTTTGGAAAAAAATGGGTTCAAAAACTGTAATCATGAATGCAGAAAGACACGATAAAATATTTTCAATTACAAGCCATTTACCACATTTAATAGCTTACAATTTGGTTAAATCAGCTCAAGATTTTGAGAAAAAGCAAAAATATGACTTAATTAAATATAGTGCAGGTGGATTAAGAGATTTTTCAAGAATCGCTGCATCAAATGAAATTATGTGGAGAGACATTTTTTTTGATAATAGAAAAAATGTTTCAAGAGCAATTGATATATTTATCAAAAATTTAAGATCTTTTAAGACAGACATTAATTCAAAAAATAATAAATCAATTCTTAAAAAATTAATTCAAACAAAAAAAGTTAGGTCTAAAATAATCAAATTAAAACAGGATGTAAATAAACCTGACTTTGGTAGAGATTAATAATTACCAATATTACTTACTTTTTTAACTTTTAGATTTGTAGTTTTATCAATTAATTCAATTGTTTGTTTAGTTGGCATTACTACCACCTTCTTTTTTGGTCCATAAGCATGAATAAATTTAGACTTACTTAGACATATACCGACATGGCCTTTCCAAAATATTATATCTCCTTTACTTAAATCTTTACCTTTTTTTCTTTTACAAAACTTTACTTGATCTTTTGTATCTCTTGGAAAAAATATTCTGTTATAATAAAAATAAATTTGGATCAAGGCAGAGCAATCAATCCCATCCGATGTTTTTCCACCCCATAGATATTTACTACTTTTAAATAATTTCATTATTTTTAAATAGTCTTTTTCAAGATGATCAATTTTAACAATGTCACTTTTTTTTATCCATCTGTCCTTTTTGAATTCAACAAGCCCTTTATTTTTATTTAAAACCGATATGCCAGATGCAAAGAAAAGATAATTTTTTGTTGGTAAAAACTTATTTTTCTTTTTAATAAATATTCTAGATTTTGTTTTTTTTATCTTAAAAGTCGGCTTAAAATTTTTATAAAAATAATTTTTTTTAATATAACCAATATAATTGTCAAAATTAGTTTTAATCTTAACCCAGTTTTTTTGATTTTTTAATACCTTAAATTTTTCACCATACAAGATTTGCGATAAAGTTTCAGAGTTATTAGAAGGTTTTGCATTTATATTTCCAAGTGAAAAATTGTAAAAAAAATTATTTTTCATTAATCTTTAATTTATTTCTTATTATCCATAATATAATTAAAGATGGTATTACCATTATTGCAGTTAAGATAAAAAATACCCCCCAGTCTCCATTAAGCCAATCAACTAGAGCGCCCGATGATGATGCTAATGTGGTTCTTCCAGCAGTACCTATTGAGGCTAATAGAGCATATTGAGTTGCTGTGTAAGTTCTATCAACTAGCAATGATATGAATGCAACAAATGCAACAGTGGCAAAAGCTGCTGCAATGTCGTCAAAGATTACAGCTATTGCAAATAATATTTCAGATTTACCACTCCACGCTAAAAGACTGAACAATAGATTTGTGCTCGCCATTAAAATTCCTGCTAAAAACATTGCTTTTAAAACACCAGATCTTATCACAAATAGCCCACCTAGCAGAGTGAAGATGACAGTTGTTATCCATCCTAAAGTTTTTGAATAAATAGCAATATCTGATTTACTAAAACCAATTTCTTTATAAAAGATAATAGACATACGCCCTAAAAAAGCCTCTCCAACTTTGAATAAAAAAACAAACCCTAGGATCCCCAAAGCTATTTGAAAGCCATTTTTTTTAAAAAAACTTATTATAGGTCCACTGATTGTTCCACTGATCCAAGTTATAGTTTTAGTAAGAAAATTTGAATTTTGGAATTTACCAGCAATTAATTGATCATTTTCTTTCTGATTAATTTGTCTTTCAGTCGAGTCAGTTTCATTGACAAACATTAATCCAATATTCATTAGAATTATTAAAATTCCTAAGATTAAAAAAGTTAGTTGCCAATAATTTTGAAAACCTAAATTTTCTAAAAAATCTGCGGAAAACAATGACAAAACTCCGCCTAATTTATATCCGCTCCACCACCCAACGACAGCCATTGCTGCGCCCGCAGCCATTGATTTACCCTCGTTTTCGCTAATTTGCTCAATCCTTAAAGCATCCACAGTAATATCTTGTGTTGCTGAGGCAATTGCAATGAGTAAACCTACTGATATTACAAGGGCTAAATTTTCTGAAGGATCAATTACACTCCACAAAAATAATGAGGTTAAGATTAATATCTGCATTAGGACGATCCATCCTCTTCGATGTCCAATTTTCTTTGTCAGATATGGTATTTGAATACGATCGATTAAAGGAGCCCATAAATAATTAAATGCATAAACTGCAAATATAAGACCAGCCCAACCAACTGTAGATCTGCTTAATCCATCTTCCTTTAACCATAAACTTAAACTACTACCTATCAATACCCAAGGAAAACCAGAGATGGCACCAAGCAATAGGATTTTTAACATTCTTTTATCGAAATAAACTGAAAATGTTTCTGAAAGGGATTGTTTTTTGATTTCTATCATTTTTTAATTTCTCCAGAATGAAGGTAAAAATAACACTAATATAGCAAATAGCTCCAGTCTGCCTAAGATCATACCGATTGTTAAAATCCATTTGGAAAAATCTGGTAATGAGGAGAAATTTCCGTTAGGTCCAATTATTGATCCCAAACCTGGACCAACATTTGAAATAGAGGTCGCAGCACCTGAAATTGCAGTTATAAAATCAAGTCCATTTAAAGATAATAACGCAGACAATAAAAAAAATATTATTAAGTACATGTAAATAAAAGAGATGATTGACGCTATGAATTTATCATCAATTGGATTTTTATCGTATTTCAACACAAAAACACCTTTAGGGTAAATAATTTTTTTTAGTTGATTAATTACAAATGAATAAAGAATTTGAAAACGAAATATTTTTATGCCACATGTTGTTGAACCAGCACAGCCTCCTATGAACATCAAAGCTAAAAATAATACTAGAGGAAAGCTACCCCAATTGTCAAATTGAGCATTGACATAACCGGTTCCAGTTAGAATAGAAATAACGTTAAAGAAAATTGATCTTAAATCAAATGAACTTGAATTATTTAAAGTAAGATAAATCGATAAAATCAAAATTGATATAAATATTATTTTAATAAAAGTTTTGATTTGAGAATCTGATGTAAAAATAGACTTATTGCCATTCAAAAATTTAATGTACACGATAAATGGAACACTTCCTAAAATAATAAATACCATAGCCGTAGTTTCTATCGCTAAGCTATTAAAAAAACCAATGGATTGATTATAATTAGAGAATCCTCCAGTTGCTATAGTTGTCATCGAATGTGTAATACTATCAAAAATATTCATTCCAAAAATATTGTAAGTGATTGCACATAGCGCTGTTAATCCAGAGTAAATATAAATCAATCTTAGAGCAACCTCTTTAGACTTTGGAAGAATTTTTTCAGATGAATCATTGTTTGAAATTTTAAATAATTGCATTCCCCCAACATTCATTATGGGCATTAATGTAATCGCCATCACTATGACACCAATACCTCCCAACCATTGAAGTATTGCTCTCCAAAATAATATCCCCTTAGGCATATTTTCTAAATTTGATATGATTGTTGAACCAGTTGTTGTAATACCTGACATACTTTCAAAAAAGGCATTTGTGACTGAAAATTCTAAATTAGAGAATATAAAGGGTAATGAACCAAATATAGCAATACTTAACCATGCTAATGCAGTTAGAAGGAATGCTTGTTGCAAATTAAGTTTTTTTTCATGATCTAGATTGGAGAGAAAAAATAAGGTTCCAAAAATAATTGTAACAATTGCTGCACCAAAAAAAGAAGAATCTATTTGACCATAAATAAATTGTACAATTATTGGAACAAGCATAAAAATACCAAGAATTATTTGAAGAATTCCAAGAGTGAAAAAAACTGTTTTATAATTAGACATTTTGAAAGAACATTATTTTATGGTAAATAAATTTCAACTCTATAAGAATTAAGTAGTTCGCTAATTAAAGATTTTGTTGAATTATTCATGATAAAAAAAGAAAACTTAGAAAAAACAAGCTCTTGGCCAATCGTTGAAGCAAAAAAAATGCTTAGAGAAAGAAAATCTTTTTTAGAAAAAAAAGGTAAAATTACACTACAGACTGGGTATGGCCCAAGTGGACTTCCTCACATAGGAACATTTGGAGAAGTTGCTAGAACTTCTATGATGGTTAATGCGTTAAAACAATTAACTGATCTTCCAACAGAAATTATCACTTTTTCTGATGATATGGATGGTCTTAGAAAAGTACCAGACAATGTACCCAATAAAGAATTGTTAGAAAAAAACCTTCATAAACCTTTGACAGACGTACCAGACCCCTTTGAAAAATATAATAGTTTTGGTGAACATAATAATGAGAAATTAAAAAAGTTTTTAAATAATTTTAATTTTAAATATAATTTCAAGAGTTCTACTCAATTGTATAAATCGGGTTTTTTTAATCCAACACTTCAAATTATTTTAGATAATTATGATGGAATAATGAATATCATTATGCCTACTTTAGGAAAAGAACGGCAAAAAACTTATTGTCCATTTCTTCCTATTTGTCCAGAAACAGGACATGTTTTGGAAATTCCAGTTAAAAAAATTGATAATTCTAAGTCTAAAATTGTGTTTGATAATAAAGGTAAAGATTTAGAATCAAGCATATTAGATGGTCATTGTAAACTTCAGTGGAAAGTCGATTGGGCCATGAGATGGTATGCGTTAGATGTTGACTTTGAAATGTACGGAAAAGATCTGATAGAAAGTGCAATATTATCCACTAAAATTATTAAACTAATTGGAAAAAAAAACCCATCTGGTTTTGCTTATGAACTCTTTTTGGATGAGAAAGGGGAAAAGATTTCTAAATCAAAAGGGAATGGAATAACAATCGAGCAATGGTTGGAGTACGCCTCACCAGAAAGTTTATCATTATATATGTATCAAAATCCAAAAAGAGCTAAAAAACTTTATAATGAGATAGTTCCAAAAGCGGTAGACGAATATTTGGAATTTATTGAAAAGGCCAAAACTCAAGATGAGCTTCAGTTACTGATGAATCCAGTATGGCATGTTCATAATGGTAGTGTCCCAAAAGAAAAAATGATTATGTCATTTTCTATGTTATTAAATCTTGTAGAAACAAGTAATGCTGAAAATAAAGAATTATTATGGAAGTTCGTAAAAAAATATAAGGAAAATATTTCTGAAAAAGATCACCCCATTTTTGATAATCTAGTTGGTTATGCTATTAAATATTTTAACGATGTAATAAAAGCCAAAAAAAAATATAAAATACCTGATCAAATAGAAAAAAAAGCACTAGAGGCTCTAATATCAACCTTAGATAAATGTAATGACAAGATGTCTCCCGAAGAAATTCAAACTTTAATTTATTCAACAGGAAAAGAAAATGGGTATTCAGAAAATTTGAGAGACTGGTTTAAATTAATTTATGAAGTTGTATTTGGAGTCGAAAATGGCCCTCGAATGGGTTTTTTTATAAGTTTTTTTGGTGTTAAAGAAACTAAAGATCTTATAATAAATAAAATTAAATAATGTTTTCAAATTTAAGATCTCTAATTTTTAAACTTGATCCAGAGACAGCCCATGGTTTGGCAATAAAGTCATTAAAATTTAATTTCGTGCCAAATGTTTTGGATAAAAACAAAAATAGCCATTTATTTAAGACTAAATTATTTGAAAAAGAGATAGAAAATCCAATTGGAATGGCAGCAGGATTTGACAAAAATGCTGAGGTTTATAATTCTTTATTTAAATTGGGATTTGGTTTTGTGGAGGTGGGCACAGTTACACCTCTTAAACAATATGGTAACCCCAAGCCAAGAGTTTTTAGATTAGTCGAAGATGAGGCATTAATTAATAGATTGGGTTTTAATAATTTAGGTGCAAAAAACATTGTTGATAGGATCTCAAGTAATAAACAAATTGGTTTACTTGGAATTAACATAGGTCCTAACAAAGATACTAATGATAGATTGAAGGATTATGTTGAATGTTTAAAAACCTTCCATGAATTTGCAGACTATATTACGATTAATATTTCATCTCCCAACACCGAAGAGCTGAGAAATTTTCATGATCAGGAAAAATTGAATAGTTTATTAAATATAATCAATAGTGAAAAAACAAAACTAAATTCAAAAATTCCAATTGTAGTAAAAGTCTCACCAGATATTAAAGATAAGGAAATACCCAAAATTTCTGATGTTCTTTTAAGCAATAATATAAAAGCAGTCATTTTATCGAACACCTCTGACTCTACTCGAGATAAATTAAATGATATTCAAAAGCATCAAAAAGGAGGTTTGTCAGGTAAACCAATAGAAGAAAAATCTACAATGCTGATTAATAAATTTTATAAAACTCTTGGTAATAAAATTAAAATTATTGGAGTTGGCGGAGTAGACTCTGGAATAAGTGCTTACAATAAGTTTTTAGCTGGAGCGAGTTATGTTCAACTTTATACAGGTATGGTATACAGAGGACCAAATATTGTAAACCTTATTAAAAAAGAGCTTAAGGAATTATTGATAAGAGATGGAGTTAAACATTATAGTGAAATCATAGGGAAAAAAACAACTTCTTAAATTTTATAAACTTGACGCAATCATCAACTCACTTTATATAGTCGAAAATATTATGTCAAAAAAATGTGAACTTACCGGCAAAATTCCCCTTAAAGGTCATAATGTTAGTCATGCTAATAATAAGACAAAGAGAAGATTTTTACCTAATTTAAAAAAAGTAAAATTTACCAGTGAACTTTTAAAGAGAAGCATGAAACTTACTGTAAGTAATGCTGGTGTAAGATCTGTAGATAAAAAAGGAAGTTTTGACGAGTTTTTAAAGACTGTAAAAAATAAGAATTTATCTCCAAGATTAAAGAAGATGAAAAAAAGTTTATTAATAAAGTCTCCATTTCAAAAAAAACAAGTTCAATCTAAGACAGCTTAATGAATAAAATTTTTTTTATACTCTCATTTTTAATGGGAGCAGTTGTTTTAGCATCTAATTATTTAGTTCAGTTCCCTATAAAATATTATGGTTTAGAAGAAATATTAACTTATGGAGCTTTTAGCTATCCGATTGCTTTCTTGATCACAGATTTAGCCAACAGATCTTTTGGCAAGATAGTTGCCAGAAAAATTGTTTATATTGGTTTTGCTATAGGTATTAGCTTTACGCTTTTATTCTCAACAAACTTTACAGACTTGATATCTATAAGAATTGCAATTGGATCGGGTACTGCCTTTTTAGTTGCCCAACTCTTAGATGTTCAAATTTTTGATAAATTGAGAAAAAAAGAATGGTTTGTTGCACCTTTAACGTCATCTTTGATAGGTTCAACAATTGATACGTTTATATTTTTTTCAATATCTTTTTATGGAACAGGCATTCCTTGGATCACATTGTCTTTAGGAGATTTAAGTGTAAAAATTTTTGTTGCTTTGATTATGTTAATCCCTTTCAGACTACTGCTGAAAACACTTAAACCAGTTTAGATTTAATATAAATATTTATAAGATAATATTTTATAAGCCAACTTTGCTACTAGAAAATTGTAGGAATTAAATCCTTTGATTGGTGCGAGCTCATTTATATCTGCGCCAACGATGTTTGAGTTTTTGGCTGCAATCTTAATTATATCTAAAACTTCATCCCATAATAAACCGCCAGGTTCAGGTGTTCCAGTTGCAGGCATTATACTCGAATCTAATCCATCTACATCGAAAGTTAGATAAACAGTCTTATTTTTAATAAGTTTTTTAAATTTTTTTAAATTCCATTTTGTCTTATCTTTTGCCCAAAAAATATTAATTCTAGATTTATTTTTTTTTAAAAAAGGTATCTCCTCTTTAGAAATATTTCTAATTCCAAATGAGATTATTGAAACGTTTTTATAATCTAAACATCTTCTGATAGCAGATGCGTGTGAAAATTTTTCACCATTATAACTTTCTCTTAAATCTGCATGAGCATCGAAATGTAAGATGCAGATATTTTTATGTTTTTTAACAAATGGAACAATACATCCTGGTGTGATTGAATGTTCACCACCAAAAGTCATTGGAAAAAGTTTATTATTAAGAATTTCTTTATTTATGTCAGCTATCTTTTTTAAAGCTTTTTTAATATTTTTATCAATCTTAAAAGGTTTTAAAGTTTTAATTCCTATTTTTTTGTAAGGTTCACAATTTAATTCCTCATCATATAATTCAACTTGATGTGAAGCTTTAATTATCTCTTTTGGGCCATTTTTAGTCCCACCACCATAACTCACAGTTTTTTCCAGACCAAAAGGAACAATTACAACTTTTTCTTTAAAATTGAATTTATTATCTATTCCAAGAAACCCTTTTTTATTTGAAAGATATTGCAATGTTTTATCCAAAAATTTTTGTAAAGTTTTTTCTATCTCTATTTTTCCATTCACCTTTATGATATGCATCACTTGCAATCAAAGGTAATACACTTGTTGCCTCAGCGAAAACCATTTGTTCTTTTGTGACATCAACCTTACCCCATGAACTTGCCTCTTTTAAAGTTGAACTGCTACACGCACCATCTCTTGAGTCTGCTACAGTAATTTGCACAGCATATTTATGCATTTCAACATCTTTACCTAAAAGTTCAGCACATATGACGGTGTCCTGAATAAAATTTTTTGGCACTCCGCCACCTATCATAAATAATCCAGAACCTTTTGATTTAATTTTTATTTCAGTTAATTCTCGAAATTCTCTTATAGAGTCTATTGTAATATGAGATTTCGGGTTATTTTCTTGATGAATTACTAAACCAAAACCAGCGCTAGAGTCTGTAAAAGCAGGACAGAATATTGGCACGTTGTGATCATAGGCAGTTTCAATTAAAGAATCTTTCTTTACTGAGTTTTTTTTGAGATATTTTCCCATTTCGTGAATAAATTCTCTAGAGGTATAGCTTCTAGGCTCCAAGTTATCAGCTATTTCACAAATTTTCTTATCACAAATTTGTAATTCATCTTCGTCGATGTAGGTATCGTATATTCTATCAATATAATTTTTTCTAAGTTCAGTATCATCTTGAAATTGAGAGCCTTGATAATGCTTAAATCCTAATGCCTCAAAAAAATCCATATCAATTATCGAAGCACCAGTTGCAACGATTGCATCTACCATATTGTATTTGACTAAATCCTTGTAAATATTCATACAACCAGCTGCTGAGGTCGAACCAGCTAAAGTAAGAAAAATTGTACAATCTTTATCTTTTAACATTTCATTATAGATATTTGCTGCATTTGCAGTTTCTCTTGATACAAACGACATTTTCTCCATTGATGAAATAATTTTTCTAGAGTCAAAAGATGTAATATCTATATGTTCAACTGGATTTTTAAGAAAGTCTTTTTTACTATTATGTCCTAGATTTTTGTTTTTTGACATTAAGCAACTAAAGTATCTTTGTTGCTGTCTTTGTTATAGAGGCTCATTATAGCATTATCTTCAACTTCATAAATTTTATCAGAATAGAAACCATTAAACTGTGTTCTAAATGTAAGGCCGTATGAACCTAATTGACCAAGTTCTATATAATCATTTTCTTTAATATTATTAGGTAAAAGGAAAGGACCTTTCATGTAATCCATGCTGTCGCATGTTGGTCCATAAAAATCAAATGCAGTTAATTTTTTTGAAATAATTTTGTTTGAATTATCTTTTATCATTTTAGATGGAAAAACAATATTTGGTGTTCCTGCATCAAAAAGTGTTCCATAAGTTCCATCATTTATATAGAGTTTTTGTTTTTTTCTTAAGTTAACCCGAACTATAGTTGAACCACTTTCAGCAACTAAGGCTCTGCCTGGTTCACAAATTATTTCTGGTAATTTTTCAATCTTTAAATTTTCTAAACCTTTCTTAATTTCATCAAAATAACTCTCTAAAGAGGGTGGAATTAAATCTGGATAGATAGTTGGAAAGCCACCTCCTATATTTAAATAATCAGGAACAATTTTCGTTTTTTTTATTATATTTGCAATTTCGAAAATCCCTTTCGAGTATGAAATTGGATGCATACATTGCGATCCTACATGAAAACTTAATCCAATCTTTTTTGAATGTTGTTTTACTAATCTTAAAAGTCCTGCCGCCTCTGAATTTATAGCACCAAATTTTTTTGATAAGTCAATTTCAGCATGTTCATTTGATACAGCCACTCTTACAAATAATTCTAAATCTTTTGCATTGCTGGTACTCTCAATAATTTTTATCAATTCATCTTTAGTATCAAGTGCAAATGTTTTGACTCCATATTTGAAGTATGCTTCACTTATATCTTCTCTACTTTTTATTGTGTGCATGAAAGAACACTTAGATACTTGATTAAATTTTCTGACTGCTTTTATCTCCTCCACTGAGGCAACATCAAATTGATTAATACCGCTTTTTAATAAAGTTTTAATTACTTCAGGATGAGGATTTGTTTTGACAGCATATAGAATTTTACCTGGAAAGTTTTTTTGAAAAAATTTGGAAGCTGAAAGAATTGATTTCTTTCTAATACAATAAACCGGTTTGTTTGGTCTCAGTTGATTAACTAGTTCTTCAACCGACTTAAATTTTTGCATTTTTCATGCCCCCCAAAAAAAATTTAACAAAAAAAAGTCTTTTTATTTAAAAAAACTTTAATGAATCGAGCAATTAATTCAATACTTACCTAATGTAAAGCAAATAATGACCTATTGAATTGTGGAAAAAAATTCCCATATTGGATCTATGAAAAACGAAGGCGCATTACAAAATTTAGCTGATTTCAACAATAAATCACTATTAATTGTTGATGATGACAATCCATTTAGAGAAAGATTAGCTAGAGCTATGGAAAAAAAGGGTTTTGAAGTTATTCAAGCTGAAGGTGTGCAAAAAGGAATTGATACAGTCAAAGCAAAAAAACCAGGATTCGCTGTTGTTGATTTGAGGTTGGGCGATGGCAATGGTTTAGAAGTTGTAAAACAAATACAGACCTCTAATCCTGAAAGTAGAATAATAATGTTAACAGGATATGGAAATATTCCAACTGCTGTTGCAGCAATAAAAGAGGGTGCAATAGATTATTTGGCTAAACCTGCAGATGCAGATGATGTTGAAAAAGCTCTTTTAGCTGATCCTGCTAAAAAAGCGGCTCCACCTGAAAATCCAATGTCAGCAGATAGAGTAAAATGGGAACATATACACAGAGTTTTTGAGTTGTGTAACAGAAATGTTTCAGAGACAGCAAGAAGACTAAAAATGCACCGAAGAACTCTTCAAAGAATTTTATCTAAAAGATCACCTAAATAAGTTTTCTAAATTTAAAAATTTTCTTAGCAATAAGCACAAGTAAAACTATCTTAAATATTTCAGCTAATAGAAAAGGCTTAACACCTAAATCGAATATAGGTTTGTCCCATCCAATTAGTGTCCCTAACCACAAAATACCAAAAATATAGATTGTTGATACTGCAAATATAAGTTTTGAGAAAATGATTAAATAATTATCTTTTAATTTTACAAAAGAAGCTAAAAAACAAGCTGAAAGAAATCCAATTAGATATCCCATTGTTGGACCTGTAAAATAAGCTAAACCTATTCCTCTTTCTGGGGAATTTGAAAACACAGGAAGACCTGCAATTCCTTCAATCAAATATAAACCAATTGTCGCAACACCTATTTTATATCCAAAGCTTATTCCAATAAAAAGAACTACAAAAGTTTGCATTGTCATTGGAACTGGATAGAAAGGAATTTTAATTTTTGCCGAGACAGCAAGTAACACAGAACCTAAAAAAATTACAAGTATTGATTTAATTATTTGGGCTTGTGTATTTTGCTTTATAAGTTCCATAAAAAATAATACTCTTATTTCTGTCTATAATCTATATTAATTTCTAATGGGAAAAATTAAAAAAACAGATCATTTTTATTTAATTGATGGATCAGGTTACATTTTTAGAGCGTATTATGCGTTACCACCATTAACGCGTAAAAGTGATGGATTACCGACGGGTGCAGTGAGTGGTTTTTGTAGTATGCTTTTTAAACTTCTAGAGGACTCAAAGTCAAATCAAAATTTACAAAAACCAACACATTTTGCAGTTATATTTGATTCTGCTAGAAAAACTTTCAGAAACGAAATTTATAGTGATTACAAAGCTAATAGAGCTGAAGCACCTGATGATTTAGCTCCTCAATTTGATTACATCAGAAAATCAGTATTAGCTTTTAATTTACCTTCATTGGAATTGATAAATTATGAAGCTGATGACTTAATTGCAACGTATGTTGAAATGATTTTAAAAGAAGGTGCAAAAGTAACAATAGTGTCCTCAGATAAGGATTTAATGCAATTATATAAAAAAAACGTTCGAATTTATGATCCAATGAAAAATAAGTTTATTTCAGAGGAAGATATTAAAAATAAATTTGGTGTAGGTGCAAGTAAGGTAATTGATGTCCAGGCTTTAGCTGGTGATAGCAGCGATAATGTACCAGGAGTTCCTGGAATTGGTGTTAAAACAGCTGCAGAATTAATTAATAAATATGGAGACCTTGAAAAACTTTTAAAATCTGCTCATGAAATTAAACAAAACAAAAGAAGAGAAACACTCATTGAAAATAAAGATAAGGCTTTAATAAGTAAAAAACTAGTGACATTAAAGAGTGATGCTCCAGTAAATAAAAATCTAACTGATCTTGAATTAAAAAGTATTGATAAAGATAAACTCTATAAATTTTTGAGGGAGATGGAATTTAATAGATTGTTGAGTTCAGCTATCTCTGCATATGGAGAACCAAATTTAACAAGTATCAAAAATGAGGTTAAAATTGAAAAAAATCAAAAAGCAATCAATAAAAAAGAATATTATCTAATTGAAAATTTGGAACAAATCGACAATTGGATAACTGAAGCTGAGGAGTTAGGTGAAGTTGCGGTAGATACCGAAACAAATTCATTAGATCCTCATCAGGCAGATCTAGTCGGTGTTTCATTAAGCTCAAAAATTGGAAAAGCTTGTTATATTCCTATCGGTCATAAATCTAACAAATGTATCGAAAAAGATTTAGTTTTAAAAAAGTTAAAACCTTTACTTGAGGATCCTAGTATCAAAAAAATAGGTCAAAATATAAAATTTGATTTTATAGTTTTTTTCAAACACGGAATTAATATGACTTCAATAGAAGATACTATGCTGATGTCCTATGTTCTTGATGCAGGAAAAAATAGACATAATATGGATACATTGTCAGAAATACATTTAAACCATAAAACAATATCTTTTAAAGATTTAGTTGGCACAGGAAAAAAGGAGATTAATTTCAGTGAAGTAGATGTTGAAAAAGCCAAAGATTACGCAGCCGAAGATGCTGATATTACATTTAGATTATACAAAAAATTTCAAAAAAGTTTAAAGGATGAAAAAATGATAAATATCTACGAGATATTTGAAAAGCCTTTATTAAAAATTCTTGCTTTTATGGAAATTGAGGGAGTTAAAATAGATAATAAATTTTTAAAATCATTATCCACTAAATTTGAAAAAAAGATTGTTAAAATTCAAAATGAAGTTTTTAAAATATCTAAAAAAGAATTTAATATTGCATCACCAAAACAACTTGGGGAAATATTATATAATGATCTTAAAATTGCAGATTTAAAAAAAACAAAAAAAGGGAGTTTTGCAACAAGCGCTTCGGTTCTAGAAGATTTAGCATTTAAAGGTCATAAGTTTCCCCAATTAGTATTGGATTGGAGACAGGTATCTAAATTGAAAAATACCTACTCAGATTCCTTGCCGGAACATATCAATCCTAACACACAAAGAGTTCATACCTCTTTTTTATTAGCAGCTACTACAACTGGCAGATTAGCGTCAAGCGATCCAAACTTACAAAATATTCCGATTAAATCTGAGGATGGTAAAGATATCCGTAAAGCATTTATAGCCAAAAAAGATCATGTTTTAATTTCTGCAGATTACAATCAAATTGAGATGAGAATTTTAGCTGATTTGGCTGACGTCAAAGGATTAAAAAAAGCTTTTAAAAACAACGAAGATATTCATTCACTCACAGCTAGTCAAATTTTTAATGTTGATATAAAAAAAGTAAATCAGGATCAGAGAAGAAAAGCTAAAGCTATAAATTTTGGAATAATATATGGGATTTCACAATATGGATTAGCAAAACAAATTAATGTTACAAATCATGAAGCTGAGGAATTCCTTAATGCTTATTTTTTGAAATTTCCTGAAATTAAAATTTATATGGACCGAACAATAAAGTTTTGTAGAAAAAGTGGATTTGTGAATAATATTTTTGGAAGACGATCACATTTTATTAATATCAATGATAAAAACTACAATATTAGAAATTTCCAAGAGCGCGCAGCAATTAATGCTCCAATTCAAGGCTCAGCTGCAGAAATAATGAGATTAGCTATGATAAGACTTGATAAAAAATTAAGTGATCAAAAAAATCAAAATACAAAAATGTTGTTGCAAATCCATGACGAGTTAATTTTTGAAACTCCCAAAGAAGAAGCAAAAAGAATCAGTAAAATTATAATTGATGAAATGTCTAGTGTTGTTAAGAGTGAACAGCATTCTTTTTCCATACCTTTAACAGTTGATCTAAATACCGGAGAAAATTGGGGTACACTTCATTAATTTAATTGCCCAAATTAGAACAATTTAGTATTTTTATAATCGAGTATGCAGAAACAAACAATTGCCCTTGTCGACGATGATAGAAATATTTTAACAAGTCTGAGTATAGCTTTAGAGAAAGAGGGATTCAAAGTTCAAACATATATTGATGGTGAAAGCGCTTTAATTGGCTTAACTAGAACCCCACCGGATCTTGCAATCGTTGATATTAAAATGCCAAAAATGGATGGAGAAGAGCTACTTAAAAAGCTAAGAAAAAAAACTTCATTACCAGTTATTTTTTTGACCTCTAAAGATGATGAAATTGATGAATTGCTTGGATTGAAGTTAGGAGCAGATGATTTCATAAAAAAATCTGGAGGCTTTTCAATTAAAGTGTTGATTGAGAGAATAAGAGTGCAACTCAGAAAGAAAGATTCAAAAGAAATTATAGAGGAAAACAAAAGTATAATATCTCATGGTAAATTAAAACTAGATCCTTCACAATTAGAGTGTGAATGGAATGGTAAACAATTGCCAGATAAACTTACAACGACCGAATTTTTATTAGTTAAGGAATTAGCAAAAAGACCAGGTATTATCAAAGA
>CACEDX010000016.1:0-22217 GCA_902558445.1 uncultured Pelagibacteraceae bacterium | reverse complement strand
AATTTTTGAGAAAGCTCAACAATGTTTCTGACCCAGAGAAAAAAAGAAAAATAATTGGAAATTTATTTATCAAAATTTTTGAAAGATACGCTAAAAGAATAAAAAATGTAAAATTTTTAGCACAAGGAACGCTCTATCCAGATCTTATTGAAAGTAAGTCAGTAACTGGAAGCCAAACCTCAAAGATCAAATCTCACCATAATGTAGGTGGTTTACCAAAGAAAATGAAACTTAAATTGGTAGAACCATTGAAATTTTTATTTAAAGATGAGGTTAGAAAATTAGGATTAGAACTAAAACTTAATAAAGAAATTATTTCAAGACATCCGTTTCCAGGACCTGGACTAGCGATCAGAATGCCCGGTATTATTACTAAAGAAAAAATCAAAATTTTAAAGGAAGCTGATTATTATTTTATTCAAGCTTTAAGAGATCACAATTTATATAATAAGATTTGGCAAGCCTATGCAGCATTACTCCCAGTCAAGACAGTTGGTGTCATGGGTGATAATCGAACTTACGAATATTTGTGTTTATTAAGAGCAATTACATCTGAGGACGGAATGACAGCTGATTTTTATGATTTTAAAAAATCATTTATTCAAATAATTTCAAATAAAATTGTAAATAGCATAAGAGGTATAAATAGAGTAGTTTATGATGTTACATCAAAGCCACCTAGTACAATAGAATTAGAATAATTGAAATTTTATGAATGATGCATCTAAAAAACTTTTTAATATTATACATAAAAATAAAATTGAGTGTAAATTCACAATTATTGAGATAGGCGCACTGCAGTTGTCAGAAAAGGAGCCATTTTATGAATTATTAGAACATTTTCCAAATAGTAAAATCATAGGCTTTGAAATTGAGGAAAAAGTTTGTGATGAAATGAATCTTAAAGCCCCTAAAGGCGTAGAATATTATCCACATGCTCTTGGAGAAAAAAATGAGAAGAGAAAATTATATAATACACAGCATCCTATGTGCACAAGTTTATATAAACCAAATGATAAATTTCAAAGTTTATATAATAATTTACATTTCGGATTGTTTAAAGATGAGACGGAAATAGATACAATAACACTTGATACTTTTGTCGATAAATACAACATTGATGATGTTGATTTTATAAAAATAGATGTTCAAGGAGCTGAGCTAGATATATTTAAGGGTGGTAAAAATGCGCTTAAAAATGTCATAAAGATTATTTGTGAGGTAGAATTTGTACCTTTGTATGAGAATCAACCTCTCTTTGGAGATATGTGTGACTTTTTAAAACAATATGACTTTATGTTTAATAAATTTAAAGGATTTGGTGGTAGAACTCTTAAACCAATAATTGCAAAAGAGGGTCCTAACGCAATATCACAATGCATGTGGTCTGATGCAGTCTTTATACACCACGTAGAAAAAATTCAAAATTTAAATGATCAAAAATTATTAAAGCTAAGTCTATTATCAGCAATTTATAATAGCATAGACCTAGCTTACTTTTGTTTATTGATTTATGATAGACGAAATTCTTCTAATATAGCTAAGGATTGGATAAATCCACAACATGAAAAAGATTAAAAAAATTCAAAATAAAAAAAACAAATCAAAAATTGTTTGTCTTACTGCGTATTCAAAAAACATTGCAGAGGAGGTAGATAAATATGTTGATATTGTACTAGTAGGAGACTCGCTTGGTTCAGTATTGTACAATTATTCAACTACCAGAAAAGTTACTCTAACAGAAATGATCAATCATTCTAAGAGCGTAAGACTAGGGGTAAAAAAAAGTTTGATGGTTGTTGATATGCCATTTAACACCTATTCAACATCAAACGCTGCTCTAAAGAATGCTAAAAAAATAATTAAGGAAACCAAGTGTGATGCAGTGAAGTTAGAAGGTGGAAAAAAAATAATCCATCAAATTAAACTACTAACCAAAAACAAGATTCCTGTGATGGGCCATCTTGGATTATTACCTCAATCAACTAAAGGTAAATTTAAATCTAAAGGAAAGACCACAAAAGAAATTAATCAATTAATTAATGATGCTTTATTACTTCAAAATAATGGAGTTTTTGCAATTGTTCTTGAATGTATAAAAGCACCAATCGCAAAACAAATTACAAAAAATTTGAATATCCCAACAATTGGAATTGGTTCATCTGTTCATTGCGATGGTCAGGTTCTTGTTACGGATGACTTAATTGGTTTAAATCAAACAAAAATAAAATTTGTTAAACAATTTTTAAACGTAAAAAAATATATCAATGCTGGATTAAGAAAATATGCTTCAGAGGTAAGATCTAAGAAATATCCAACTAAAAAACATTCGTATTAAAAATATTTTTTAAATTGTTCGTTGATCGATAAAATTTCTAAGTCTACTAAACCTCCAATTACTAATTGAAGGGCTACTAAAAGAATAAAACCTAAACCAACATAGGCAATCCATAAATGTTTTTGAATATAACTTGCAAGATATGTTGCCATTGCTCCTGTTAAAATAACTGATAAAACCAGTCCAAATATCATAAAGCCAAAATTGCCTTTGGCAGCTCCAACTACACCTATCACATTGTCAAAACTGATTGTGATATCTGCAAATAAAACTTTATAAACACTTTGAATATAAGATGGTTCTTTAGATTTTTTTGTTGGCGATTTTACTTTCTTTATTTCAAAAAGATCTTTTCTTAAATCATTAACGATCCAGATTAAAAGTAAACCACCTAAAATTTTAATAAAATAAAATTTGAACAAGTAAGTTGCAAATAACGCAAAAATAACTTTAAATATTAAAGCACCAGCCACTCCCCATAAAATAATTTGTTTTCTATGTTTTGGTGCAAAGTTTGCAGCAATCAAACCAATGATAATTGCATTATCTGCTGCCAAGATTATATCGATAAAAATAATCTGAACTAATATAAGTGCTTCTTCTAACAAAGTAAGAGCATAGTATAAAATATTTAAAAAAATTCAATTAAAAGTAGTATCATTTTTTTATTGATAATTATTTTAATACATAATGAAATAGTCTTAATAAAAATGGAGGACAAATGAAATTCTTAAAATATTTATCGACTATTTTAGTTTCATTAATTTTGTCAATTAATCTTGCAATTGCAGAGAAATGGGACATGGCTCTAGCTTATGGAGCGGGGAACTTTCATTCTGCAAACGCAGCTGAATTCGCAAAAAATGTTACTGAAAAAAGTGGTGGCAAGTTAACAATTGTAACACACCCTGGTGGTTCGTTGTTTAAAGGTGGAGAAATTTTTAGAGCAGTGAGAACAGGTCAAGCTCAAATTGGTGAGAGATTTATGTCAGCTTTAGGAAAAGAGGATCCACTATTAGAAGTAGACTCTCAACCATTCTTAGCAACGTCTTACTCTGATGCAATGAAGTTATATAAAGCGTCAAAAGACGAAATCGTTAAAGGATTAGACGAGAAAGGCTTAGTATTTCTTTATGCTGTACCGTGGCCAGCGCAAGGTTTGTATAGTAAAAAGGAAATTAACTCTGTTGAAGATTTAAAAGGTCTAAAATTTAGAGCTTATAATTCTGCTACTATTAGAATTGCCGAGCTAACAGGAATGGCTCCTACAAAAATAGAGGCTGCTGAAATTAGTCAGGCATTTTCTACAGGTGCTGTAGAAAGTATGATCACTTCACCAACTACGGGTAAAAACTCTAAAATTTGGGAGAATGGTGTGAAATATTTTTATGATATTGCAGCTTGGTTTCCAAAAAACATGATAATTGTGAATAAAGATGCTTGGAATAAATTAGATCAGGCAACTAAAGATCTTGTAATGAAACAAGCAGCTTTAGCTGAAAGAAAAGGTTGGCAATTATCAAAACAAGGTAACGTTGGTGATAAAAAAGCTTTAGCTGATGCTGGTATGGTAGTCGGTAAAGTAAATGCACCACTTCAAGCTCATTTTGAAAAAGTTGGAGAGACTATGGCTAAGGAATGGTCTCAAAAAGCTGGTTCAAGAGGAGCTGCTGTTTTATCAAGTTATAAATAATTCAATTCTTAAAATTAAGGCCACTTAAAATTTGAGTGGCCTTAAATTGTTATGTTAAAATCACTAGATAGAAATTTAAATAAACTCTATAAATTTTCAGGTTATGTCGCTTCTTTTTTCTTAATTTTAGTAGCAGTTTTTATTCTTATCGGTATCTCATCGAGAATATTTGGTTTTTATATAAGAGGTCTTGCTGAGTATTCAGGTTATTGTATGGCTGCGGCATCTTTTTTTGCATTAGCGTACACATTTGTAGAAGGAGGGCATATTCGGATTACACTTTTTTTAGAAAAATTATCAGGCACAAAGAAAAAATTTATTGAAACCTGGTGTTTAAGTATTGCAAGCTTTTTTTCAGGATACCTAGCTTTTTACTTCGGTAAAATGTTAATTATTTCCTATAAATTTCAAGAACGAAGTGAAGGAGCAGATGAAATTTTGATTTGGATTCCTCAAACAAGCGTAGCTATCGGATCAACAATTTTTTTTATAAGCGTTTTTCATCAATTTATTTTAACCATCAAAAAGATTAAATGACCGAAATACTTTTAACAATTTTTTTTATCAGTGTTTTGCTATTTTTTTTAGGATCTGGAATTTGGGTTGCATTGAGTATGATTGGTGTATCGGCAATTGGCATGATGTTATTTACTTCAAGACCAGTTGGTGATGCAATGGCTACGACGATATGGGGCACATCATCCTCTTGGACACTTACCGCATTACCACTATTCGTCTGGATGGGTGAGATTTTATTTAGGACAAAGCTCTCTGAAAATTTATTCAAAGGATTATCTCCCTGGATGCAAAAATTACCAGGAGGTTTAATCCATGTTAATGTTGTTGGATGTGCATTATTTGCAGCAATCTCAGGCTCTTCAGCAGCAACTGTTGCAACAGTGGGCAAGATGTCTATTCCTGAATTAAGAAAAAGAAATTATCCAGAAAAAATCTTACTAGGTAGTTTGGCAGGTTCAGGAACATTAGGATTATTGATACCACCGTCGATTATATTGATTATCTATGGCGTTGCTGTTCAAGAGTCCATAGCAAAATTATTTATTGCAGGAATTATTCCTGGAATAATGATTGCGCTAATATTCATGTCTTACGTAATTATATGGTCTTTAATTAATAAAAAATCTATGCCAAAAATCTTTGAGGAGTACTCATTTTTTGAAAAAATAAAAAGATCAAAACAACTTTTGCCAGTAATAATTTTAATATTAGCTGTTATTGGATCGATATATACAGGAATTGCAACAGCTACAGAAGCGGCTTCATTAGGAGTAGTTGGAGCATTAATATTATCTTACTTTCAAAAAAGTTTAACATTAAAAACTTTTAAATCCTCTTTACTTGGCGCAACTAAAACCTCTTGTATGATCGCTTTTATTTTAGCAGGTTCAACATTTTTATCTTTAGCAATGGGGTTCACTGGATTACCAAGAAATCTAGCTCTCTGGATCCAAAATATGGAATTATCTCCATATGTTTTGATATTTGTTTTAATGATCTTTTATATAATCTTAGGAATGTTTCTTGATGGTATTTCAGCAGTTGTTTTAACAATGGCAATCATTGAGCCCATGATAAGACAAGCAGGTTTTGATATGATTTGGTTTGGTATTTTTTTAGTCATTGTTGTTGAGATGGCACAAATCACTCCACCTGTTGGTTTTAATTTATTTGTACTTCAAGGCATGGCAAAAAAAGATATGGGGTACATTGCAAGGAGTGCTTTCCCATTATTCTTATTAATGGTCCTGGCAGTTATATTAGTTGTTATCTTTCCAGAAATAGCTTTATGGATGCCAGAGCAAATGATTAAAAATATAAATTAGTATTTTGATTTTTCGCCAGCTATAACAGCTTTTAGTTGATCATATTCTTCACAATTACAACCCTCTAAAACTCCGAGCCTTTCAACCGCAAGATTATGTCTGTTAGTTGCAACATACAATTCACCAAGATATTCGTTAATACCTTTATGTTTTGGATCAATAGCTAAACCTTGAAGATAATATTTCTCACCATTCTCAAAATCACCCAGTTTTCTAGTTGTGAAACCTAAGTAGTTAAGAGTATCAGCTTTACCAGGTTTTTTTTCATTTGATTTGAGTAAAAGCTTTTGCGCTTTCGAATAAACTTTTTTTGCTTTATCGCCCTTTCCATTTTTTTCATATTTTTTTGCACTTTTTACAAGTAATACAGCTTTATCATAATTTGTTTTTTTTTCACTCGATCCACCAGATCCGCTGGAAGACGAACCAGCTGCAAAAACGTTTGTTGTGATAAAGAATGCAATAGATAAAGATAAGATAAATTTTTTCATATTAAATAAATTTTTTCATTTTGTTTAAAGTTTTTAATTCTAAACCATTTTCAACTAAGTTATCTCTTATCGACTTAGCTGTTGCTAATGAACTTAGATTGTCACCATGTATACAAACAGAGTCGATTTCACAAGGTATTTGCTTCCCGCTGTGACAATTAAGCGACTGAGTTTGAACCATTTTTAATACATGTTTTTTTGCTAGCTCAGGGTCAGTTATTAATGCATGAGATTTCTTTCTAGATACAAGATTGCCATCATCCTCATAATTTCTATCAGCAAATATTTCACAAGCGAATTTCATATCTAATTTCTTTGCTGCTTCTTGCATCTTTGATCCAGTAGGTACTAGATATATTATGTCTTTATTAATATCCTTAATAGTTTTGGCTAAAATTGTAGCTAACTCAATATCCTCACATGCCATATTATTTAAGGCCCCATGAGGTTTTACATGAGATACACTTTCTCCATGAGAAGAAGCTATTTTTTGAAGAATTTCATATTGATCAATTACAAGTTTTTTTATTTCACTTTCAGAAAGATTTATTCTTTCTCTACCAAAATTTTCTGGATCGTTAAAAGAAGGATGGGCACCAATACTCACTCCATTTTTTTTCGAAATTTTTACTACTTGATTCATGGTTTGCTCATCTCCAGCGTGATAGCCACAAGCAACATTGGCTGAATTTACGATTTCTAATAAATCTGGATCATACTTATTTGAGTGATGTTTTGATTTTTCACCCAAATCACAATTTATATTAATTTCCATACTCATAATTTGTAAGTATAACATGGCATGATTAAAAATATATCAAATCTTGGTGACGCAGCTTTGTATTGTGATTTCGGATCTGAGGTAAACAAAGAAATAAATAGTAAAGTAATACGATATTTTAAAAGTATTCAAAAAGAAAATATTGATGGGATCAATAACTTAACTCCCTCATATAATAAATTAATTATTTCATTCGATCTACGAAAAAAAAATTTTCAAACGATCAAAAAATTAATCGAAAATTTAAATATTACTAATGATGATGAATTAGAGACAAATAGAATTAAGATACCTGTTTGTTGTGATGAAAATTTTTCATTAGATATAAAAAGATTAGAGGAAAAGTTAAAAATAACTCGTGATAAAATCTATGAGAAATTTTTTGGTAAGGAATTTTTTTGTTATATGACTGGTTTTATTGCAGGTATGCCTTTTCTTGGTGATCTGGAAAATGAGTTGCAGGCAAAACGTTTGGAAACACCGAGAGTAAAAGTGCCTAAGGGCTCAGTTGGATTAACAGAACAATTTGCAAATGTTTATACATTTGAAAGTCCTGGTGGGTGGAATATCATTGGAAATACACCACAAGTTATTTTTGATAGCACTAATGAGAATAATCCAAATTTGATTAATCCAGGTGATGTAGTTACTTTTGAGCAAATTACTAAAGAACAATATTACAATAACAATGAATAAAAATTATTTTGAAATAAAAAGAGCTGGAATTAACACAACATTTCAAGATCAGGGTAGAGGAAATCTTTATCATATTGGTATTCCATTTAGTGGAGCAATGGATAATAGAAATTTTCAAATTTCTAACAAACTTGTTGGTAATGAAGTAAATTTTCCAATAATTGAATTCGCTTATCAAGGTCCTTTATTAAAGTATTTTGGTGAAAATATTAATTTTGCAATCACGGGGGATGTAAAATTTATACTTAGAAAAAAAAACAATACTATCGAAGGAAAATGTTATCAATCTTTCGCTTTAGAAAATGGTGATGAATTAGATATTATAAGCACTAATAAATCTGTTTATGGATATTTAGCAGTAAGTGGTGAATTTGATATTAATTATCAATGGTCAAGTTGCTCTGTTAACACAAAAGCAAATATTGGTGCAAATAATGGAAAAAAGATAGAAGATGGACAAAAGATTTATATTTTAAATATCAATAAAAATTTAAGTGATAAAAAATTAAATTACATTAATACAAAAATTGAAAATATCAGAGTTATCCAAGGAACAAATTTTGACTATTTTTCTGACGAAGGAAAAAAGATTTTTTTTGAGAAAGAATTTGTAATATCAAAATTATCAGATCGTATGGGTATGAGGCTAGAGGGACCAAAAATAGAAAATATTGTTGATACCAATATTAAATCAGAAGGTTTGTTAAAAGGTGTTATTCAAGTACCAGCAGATGGAAATCCAATAATTATGCTTTCAGATCATGGCACTATTGGAGGATATCCTAAAATAGGAGTTGTTATCAGTGCAGATTATGACAAGTTGGTTCAATTAACCCCAGGTTCAAGGATTAAATTTAAAAAAGTCGAATTAGCTGATGCAGAAACATTATTTAAACTATATGACTTAGAGACGCAAAATTTAATTTCACAAATTTAATGACTTTTATAAGAAACTTACCTGGACCATTATTAATTTTTTTAGGTGCATTAAGTTTAAGTTTTGGTGGATTAATTGTAAAATCTTTTGAGGGAGCTACATTATGGCAAATTCTATTTTGGAGATCTTTATTTTTTTCTTTAACAGTTCTAACTTTCTTAATTTTAAGTTATAGAGGAAAAACAATTGAGTCATTTTATAAATCTGGATTACCGGGATTTTTTGGTGGAATTATTTTATCTTTTGGTTTTTGTGGATATGTGTTTGCTATGTACAACACCACTGTTGCTAATACTAATTTTATCATTTCACTTCAAATACTATTTCTTGCAATATTTGGGTATTTTTTTCTCAAGGAAAAAATAAATTTAATTACTTTGTTTTCAATCTGTCTGGCGATGACAGGTGTTTTATTAATGGTTGGCAATTCATTATCTCCTGGAGAATTATCTGGAAACCTTGCAGCCTTTACAATGCCAATTACTTTTGCAGTTTTAATAATGATTGTGAGAAAATTTCCCTCCGTGGATATGGTGCCAGCCCAGTTTGTTGCTGGTGTTAGTTCATGCCTAATTGGTTTTTTGCTTTCCACTAAAATCATGATTTCTCCTCATGATATCTTTTTGGGTTTTCTCGCAGGTTTTTTTCAAGTTGGTTTTGGTTTTATATTTATAACTATCGGTGCAAGAACAACACCGTCTGCAATGGTTGGAATCATAATGTTATCCGAATCTGTCCTAGGACCGATATGGGCATTCCTTTTCGTAAGTGAAAGACCCTCTGTATTTGGATTAATTGGTGGCGCAATTATACTTTCTGCAGTTTTATTACAATTTTACTCGCTTTTAAGTAAACAAAAAAAAATTGTTTCTGATTGACTTTTTTCCACACATGTAAGAATATCCTGTCACGGGAGAGACTACAGATAATCGTAGCGCCGAAGGAGCAACCACCCAGGAATCTCTCAGGCAAAAAGGACCGTAACATATTAACTCTGGAAAGAGATTTAATTCTCGCCGAAGGAGCAAAACTCTCAGGCAAATATACAGATGGGTACAAAGAGTTAATATGGAAACAAAAAAAACATCGCTGTACCAATTACATCAAGATTGTAATGCAAAATTTGTTGAATTTGCAGGCTATCAAATGCCGATACAATATTCGGAAGGTATTGTAGAAGAACACAAATTCACACGAAATCACTCAGGTATCTTTGACGTTTCCCATATGGGTCAGCTATTTATTTATGGTGGTGAAGACTTAATCAAAGATTTAGAAAAAATTTTTCCTTTAGATCTTAAAAATTTGAAATTAAATCATTCAAAATACAGCTTCTTAATGGACAAAGATGCTGGGATACATGATGATTTAATTATCACAAAAACAAAAGAAGGCTTTTTGATAATCCTCAATGCAGCATGTAAAGATAATGACTTTAAAATTTTAAAAGAATTTCTTGAGGATAAGTACAAAATGGTTCTGGATGAAAATAGATCTCTAATTGCCATTCAGGGTCCTAAATCATCAGAAATTCTTAATGATGTTATTAATGGTGTGAAAGATCTAAATTTTATGTCTGGAAACTGGTTTACATTTGAAAATCAGAAAGTTTATATTACGCGATCTGGTTACACAGGTGAAGACGGTTTTGAGATATCAATTGTAAATGATTTTGTAGACCAATTAACCAGAGAATTAATCAACAAAGGATCTAAATTGATAGGTCTTGGAGCAAGAGATACACTAAGATTGGAAGCAGGTTTATGTCTTTATGGTCATGATCTTGATAAAAACAAAACTCCAGTGGAAGCAAATTTAAAGTGGGCTATTTCAAAAGAAAGAATCTCTAAGGGAGATTTTATTGGCTCTGACATAATTATTAAACAATTAAATGATGGAGTCAGTAAAATAAGAGTTGGAATTAAACCTGAAGGCAGAATTATTGCTAGAGAAAAAACAAAAATATTTAACCAATCAGATATTCATATTGGAGAAATCACAAGTGGTACATTTGGACCAAGTGTTAATGGACCTGTTGCAATGGGTTATGTGGAAAATGAATTTTCAAAAAAAAATACTAAAGTATTTTTAGAAGTCAGAGGTAAAAAACATCCTGCAAGTATTTGCAGCTTACCATTTTATAAAAAAAGTTATGTCAAAGGGGTAAACTAATGAGTGAAGTAAAATATTCAAAAGAACACGAGTGGATTAAATTAGATGGAGATGTTGCAACAATTGGTATCACAAAACATGCTACAGAGATGTTAGGTGATATAGTTTTTGCAGAACTTCCAGAAAAAGGTTCTAGCGTAGAGAAAGATGGTACAGCTGGTGTTGTGGAGTCAACGAAAGCTGCTAGCGATGTATATACCCCTGTGAGCGGTGAAGTAGTTGAAACCAATCAAGCTATAGTAGATGATCCATCAAAGATTAATCAAGACCCGGAGGACTCAGCGTGGTTTTTTAAACTAAAAATAAAAGATCCATCAGAAATGGATACTTTAATGAATAAAGACGATTACGATAAATTTGCAAAGGAGACTTCAGCATAATGTTACCAAATTCAGAAAAAGATTTTTTAAGAAGACATATTGGTCCTTCAAAAGAAGACCAATCAAAAATGTTAAAAGAATTAAATTATAAATCACTAGATGACTTGATTGACAATACTGTTCCAGAAAAAATAAAGTTTAAAGGTGAACTAAATATTGGTGATTCAAATTCAGAGTACGAGGCGTTAAGAAAGTTACGAGCAATTTCGAAAAAAAATCAAGTTTACTCAAATTTTATTGGTATGGGTTATTATGGAACCTATACACCCTATGTAATTTTAAGAAATATATTAGAAAATCCAGGTTGGTATACTTCCTATACACCTTATCAGCCTGAGGTAGCTCAAGGAAGACTTGAGATGTTATTAAACTTTCAACAAATGATTGTTGACTTTACAGGGATGGATATTGCAAATGCATCTTTATTAGATGAAGGCACAGCAGCAGCAGAAGCCATGGGTTTAAGTCACAGATTAAATAAAAAAGATAGTAATTTAGTTTTTGTTTCCGAGGATTGTCACCCTCAAACAATAAATGTAATTCAAACAAGAGCTGAACCTATGGGTTTAAAGGTTTTAGTCGGTAAAGAAGATGAAGTTTTAGATCAACTAAAAGAGGATTTAGTTTGTGGAATTTTACAATATCCAGGAACTTTAGGAGATATTAAAGACCCAAGTGAAGCAATTAGCAAAATTCACAAAAAGAATGGAAAGGCGGTATTAGCTTGTGATCTGTTGGCTTTAGCAAAATTAAAAACACCAAGAGAACTTGGTGCCGACATTGCAGTTGGAAGTTCCCAAAGATTTGGAATTCCAATGGGATATGGAGGTCCACATGCAGCTTTTTTTGCTACAAAAGATGAGTTTAAAAGATCAATGCCCGGAAGAATTGTTGGTGTATCAGTTGATAGACATGGTAATAAAGCATATAGATTATCATTACAAACTAGAGAGCAACATATCAGAAGAGATAAGGCGACGAGTAATATTTGTACTGCCCAAGCTTTATTAGCAATTGTTTCAGCAGCATATGCTATTTATCATGGTCCGGATGGAATTAAAAATATTTCAGAAAGAGTGTCTCAATTAGCAAAAAGTTTTGCTGATAAAATAAAACAATCTGGATACGAGCTTTATTCAAATAATTTTTTTGACACTGTAACGATTATTACTAAAGAAAAGACTGATCAAATTTATAAGAATGCTCTGAACCAGAGAGTTAATATTCGAAAAGTAAATTCTGAAATGCTCGCTGTCTCATTTGATGAGAGAAAAAATGTATATAGAGTAAATCAACTATTAAAAATTTTTAATGCAGCAGAGTCAATCAAAAAAGAAGATCCATCGGTAAGTTTACCTAATCTTCCAAAAAATTTATTAAGAACTTCAAAATATTTAGAACATCCAGTTTTCAACTCATATCATTCAGAAACTGAAATGCTTAGATATTTAAAAAGATTAGAAGATAAAGATATAGCATTGAATAGAACTATGATTGCACTTGGTTCTTGTACAATGAAATTAAATGCTGCAGCCGAAATGATCCCAATATCATGGAAAGAATTTGCAGAACCTCATCCATTTGTTCCAATTGAACAAATGGAAGGTTTTAGAGATTTATTTACTGATCTAAAAAATTGGTTGCGTTCTATAACTGGTTTTTCAGGTGTTTCTTTGCAACCTAATGCAGGTGCTCAAGGTGAGTATGCGGGCTTAATGGTTATCAGAAAGTATCATTTAGATAGAGGTGAGGCTAATCGTAATATATGTTTAATTCCAAGTTCAGCGCATGGTACTAACCCAGCAAGTGCACAAATGGTTGGAATGAAGGTGGTAGTTGTTAATTGTGATAAAGAGGGAAATGTTGATTTTGATGATTTAAGGAAAAAAGCTGAACAACATTCGGAAAATCTTGGGGCACTAATGGTAACTTATCCATCTACCCATGGAGTATTTGAAGAAAAAATAACTGATATCTGTGAGTTAGTTCACAAACATGGTGGACAAGTGTATATGGATGGAGCAAATTTAAACGCCTTAGTTGGAGTTGCAAAGCCTGGAAATTTTGGTCCAGATGTATGTCATATTAATTTACATAAAACATTTTGTATACCACACGGCGGTGGAGGACCAGGTATGGGACCGATTGCTTGTAAAAGACATTTACAAGTTTATCTACCTAATCATCCAGTGATTAAAGATTGTGGACCAACATCTGGCATTGGAGCAGTCTCGGCAGCTCCTTGGGGTAGTTCAAGTATTCTTTCAATTTCTTGGATGTACATTAAAATGATGGGATCAGCAGGGTTAAAGCTTGCTACTGAAGTAGCAATATTAAATGCAAATTATATTGTTCATAGACTTAAAGATCACTTCCCAATTCTGTATAAAGGATCAAATGGAAATGTTGCTCATGAATGTATTATTGATATTAGAAATATTAAATCAGAGACAGGAGTAACCGAAGAAGATATTGCAAAAAGATTAATAGATTATGGGTTTCATGCACCAACTATGTCATGGCCAGTAGCTGGTACAATGATGATAGAGCCAACTGAAAGTGAGGGTTTGTCAGAACTAGATAGATTTTGCGATACTTTAATTAAGATTAAAGAAGAAATTGAAAAAATTAAATCAGGTGAATTTGATAAAATAGACAATCCAATAAAAAATGCTCCTCACACGGACAGCGAACTAGCTTCTGATGATTGGACGCATAAATATTCAAGAGCAGAAGCTGCTTATCCAGCAAAATTCTTAAGAGCTAATAAATTTTGGCCTCCAGTTGCAAGAGTAGATAATGTTTATGGTGACAAGAATATATTCTGTACTTGTCCAAGTATAGATGAATTTAAAGAAGATGCAGCTTAACAATTAATGAAGATTGCTGTTGTCGGCTCAGGTATATCAGGATTAAGCGCTGCATATTACTTATCAAAAAAACATCATGTAGATCTTTTCGAGAAGGAAGATCGTTTCGGTGGTCACTCTCATACTATTGATTTATCGTTTGGTACAAAAAAAATTCCAGTTGATATAGGTTTTATTGTATTTAATTACGCAACTTACCCAAATTTAATAAATTTTTTTGAAGAGAATAATATTGCAATTGAAAAAAGCGATATGTCTTTTTCTGTATCAGTTGAAAAATCTTCATTCGAATATTGCGGTCGAGGATTAAATGGAATTTTTTCAAATAAGACCAATCTGTTTAACCTAAGATTCCTTAAAATGTTTTTTGATATAATAAAGTTTTACAAAAAATGTGATAATATAAAAAAAATTGATCAAGAGACTACACTTGGTGATTATTTGAGAAAAGAAAATCTTTCAAAAGAGTTCATCAACTATCATTTGATACCGATGGTCTCAGCCATATGGTCAATGCCACCAAGTGCTGCCAGTCAAATGCCGTTAAGATTTTTCTTAAAGTTTTTCCAAAATCATGGTTTGTTTAAATTAAAAAATAGACCTCAGTGGTATACTGTATCAAATCGAAGTAGAACTTATGTTCAAAACATTATTTCAAAAATCAGCGGTGAACATTTCAAAAATTATCCAATCAAAAAAATTAAAACAAAAACAACAGGTATAGATTTATATTATGGTGGAGAAAGTGAATATTTTGGATACGACAAAGTTGTTTTAGCAACACATGCAGATGAAGCTTTATCAATAATTGATACTCCAACCGACCAAGAAAAGAATGTCCTCTCAAATTATAAATATAAGGAAAATATTGCCTATATTCATACCGATGAACAAGCTATGCCAAAAAATAAAAAAGCTTGGTGTTCATGGAATTCATCAATGAAAAAGGATGAAATAGAAAAAAATTCAATTACATATTGGTTAAATTTATTACAAAACCTTAAATTTGATGAAAATATTTTTCTTACCTTAAATCCTTATTTCAAAATTGATGAGAAGAAAATTTTAAAAAAAGTAAGATTTACACATCCATATTTTGATCAATCTGCACTTAATTTTCAAAGTCAGCTTACAAATTTACAAAATAAAAGAAATATTCTTTATTGTGGTAGTTATTTTGGTTACGGTTTTCATGAAGATGGAATAAAATCATCTATTGAAATGCTTAAAACTCTTAATGACTAGTTGTATATATAATGGCGCTGTAATTCACAAAAGATTTAAACCAAAGATACACTTTTTTAAGTACAGAGTATTTTCACTTTTAATTGATCTTTCTGAATTAGAAAAATTAGATAAAACGATTAATTTTTTTTCATACAATAAATTAAATTTAATTAGTTTTTTTGATAAAGATCATGGAGATAGAGATGGATCACTCTTAACTGATTGGGTTAAAAAAAATCTTAAACAGAATAATATTAGTAGTGAAAATATTAGAATTAAACTTTTATGTTACCCAAGAATCTTTGGATATGTTTTTAATCCATTAAGTGTTTTTTATGTGTACAATAAAAACAATGATTTGATATCCATATTATATGAAGTCAAAAATACTTTTGGTGAGCAACACACTTATGTTTTTAAAGTAAAAAATGACAATTTATTGCAACACAATTGTGAGAAAAAATTTCATGTTTCACCATTCATTGAAATGAATTGTAGTTATTTTTTTAGAATTTTAAAACCTGCAGATAAGATCTCAGTAATCATAGATCAATATCAATTAAACGAAAAAATATTATATGCCTCTCAAGATGGGAAAAGAAAAGATTTTACAACTTCAGAGTTAATTAAATCTTATTTAAAACATCCCCTAATGACTTTTAAAATTATTGCAGCGATACATTTTGAAGCGTTTAAATTATGGACCAAAGGAATAAAGTTTATCCAAAAAAAATTGAAAATAAGAAACAACATATCTTTTGAAAATTAATGTCCTTAAATAGACTTTCAGACAAACTGGTTTTTAACATATTAGCCGGAATAAATGTTGGATTTCTAGAAATTACAAATTATCAAGGTAAAGTCTTAAAATTTGGAAATCCTCAGGATAATTTAAAAGCTAAATTGAAAATTAACAAACCAAATTTTTCTTTTAATATTATAAAGGGTGGCAGCATTGGTTTTGCTGAGTCTTACATGAGAGGAGAATTTGAAACTGATAATTTATCCAATCTCATTGAAATAACAGCTCGAAACATAAAAATCATATACAAGTTTTCAGGTTTACTCGATTTTCCAATTATAAATTTTTTAAAAGGGATCTTTATAAAAAATACAAAAAATAGAAGTAAGGAAAATATTGCAAAACATTATGACTTAGGAAATGATTTTTTTTCTTTATGGCTTGATGAAACCTTAACTTACTCAAGTGGAATTTTTAGTGAGACCACTAAAGATCTCTCAGATGCACAAAATAACAAATATCAAAAAATGATAGATTTAATAAAACCAAATCATGGCGACAGGGTTTTAGAAATCGGATGTGGCTGGGGTGGTTTTGCAGAATATTTAGGAAAAAAATATGACGTAAAATTAGATTGTATTACTATTTCAAAAAAACAATTCGAATACGCAAAAAAAAGAATTCATAATTGTGGTTTAAATGAAAAAGTAAATATTGAAATAAAAGATTATAGAGATTTAAAGAATAAATATAATTCAATAGCGTCCATAGAAATGATTGAGGCAGTAGGGCAAAATTATTTGGAAAGTTATTTTAAAACTATTAAGAAAAACCTTTCTACAGATGGTAGGGCTGCCATTCAAGCAATTACAATAGATGATAGTTTATTTGATAGATATAAAACGAAACAAGATTTTATTCAAAAATATATTTTTCCAGGAGGATTTTTGCCAAGTAAAAATAGCTTAAACAAATATGTTTCAGACAATGGTTTAACAATAAAGTCTTACGACTCATATGCTGATCATTATGCAAATACATTAGCTATTTGGAAAAATGAATTTAATAGAAAATGGCATCTCATTAAAAAACAAGGTTTTGATTTAACTTTTAAAAGAATGTGGGAGTTTTACCTATCTTATTGTGAGGCTGGATTTAAATCAAAAAATATTGATCTGATACAATTTTCAATTCAAAATAAATAAATAAAGGGGGCTTGTGAGCAAAATAATAAACTTAAGATCAATTTTATTGATAATCTCTTTATTCTTAATTACAAACTGCTCAAATAATAACGATATGAAACCAGAAGATTTTAAAGGCAAAGAACCGAGATTAATCATAGAAAATTACTTGTCAGGCAATGTTAAAGCTTGGGGAGTTCTTCAGAATAGATCTGGAAAAGTTACTAGACAATTTTCAGCAGATTTAGACGGTAAGTGGGATGGTAAGCAATTAATTCTTGATGAAAAATTTAATTGGGATGATGGTGAAGTACAAACTAGACAATGGCAAATTACTAAAATAGACGACAACAATTATGAGGGAACTGCTGGAGACGTAGTTGGTAAAGCTAAGGGATACTCTTATGGTCCTGCATTTAAATTTGAGTATGTTTTATTAGTTCCAGTAAAAGGTAAAGAAATTAAAATTACTTTTGATGATTGGATTTTTAAACAGGACGATCGAGTAGCAATTAATAGAGCTACAATGACTAAATTTGGAATTAAGGTCGCTGAATTGACAGTGGTGTTTGTAAAAGATTAATCTTTCTTTTGATATTTTGTTAATTTTCCAACTAAACCAAAATAAATCTTACTTGGAAGAAAACTTAAGATTTTCAGTACAATAGTTAATGATTTTGGAAAATGAATTTCAAAAGTTTTTTTATTTACCAAGCCATCATATATTTTTTCTGCTGCATATTCAGTAGTTTTTAAAAAAGGCATTTTAAAATCGTTTTTATCTGTCATTGGAGTTTTAATGAAACCTGGAGATACCAAACATACTCTGACATTTGACCGACCAAAGTCAAAATACAGACTTTCTGCTAAATTATTTAGAGCAGATTTTGAGGGCCCATACCCGGTTGAATTCGGTAAACCTCTATAACCAGCAATTGAGGAAACAATAGTAATTGTACCACTTTTTCTATTTTTAAAATATTCTTCAACTGCTTTAATAGCATTCAATGTTCCAAAAAAATTAATTTTGAATACTTCCTCAATTTGTTCAACATCAATATCTCTTTCTTTTTTTGGATTCCATGTGCCAGTGGAAAAAAAACAAATATCTATATTTTCAAATTTATTTTTAATTTTTTCAAAAACCTCTTTACATTTTGATTTATCAGTCACATCTAATGGAAATGGACTTATGTTTTCATGATTGTCTGAAATCTCATTAAGAAGATTCTCACGTCTAGCTGAAATAGCAACATTCCACCCTTCATTAGCAAATTTTATTGCAAGAGCTTTGCCAATTCCAGTACTTCCACCAGTGATCCAAATTGTTTTTTTATTCATTATCTAAAGATGTATAATACTTTAATGTTAAAAAATAAATTTTTATCATTCATACTTTTTTTTATTATCACATTTTCAGCCTCATTTATTGGAAGTTTAGTCACAATTAATTTGAAAGATCCTTGGTATTCTCAGTTAGTCAAATCCGATTTTAACCCACCTGACTGGGTATTTGCACCTGTTTGGACAACACTTTATTTAATGATGACAGTTGCCATTTGGTTTTTTTGGCATAGTAAAAATAGAGATATGAATACGATTTATATTTATTTTATTCATATTATATTTAATACAACTTGGAGTATCGTTTTTTTTGGTTTACACCAAATTTTTTTAGCTTTAGTTGTTTTAATAATTCTAATTGGTTTAATAATTACCCTAATAATAAGATATAAGCGTGTCAATTTTGTGAGTTATTATTTAATGATTCCCTATTTACTTTGGTGTTGCTATGCATTATTTCTGAATATTAACTTACTAATATTAAATTAATGGATGATGTTGTAATAGTTGGTGGTGGAATAATTGGAGCCGCGACTGCTTACTTTTTATCAAAAGAGGGCAGAAAAGTTAAAGTTATAGAAAAAGACCCAACATATAAAACTGCCTCTTTTCCTTTATCATTAGGCGGCTTTAGAAGACAATTTTTCCAAAAAGAAAATATTTTATTGGGAAAATTTGCCAGAGAATTTATTTTTCAAATTCCAGATTTATTAAAAACTGAAAAAAATCCAAAACCGACTGCTAGTATGGTGACCAATGGTTATTTATTAATGTTTGGACCTGAGCATGCAGATGAACAATATAAAGCGCTCGAAAATCATAAAGCTTGTGATGCGGGAACGAAAAACATCAAAGGCTCTGAGTTGAAAAGGTTTTTTCCATATATCAATAGTGACGGAATTGAAACAGCGACTTTCACTGACAATCAAAGTGAGGGATGGATTGATCCTTTCATGTTCCATAGTGCGTTAAAAAGTAAAGCAATTGATCTTGGTGCAGAATTTGTTAAGGGTGAGGTTAAATCTCTTTCTGAAATAAATGCTAAGACAATTATTTCAGCAGCTGGATGTTGGACTAAAGAGCTTTTGGAAGATATCCCTGTTGAACCTCAAAAGCATACTGTTTTCAGAGTTAAGTGTCCAAAACATATTCCTGAAATGCCATTAACGGGAGATTTAACAACAGGAGTTTATTGGAGACCTGAAGGAAAAGAATACTTAGCAGGTTCACCAAAATCAGTCTTTGATGCTAAAGATCTTGAACCTGCGTGGGATGATTTTGAGGAACTTGTTTGGCCAGCATTGGCTCATAGAATACCTGCTATGGAGGAACTAAAATTAACCGGTGGGTGGGCTGGTTACTATGATTGCAATCGACTTGATAACAATGCAGTTGTTGGAAAACATCCAAAATTTGAAAATGTTTATTTAGCAACAGGTTTCACAGGAAGAGGATTAATGCAAGCTCCAGGAATTGGAAGAGCATTAACAGAATTGATTACAACTGGCGCTTATCAATCAATTGATATTTCAAATATGGCTGTAGAGAGAGTATTAGGTAAACAGGCAAGACATGAGCCTTACGTTTTATAAATTTAAATAATTATATGAAATTACATATTGGTGGCAAAGAAGCAAAAGAAGGATGGAAAATTCTTAATATTCAAAAAAAAGAAAATGTTGATTTTGTTGGAGACATGTCAGACCTTTCACAATTTAAAGATAATTCAATAGATGAAATATATGCTAGCCATGTTTTCGAGCATGTAAAATATATTGATGCAAAAAAAACTTTAATTGGTGTTCATCGGGTATTAATCCCAGGTGGAAAGTTTTACATTTCAGTTCCGGACATGAACGTCCTGTTTAGGCAATTTTTAGAGAAGAAAAATGAAATAAAAACTAAAATTCATATTATTAGAATGATTTTTGGTGGCCAAACTGATGAAAATGATTTTCATTATTTTGGTTGGGATTTTGAACTTCTTGATAGTTTGTTAAAAAATGTAGGTTTTAAACATATAGAAAAAGTTGAAAGACTCTCTATTTTTAACAATGATACAAGTGATTATGCTCCTTATGGTGAATTAATGAGTCTCAATTTAATTGCTAAAAAGTAATTATTAGGTTCCACAGAAAGTTTGATAATTCTCACTCGAGTCTGGTAGCTGATATTTAGAAATATTTTTATGCTCAGTAAAGGGATTATTTAGAATTTTTAAAAAGTTAAACAAAGGTTCCAAATTTCCTTGATCTGCATCTCTAAGAGTATTTTCAACTATATGATTTCTTGGAATTAAAAGAGGGTTAGCACTTCTCATCAAGTTTTTTCGTTTTTCTACAGAATTATCATGACTTGATGATCTTTCCTGCCATCTTTTTTTCCAGTTGCTAAAATCAGCACTTTCATAAATATTATCTTCTTGAATTTTAAAGTTCATCAAGTGGCAAAATGTATTTGTATAATCAACTTTATTTTGATGCATCCAAGTGAGTAAGTCTAATATTAGGTACTTATCTTTTTTATCTGTACCGAGTATGCCCAGCTTATCCCTCATCATATTTAACCACTTTTCCTCATATATTTTTTCAAAAGTATTGATTATTTCAGTTGCTAATTTTACAGCTGTGTCCTGGTCTTTATCAATCAAAGGTATCAAGCACTCAGCAAATCTTGAAAGATTCCATTTTGTTATAACCGGCTGATTGCAATAAGCATATCTACCTAATTTATCAATTGAACTAAATACAGTTTTTGGATCATAAATATCCATGAAAGCACAGGGTCCGTAGTCAATGGTCTCACCAGCTATACTCATGTTATCCGTATTCATCACACCATGAATAAACCCAACCCTCATCCAATTGACAACTAAATCAATCTGTTTATCTAAAACTACTTTTAAAAGACCTAAAGCTTTATTTTTTGAATTTTTAATTTCTGGGTAATGTCTTTTGACAACATACTCAAATAATGTTGCTAACTCACCTTTTTTATTTCTCGCTGCAATATACTGAAAAGTTCCTACTCTAATATGACTTGATGCTACTCTAGTGAGTATAGCACCCTTTAATTGTGTCTCTCTAATTACATTTTCTCCAGTTTTTGCGACAGCCAGACTCCGCGTCGTTGGTATATTTAAGGCATGCATTGCTTCACTTATTAAATATTCTCTAAGCATAGGCCCTAACGCTGCTCTTCCATCTCCATTTCTTGAAAAAGCAGTTTTTCCCGAGCCTTTAAATTGAATATCGTATCTATGATTATTTTTAGATACATGTTCTCCAATCAAAACCGCTCTACCATCACCAAGCATTGTAAAATGGCCAAATTGATGACCTGCATAAGCTTGTGCTATTGAATTACTATTTTCTGGCAATTCGTTTCCTGTAAATATAGCCGATAACTCAGACTGACTTATTTCAGAAAAGTTTAAATTTAAATCCTTGGCCAAAGAATCATTTAATAAAATCAGTTTAGGATTTTTAACTTTTACTGGATTTATCTTTTCTCTAAAT
>CACEDX010000015.1:0-22393 GCA_902558445.1 uncultured Pelagibacteraceae bacterium | reverse complement strand
ATTTTTTTTACTTTAGTTTTTAGCTCATGGTTAAGAGCAGAAATAATAGATAAAATAAATATAAGCGGAAACGAGCGAATTTCAAAAGAAACAATAATAATGTTTTCTGGTGTGTCCATCCAAGATGACTTATCTGAAAGTGACTTAAATGGAATACTAAAAAAATTGTATAATACAAACTTTTTTGATTTAGTGTCTGTTAAAATTAAAAATAAGGTTCTGATTATCGAAGTAAAAGAAAATCCAATAATACAAAATATTAATTATGAAGGAATTAAATCTTCTGAAATCTTAGAGGATTTAAAAAAAAATGTTTTATTAAAACCTAGATCTTCATTTAACGAAGTTTTGCTTAATAAAGATAATAAAAAAATTAAAAAATTTTTGAAAGATTTAGGCTATTATTTTTCTAAAGTTGATATCTCTATAGAAGAATTAAAGGATAATAAAATTAATTTAAATTATAATATTTCACTTGGAGAAAAAGCAAAGATTAAAAAAATTTCTTTTATTGGAGAAAAGATCTTTAAAGATAAAAAGTTAAAGGGGATAATTTTAAGTGAAGAATATAAGCCCTGGAAATTTTTATCTGGAAAAAAATATTTGAATGAATCTATGATCAAATATGACGAAAGATTGTTAAAAAATTTTTATTTAAACAAAGGCTATTATAATGTAATTATAAATTCTTCATTTGCAAAGCTGACAGAAAAACAAGAGTTTGAGTTAATATTTAACATTGACTCAAATCCAAAATTATTTTTTGGAGATCTAAAGCTTAATTTACCAAGTGATTTTTCTGAAACTAATTACTTAGATGTCCAAAAATTTTTGAAAAAATTAGAAAATGAACCATACTCAATTAATCGTATTGAGGATATTGTAGAAAAAATTGAAATAATTACTATTAATGAGCAATATGAGTCAATTAAAGCGAGTGTAAATGAAACAATAGTTTCAGATAAAATAAATATTAATTTTAACATAGAAGAAACTGAAAAATTTTTTGTAGAAAGAATTAATATTTTTGGAAATAATGTCACTAGAGAGTCAGTTATCAGAAATCAAATCGAAATCGACGAAGGCGATCCTTTTAATCAAATTCTTTATTCAAAATCTCTAAATAATATAAAAGCTCTCAATTTTTTTGAAAAAGTTGAGGGTGAAATTTTAGATGGTGATGAATTTAATACAAAAATAATCAATTTTACCATAGAGGAAAAGGCTACGGGTGAAATTTTTGCTGGTGTTGGTACAGGAACCGAGGGTTCGAGTTTATCTTTTGGGGTGAAAGAAAATAATTATTTAGGAAGAGGCATTATGGTTGATAGTAATTTAAATGTTTCTGATGAGAGAATTAAAGGCAAATTTCTAGTATCTAACCCGAACTATAAAAATTCAGAAAAAAATCTTGACTTATCGCTTGATGCCACTTCAGTAGATAGATTAGCAACCTCCGGATATAAATCAAATATTACTGGATTTTCAATTGGTACAAAATTTGAGTTTTTAGATGATTTAAGACTTGGTTTGTCAACCAAAAATATTTTAGAAAAAATAGATGTTGATGCTAGTGCGTCAGCTAAACAAAAAAAACAAGATGGAAATTATTTTGATAGTTTTATAGGAGTTGACTTCCTTTACGATAAAAGAAATCAAAGGTACCAAACTACCAGTGGTTTTTTCAGTAATTATAGTGTGAATATGCCAATTTTAAGTGATACTAATACACTAACTAACACTTATAACTATAAAGTTTTTAAAGAACTTTATGAAAATAATGTTTCAACATTATCAATCTTTCTCAAAGGTGCTAGTTCTTTAAGTAGTGATGACATAAAACTTTCAGAGAGACTATATATTCCTGGAAAAAGATTGAGAGGTTTTGAAACGGGTAAGATTGGACCTAAAGATGGAAATGATTTTATTGGTGGAAATTATGTATCAAGCATAAATGCCACAACTACAATACCAACTTTCCTAGAAAATGCTCAAAATGTAGATGTTGTTCTCTTTGCAGATGCAGCAAATATTTGGGGAGTGGACTATAATAGCTCTTTGGATAAAAATGGTATAAGAAGCTCAGTTGGTGTTGGAATAGACTGGTTAACTCCGGTTGGACCCTTAACTTTTTCATTTGCTCATCCAGTAACAAAAGAATCTACTGACGTTGAACAAACATTCAGATTTAATATAGGCACTAGTTTTTAAATGAAAAATATAAAAAGACTTTTCACTATTTTTATAGTGTTATTAGTTTTGATCCCGTCTTCTTTTAGTCAGGATCAAATTGTTTATTTAGATTTAGATTATGTTGTGGTGAATACAAAAGCTGGTAAATCAATTTTAAAAAAATTGGAGGACTCAAAAAATATTGCTTTGTCAAAATTTGAAAAAAAGGGAAAAGAGCTTAAAAAAATTGAAGAAGAAATTAATAAACAAAAAAATATTATTTCTGAGGATGAATTAAGAAAAAAGTTAATTGAATTCAGAAAAGAGGTTTCAACTTATCAAAAAAATAGACAAAAGGTTATTAATGAGTTCAATGAAAAAAAAAGATCAGAATTTGATGAGTTTTTTAAAAAAATCACACCGATTATTGAAAATTACGTAAGTGAAAAAAAAATAGATATAGTTCTTGATAAAAAAAATATTTTTATAGCGAGTAAAAAAAAAAATATAACCCAAGAGATAATTAAGATAATAGATTCTAAAATTGAATGAGTACAACTTTAAACAAAAAACAAATTATAGAGCTGTTACCTCATCGTGAGCCTATGTTATTGATTGATGAACTTTATGACATTAAAAAATTATTTTCAGCGACTGCTGTTGTCAATGTTAGAAAAGATAGTTTTTTTGTTAATGGCCATTTTCCAGGCCAACCAGTTATGCCGGGTGTTTTGATTGTTGAGTCTTTTGGCCAGGCAGCAGCAGCTTTAACAGCACATGGCTTGGATAAATCAACTTATGAAAACAAATTAGTATTTTTGATGGGAGTAGAAAAAGCAAGATTTAGAAATCCGGTTGTTCCAGATTGTAAATTAATTTTAAAAATAGAGGCTATCAGATCTCATGGACGTGTTTGGAAATACAAAGGTGAAGCATTTGTAGACAACAAAAAAATGGCAGATGCTGTGTGGTCAGCAACAATCGTTGATAAGAAATAATTAGCAATAATTTTTGAGTATATTCAAAGATACGCTTTGGTAGAAGCAGTTATGTCTAATCCTTTTTTCATTAATAATGGGCCGTTTAATATTTCAGAAATTTTAAAAATTTTAAAAATTGAGCTTAAAATTAAAGAAAATCAAACAGTAAATGATATTCAGGATTTATTTAATGCTGAAAAAGATTGCATTACTTTTTTTCATTCAAAAAAATATAATGAAATAGCAAATAGAACTAAAGCTTCATATTGTATCACAACACAAAATTTAAAAAATTATCTTCCAAAAAATTGTACTCCTATAGTCGTTGAAAATGTATTAGTTGCAACCTCTCTTGTAACTCAAAAGTTTTATCCAAATTCTATAGAAGATGATTATGATAGCTCAGCTATTGATATTAATGATACTAGTTTTAAAGATATAGTAGATGCTGGAAAAAATGTATTAATTGGAGACAATGTCAAAATCGGAAAAAATTGTTTAATTGGACATAATTCGATTATTGAACGCAATATAAAAATTGGTGATAATTGTAAAATTGGATCTAATACAATTATAAGAAATTCTATAATAAAAGATAATGTAACTATTTTAGATAATTGTGTTATTGGAAAAAAAGGATTTGGTTTTTTTCCATCAAAAAATAAAAATTTAAGATATCCTCATATAGGTATTGTTATAATTAATGAAAATTGTGAAATTGGATGTGGATCAACTATAGATCGTGGTTCTTTATCTAATACAGAAATTGGTAAAAATACTTTCTTAGATAACCAAATTCATATCGCTCATAATGTTAAAATTGGAGATAATACAATTTTAGCTGGACAGGTTGGAATTGCAGGAAGTTCGATTATTGGTAATAATGTGAAAATTGGTGGTCAAGCAGGAATTTCTGGTCACATTAAAGTTGGTGATAATGTAGAAATCGGCGGTGGTAGTGGAGTTATAAAAGATATACCCGAAAATACAAAAGTTATGGGTTATCCAGCAAAAAGTATTAGAGAATTTTTAAAAGATAATAGATGATAGATAAAACTGCTATTGTTGATCCAAAATCTAAAATATCATCGAATGTGAAAATAGGTGCATACTCAGTAATTGGACCAAATGTTGAGGTAGGAGAAAATACTATTATCCAATCTCACGTTAGTATTGTGGGAAACACTAAGATTGGGAAGAAAAATAAGATATATCCATTTGCTTCAATTGGAAACGATCCTCAAGATCTAAAATTTAATGGTGAGGAAACTAAATTAGAAATTGGAGATAACAATAAAATTAGAGAATATGTAACAATAAATATAGGGACTAAAGGTGGGGGTGGTATCACTAAAATTGGTAATGGATGTTTATTTATGGTTTCTTCACATATAGCACATGATTGCGTAGTCGAGGACAATGTAATACTTGCAAATAATGTTCCTCTTGGTGGACATGCACATATTGAGCAAAATGTAATAATCGGAGGTAATTCAGCTGTGCAACAATTTACTAGAGTGGGTAAGTTTGCAATGATAGGTGGAATGTGTGGTGTTGTAAGAGATATCATTCCTTATGCAATGGTACATGGTAACAGAAGTGTTCTTCAGGGTTTAAATTTAATTGGTTTAAGAAGAAAAAATATACCTAATAAAGAAATCTTAGTTTTAAGTGAAGCATATAAAGAAATCTTTAAAAATGAAAATTTGACTGAAAATTTGAAAAATTTAAACACTGAGTTTAAAAAAAATGATCTTGTAAAAGACGTCGTCGAATTTTTAGAGAAAGATAAAAAAAGGCCAATATGTTCACCTTTTTCAAAATAAGATGATAGGCTTATTCTTAGGCGATACAGATTTTTCGAAAATAGTTCTTAAAAAAATAAAAAGACTAAAAAAAAAATACTTTATAATTGATTTTTCCAAAAATAATAATTTTGCTAAAGAAAAAAATTCTTACAGAATTAGTATTGGAAAATTTGGAAAAATTATAGACCTAATTAAAAAGCAAAAATCCAATAAAGTTCTTTTTGCTGGCAAAATTGCTAAACCAAAATTTTCTACATTGAGATTAGACTTAAAAGGCATTTATTACATGCCAAGTATAATTAAAGCTTCTAAATTAGGAGATGCAGCCATAATTAAAGTCATAATTGAAATCCTTAAAAAAGAAAAAATCAAGGTTATAAGTTCAATTCATTTCAATCCGGAGTTATCTGGTAAAAAAGGTTTACATACAAAGATAAAACCTTCTCTAGCAGATATTAAATCAATCAATAGAGGTATAAAACATTTAGCTAAAACTAATAGTTATGATCATATTCAAGCTCTAGTGGTAAAAGACAATAAGATAATAGCAAAAGAAGACAATAGAGGTACCAAAAAAATGATGTCTAAATTAAAGAATAATTTAGGTGGTATTTTAATCAAATTCCCAAAAAAAAAACAAGATTTAAGAATGGATTTACCAACCATAGGGATCCAAACAATAAAAGATTGTAAAAAATATAGATTAAAAGGAATAGTTCTTAAATCAAAAAAAAATATCTTTTTAGATAAATCTAAAAGTATTGAATTTGCTGATAAAAATAAAATTTTTATTTTGATAAAATGAAAAAAATATTTGTACTTACAGGAGAACCTTCTGGAGATAAATTAGCCTCCACAGCAATTTCAATACTTCAAAAAGATTATACCGATATTGAATATTTATCTGTAGGTGGGTCAAATTTAAGAAAAATTGGAATAGAGTCTATCTTTGATTTGAAAGAAATAACTTATTTGGGTTTTACGAGTGTTTTATTGAATATTTTTAATATTAATAAAAGAATTAATCAAACTGTTAAAGAAATCTTGAAATTTAATCCAGATATTTTGTTTAGTGTTGATAGTCCAGATTTTACTTTGAGAGTTGCAGAAAAAGTAAAAAAAATTAATCCTCAAATTAGGACAATTCACTATGTAGCCCCACAAGTTTGGATTTGGAGAAAAGGAAGGGTAAAAAATATTAAAAAATTTATTGATCATATTCTTTTACTATTTGATTTTGAAAAAAAATTTTTTGATGAAGAAAATATAAATAATACTTTTGTAGGTCATCCGTTAATAGAAAATAACAAAGATAATAAAACAGATATCAGTAATTTTATTACTAATAATAAAAAAATAATCTCTATATTCCCTGGTAGTCGAAAATCAGAAACAAATGTTTTGTTACCAATATTGGTTGATTTTATAAGTATGATGAATAAAAAAAACTCAAATTATAATTTTATTTTTCATGCTACTGAAGAAAACAAAAATAACATTTTTGAGTATGTTAAAGATAAGAATTTGAATAATATTGATGTAATTTCAGATGAAAATACGAAAAAGGAAATATTATCAAATTCAATTTTTGCTGTATGTAAGTCAGGAACAATCTCTCTTCAAGTCTGTAATGCTAATGTTCCTTCAATAATTATTTATAAGTTAAATTTTATAAATTTTATGATCTTTAAATTATTGGTAAATGTTAAATTTGCAAATATCATCAATATAATTAATAATAAAGAAGTCATTCCTGAATTGTTGCAAAGTGAGTGTAATGCAAAAGAAATTTATAATTCTGTTTTATATATGCTTAAAAATCCAGAGATAGGAAAAAAACAATTAGAACAGTGCAATCAAACTTTAAAAGGAATTAGATCGAACTCTTCATCATCTAATGAAGTAGCCACAATCTTAAGAAATAGTCTTGTTGGATAATCTTTTTTCAACCTCTTCTTTACCTAAAGATATAATTATATCATAAATACCAGGACCAAATTTTGAACCTGTTAAAGCCACTCTTAAGGGCTGACCAACACCTTTAAAATTGGTGTTATTAGATTTTATTAGTTCCTGAACTATCGGTTCTAAATTTTCTCTTGTAAAATTGCTTATTTCTTTAATATTATCTTTAAATTCAGAGATAATTTTTTTTGCATTAGCATCAATTAATTTTAGATCTTCTTTATTAAAATTAACTTCATCATTAATAATAAATTGGCAATTATTATATATATCTTCTAGCGTTTTAGCTTTATTCTTAAGAAAAGTTAAAGATTTTTTAATTTTATCTTTTTTTTCCCCAATAATCTTATTTTTAAAAATCTCACAATAATTGATTAGTTGATTAAAAAGTTCATTTTCATCAATGCTTTTTATATAGTGTTCATTCATAGATAGAATTCTACTCAAATCTAATTTTGATGGCGATTTTCCAATACCTTCAAGATTAAAATATTTTACACTTTCATCTAAAGTAAAAATTTCTTTATCTTCATATGACCAACCCAATCTTAAAAGATAATTTCTCAAAGCATCTGGCATAATACCTATTTTAGAATAGTCCTCTAGAGTTGATGCTTTATCTCTTTTAGATAATTTTTTCCCCTCCATTGTATGAATTAATGGTATATGTGCAAACGTTGGTAAAGCCCATTCCATTGCTTCATAAATTTGAATTTGTTTAAATGTATTAATTTTATGATCATCACCTCTAATAATATGTGTCATATTCATCTGATGGTCATCAACAGTAGCAGATAAATTATAAGTTGGTGTACCATCATTTCTTAATATTACAAAATCTTCGATGGTATTATTTTCAATTTCTACATTTCCCTGAACTTTATCTTTTAATATTGATGTACCATCAATTTTACTTTTAAATCTTATGACAGGTTTTACATCTTTAGGAGCTTCATTCTCATTTTTGTCTCTCCATTTTCTATCATAAACATACGGAATTTTTTTTTGTTTAGCTCTTTTTTTTTGTGCTTCAATTTCTTCAGTTGAGCAATAACATCTATAAGCACTACCTTTTTTTAATAGTTCATCTGCAACTTTTATATGATCATCAATTTTTTGAGATTGTATATATTCTGTTCCATCATGATTGATACCTATCCATTGCAAAGATTTTATAATTTGATTTTTGTATTCCTCTTTTGATCTTTCTTTATCTGTATCTTCTATTCTTAGATAAAAATTACCATTTTTGTTTTTTGAATATAACCAATTAAATAAGGCTGTTCTTACCCCACCAATATGTAAAGGTCCAGTAGGTGACGGAGCAAATCTAGTTGCTACTTTTTTCATTAAAAATGGTTTAGACTATTTTTTTAGAAGTTTCTATATAAAGATACTAAAACACCTTGAACTTTTACTCTATCAGGGCCAAAAATTTTGGTTTCATAGTTTTTATTAGCACTTTCTAACGCTACTACTTTACCTTTTTTTCTAATTCTTTTAAGCATAGCTTCGTGTTCGTCAATTAAAGCTACCACTATTTTTCCATTATCGGCTGTATCGGTTCTTTTGATGATGACTGTGTCACCCTCATGAATTCCAGCTTCAATCATTGAATCTCCTTGAACTTTAAGGCCAAAATAATCTCCATTTTTTTCTAAATTATTTGGTAATGGAATTCTAGAAACTTCATTTTGAATTGCTTCAACAGGTGTTCCAGCTGCTATTTTACCTAAAACTGGTACCTCTGCATCGTTGGACAAAGGTTTTTCTTCATCCAAACCTCCTTTAATGACACTTGGGGAAAAATTATTGTAAATATCATTTGCAGAAGCAGTCTCTGGTAACTTTATAACTTCCAAAGCTCTTGCTTTATGAGCAAGCCTTTTAATGAATCCTCTTTCTTCTAAAGCACTAATTAACCTGTGAATCCCAGATTTTGATTTAAGATTTAGAGACTCCTTCATTTCTTCATAAGAAGGGGATACACCAGAGCTCCTCAACTTCTTGTTGATAAATAAAAGCAGGTTTTTTTGTTTTTTTGTAAGCATAAGAACAAATATCGTACAAACAATGTTCTATAAAAGTTCTTCATAATTAACAATAGTTAAAAAAGTTATGAAAATACTGACTTTTTTAACTATAAAACGGAAAAAATCGAATTATCGTTTAAATTTTTTAAAAGTGATTCACCGATTAAAAAAGTTTTGATGGATGTTTTATTTGATAGTTCCAATAGTTCTTCTTTAGTTTTAATTCCACTCTCAGAAATCAATGGGCCAGGGTGATCAACCAAAACATCGTGAATATCATAAGTTGTATTAATATCAGTTTTTAGAGTTTTTAAATTTCTGTTGTTAATACCTATTAAAGCATCCTTAAATCTAAGTGCTTGTTTAGCTTCATTAACAGTATGAACCTCTACAATAACGGACATATTCAATTTTAAAGCTTCTTCATATAATTCATCTGCTAATTTATCTGAAACTCCAGCTAAAATAATCAAAATAGCATCGGCACCATAACTTTTAGCTAAAGGAATTTGAAATTTATCTATAAAAAAATCTTTACAAAGAGTCGGTAAATTAACATCTCGTTTTATTTTACTAATATGTAGCAAGTTTCCTAAAAAATAATCTTCCTCAGTCAAAACAGATAAGCAGGTTGCTTTATTTGATTTATAAATATTAGCTATTTTTACAGGATCGTAGTCTTTAATAATTATACCTGCAGAGGGACTCGCCTTTTTTATTTCAGCAATAATTGAGAATTTTTTATTTTCAATATTCTTTTTAATCGTATCTTTAAAATCAACATATGCACTATTATTTTTTATTAATTCTTCGAGTGACTCAAGACTTATATTTTTTTTAAGCTCTAAAATTTTTTCACTTTTAATATTTATTATTTTTTCAAGAACATTTTCAGCCATTTTGAATTTTCTCTAGTTGTTTAAATGTTTGACCTGATAAAATATGTTTTCTAGCATCATCATAAGCTTTATCGAAATTCTGATGAGTTTCATTAACAACCAATCCTGCTGCCGCATTTAAACAAACCGCTTTAGAAAAATCATTATCCTCACCTTTAAATATATTAATCATTCTTTCTGCATTATAAGCCGCATCATTACCAATAATATTTTCAAACTTATCTGCATTTATATTTAACTTATTTGGATCAACAATAATCTCTGAGATAACACCATCTTTTAATTGAATTACATTAGTTTTAGCATAAGGTGAAATTTCATCTAATCCATCTTCGCTGTTGACTATCCAAGCAAATTTAATATCTAAATTTTTTAAAGCATTTGCAAATATTCTTAATAGTTTTTTATCAAAAACACCTATAACTTGTCTTTTTACTAGAGCAGGGCTACTCAAAGGTCCAATCATGTTAAATATAGTTCTTTTTCCAATTTTTTTTCTTGTAGGTCCAACAAATCTCATTGCGCTGTGATAGTTGGGTGCAAACATGAATCCAAAATTTTTATCATTAATTTGATTTTCAATATCTTTTGGCTCTAAATTTATTTTTATATTTAAAGCTTCTAAAACATCACCAGATCCACATTTTGAGGATACAGCTTTATTTCCATGTTTAGCTATTTTAACACCCATACTTGAAAGTAATAATGCTGAAGCTGTAGATATATTAAGTGTATTCATACCATCTCCACCAGTTCCGCAAGTATCAATACAGTTTTCTACATTTACTCTTTTAGACTTGTTTCTAAGAACAAAAACTCCACCAGCTACTTCATCAGAAGACTCACCTTTAGCTGATAAAAGTATCAAAAAATCAAATATTTCTTGGTCTTCCGCTTTACCTTCCATCAATAATTCAAAAGCAGATTTACTTTCATCAAAAGTTAAATTTTCTTTTTTTTTAATTTTTTCAATGAATTGTTTCATTAATCCTAAATTCTTATAAAATTTTTTAAAATTTTAATTCCTAATTTAGTTTTAATACTTTCAGGGTGAAATTGCACTCCATGTATATGATATTTCTTATGTTGTACTCCCATTATTAGCCCATCTTGAGTCTGAGCAGTAATTTCAAGATCTTTAGATAATGATTTTTTATCAATGATTAAGCTGTGATATCGAGTGGCTTCAAACGTTTTAGGGAGATTTTTTAAAATACCAATTTTTTTTGAAAAAATCTTACTAGTTTTTCCATGCATTAGCTTTCTAGCTTGAATAATTTTTGAGCCAAATACTTGACCTATAATTTGATGGCCCAAGCAAACTCCGAGAATTGGTATTTTTTTATATAAAGATTTAACAATTTTAAGACAATTACCTGATTGATTGGGGTTACCAGGTCCAGGTGAAATTACGATCTTATGATATCTTTTTTTTAAAATTTCATGAGATGTAATTTGATCATTTCTAATTACCTCAACATTCACTTTTAATGAAGACAAATAATGGTAGAGATTAAAAGTAAAACTATCGTAATTATCAATTAAAATTATCTTTTTCATTTCAATGCATTAATTAAAGCTTTTGCTTTATTTACAGTTTCTTCATACTCTTTTAATGGTTTGCTATCTGCAACAATTCCAGCTCCAGCTTGGACATAAAATCTATTTTTTTTTACAACAGCTGTCCTTAAAGCAATACATGTATCAAATTCTCCATTAGCAGAGAAATATCCAATGCCACCGGCATAAACTTTCCTTTTTGTGGACTCTAGTTCATCAATAATTTCCATAGCTCTTATTTTGGGAGCTCCAGACACAGTTCCAGCTGGAAAACCGGCTAAAAGAGACTTAAATTTAGAAAAACTTTTATCATGTTTACCTATTACGTTCGAAACTATATGCATTACATGTGAATACCTTTCAATTATAAAACTTTCAGTTACTTTGATGGAATTAGTTTTAGATACCTTTCCGGCATCATTTCTTCCAAGATCTAATAACATTAGATGTTCAGAAAGCTCTTTTTTATCTCTAAGTAAATCTTTCTCATAAAAACGATCCTCTTTAATTGTTTTTCCTCGAGGTCTTGTTCCTGCAATGGGTCTAACAGTTATTTCACCTTCTCTTAACCTTACTAATATTTCGGGACTGGCACCTATTATTTGGAAATCAGTAAAGTTAAAAAAAAACATAAATGGAGACGGATTTGTTATTCTTAATTTTTTGTAAATATCGATGGGTTTTTTTGTCAACTTAGTCTCAAAACGCTGACTTAAAACAACTTGAAATATATCTCCCAATTTAATGTATTTTTTTGCCTTGTTAATTATAGATAAAAATTTATTTTTGGAAGTATTTGAATTAATTATAATTTTTTGTGACTTTCGATTAATTTCATTATCTATTTTTTGAATAGATGATTGCAAAGAAAGCTTGAAAAGATCAGATTGGACATCTTTATATTTATTTTTATAATTCGTAATTTTTTCATCTTTAAAAATATTATTGATAAAGAATATTTCCTTTTTTAAATTGTCATGAATAATAAGTGTTCTTGGACGTAATAATCTAACATCAGGTAATTTTAAGTCATCTTTACAATTGTTTGGGATTTTTTCTATATATCTAATTGCATCGTATGAAAAATATCCTGAAATCAAAGAACAAATTTTCGGTAATTTATTAGGAGTTTTAAACTTAAAATCTTCAATTATTTTTTCAATCAAATATTTAGGCTTATCCTTTAACTTAATTTTCTTATTTTTCTTTATTAAATAAGAATTATTATTATTAAATTCCCAAATTTTGTCAGGATTTTTACCAAATATAGTGTATCTGCCTCTAATCTTACCTTTTTTCTACTGACTCAAATATAAAGCTATTTTTTTCAGTTAAAAAGTTATCAATTAAATTAATTATTTCTTTATCAGTTTTTACTTTTTTTGATGTATAGATTATTTGATTTTCGTTGTTTCTGTGTCGAAACTTGAATTCTTTGAAGCTTCGATTAATTTTCATTTAAAATAGTTTTTAACTCGTTCAATAGTCTGTTGATTTAAAGAAACATCATATTTGTCATTTAAAAATGTATCATAAGATTTTAATAATGAATTTTTGTTGTTAGAATTTTGTTTTGCAATATATTGCTTAAATTCATCTTTATTTGTATCGATGATTTGTCTTTCAAATTTTTTGACTTTTGCTAAGTAAATATTGTTATTTTCGTCATTTATTAAAGTAAATGATTTCTCAGGTAAGCTATATAATACTTCAACAGCATTAATATCAAATTTTTTATTATCTCGCACAGAGTTCAAATTTATTGTCTGCATCTTATCTTTTCCCATCTCTAAAAAATTATTGTCATTAAATTTTTTATTGGTTATTTCATTTAATAATTTTTGGTTATAATCAAATTTATTTTTTTGAAAAACTAATTCGAGCACTTCTTCTTTAATTTGTTTATCACTTAAATCTGGTGATTTTTGGGTACTATTTTTTATGTTATAAAGGATATAATCATTTTTATTTTCAAAAATATCAAATTTATTATTTCTTAATTCATAAATTTTTTTTTCAATTTCATTTTTATCTTTAGAATATCTAAAATTACTAATATCAACCGATTTTAAATCAAAATTTGATGTGATTGCTTTAAAATCAATTTCATTGGATATGGCAACTTCAATTTCATCAATTTTGTCAAAAAAAGATTGATTGAAATCATCTACTCCAATTAAATTTTTAGGATTTATGATTGTGTAGCTGAAATCTAGGTATTCTATCTTTAATTCATCTTTATTATTTTTAATAAAATTTTCTAATTCTTTATCTGTGATATCATCTCTATTTGCATAAAAATCATTTAAATCAATGAATTCTATTTCAAGTTTTTGATTTTCTTCTTCAAATAGTTTTGTTGTAAGAAATTGAGGGGAGGTTGTACCAGCACCAATATAATCAAAAAGATTTTTTTGTAATTCTCTTAATTTAAGTCTTTGTTCAAAACTTGGAGCAGATAAGTTATTTTCTAATAAAAATTTTTCGTATTTAATTCTTTGAAAAACTCCATTTTCATCAACAAAATTTTTATTTTCTTTTATCTTCTTTAACAAAGTTATTTCGGAGATACTTAGTTCGAAATCTTTTATTTCTAAGTCAAGTAATGTTGTAGAAACTAAACTGGAAAGAAGCTCTTCAATTATATTTTGGTTTAAGTTTTCTCTGATTGTTTTCTCAGGGATTCCCGATTTATTTACGTAATTAATAAAATCTTCAGTTGAAATACTATTGTTATTAATTTTAGCAATATTGTTTGTATTACCACTACTAAACATTCCACCCATACCCCAAAATACAAATGGTAATATAATTATACCTACAAAAACAGCAGCAAGTTTTGTTTTTGCAAAATTTCTTAGACTACTAATCATTACTATAAATTTATTGATCTATAAAAAGCAAACCTATAAATTAAAAAACGTCTCATGACAAATAAATATATGTATTTTATCGCAAATTGGAAAATGTTTGGTGTTTTAAATTCGTTAAATACGCTGAATAGAGTTGTCAAATTTTTTAAAAACTTCAAAAAAAGAAAGTCTTTGAAAATAATTTACTGCCCACCTAGCACTTTAATAGAGCCAATGTCAAAAAAATTGAGAGGTTCAAATATTGAAGTTGGTGCGCAAAATTGTCATGAGCAGGATGTTTATGGTGCTTTTACAGGTTCAGTCAATTCGTCAATGTTAAAAAGTGTCGGTGCTAAATATATTATTATTGGCCACTCTGAAAATAGACAAGCTGGTGAAACTGATAAATTAATAAATCTAAAGATTAAAAGTGCATTGAAGTCTGGGCTGAGGGTAATTTTTTGTATTGGTGAGACGCTTAAAGCAAAAAGAAAAAAAATTACTAAAAGTATTTTAAATAGACAGATTAAAACAGGTTTGAAAAATATTAAAAATAATAAAAAAATTATAATCGCATATGAACCAGTTTGGTCAATTGGTACAGGAATTATACCAAAATCTGATGACTTATTTAAGACAATCAGTTTTATTAAAAAAGAAAAAAAGAATTATAAAGTTCTTTATGGTGGCTCAGTAAATTCAAAAAATATTAATCAATTGAAATCTATAAATAATATTGATGGTTACTTAATAGGTGGGGCATCTCAAGATCCCAAAAAATTTATTGATATAATTAAAAAAACATATAATTAACCTCTCATGGAAAATATATTGTTAATTTTAAACATCATATTCGGATTAATATTGGTGTTACTAGTTTTGATGCAAAAGTCTGAGGGTGGTGCTTTAGGAATTGGAGTTTCTCAGGAAAGTTTTATGTTTTCCAGATCAGCAGGTAATTTTATGACCAAAGCAACAGCCGTTGTTGCCACTTTATTTATAATTTGTAGTTTAGCACTTACAATTGTATCTAGAGGAGAATTAACACCTACATCATCTGTTTTGGATACTATTGAAAAAAAAGCAGAGGATACTCCTGCTATTCCAGAAAATAATAATTAATACTTTTAATTTTCTTTTTTATTCGCTATAAGATACTTCCATGGCGCGATTTATTTTTGTCACGGGCGGCGTGGTTTCATCGTTAGGAAAAGGTCTTTCTTCTGCATCTCTAGCTTATTTACTTCAATCGAGAGGGTATAAAGTTAGATTAAGGAAATTAGATCCTTATTTAAATGTAGATCCTGGAACAATGAGTCCATTTCAACATGGTGAGGTTTTTGTAACTGATGATGGTGCCGAAACAGATTTAGATCTTGGGCATTATGAGAGATTCACCGGGGTATCTGCAAAAAAGTCTGATAATATTACAACAGGTAAAATTTATAACGATGTATTAAAAAAAGAACGTGAAGGAAAATATCTCGGAAAGACAGTTCAGATTATTCCACATATAACTGATAGAATAAAGGAGTTCATAAAAAATGATTCATCAAAAGAAGATTTTGTTATTTGTGAAATTGGCGGAATTGTTGGTGATATTGAGAGCTTACCATTTATTGAGGCTATAAGACAATTCGCAAATGATATAGGAAAGAAAAATGCATTATTTATCCATCTTACCTTAGTACCTTATTTAAAGTCCTCGGATGAAATTAAAACTAAACCTACTCAACATTCTGTAAAAGAATTAAGGAGCATAGGTGTTCAACCTGATATAATAATTTGCAGATCAGAAAGACCTATACCATTAGATCATCGAAAAAAAATCTCACTTTTCTGCAACGTGGATATTAAAAATGTAATAGAAACTGTTGATGTAAGAACAATTTATGAAGCACCAATAAGTTTTTTTAGAGAAAAACTCGATGTCCAAGTATTAAATTATTTCAAACTTAAATCAAAAAAACCTGCAAACCTTAAACCCTGGAAAAAAATTACTAAAATTATTTTACAAACTAAAAAACAAGTGAATATTGCCATAATTGGTAAATACGTTGAATTAAAAGATGCTTATAAATCTTTAGATGAAGCTCTTACGCATGGAGGTATTCAAAACAATATTAAGGTAAATTTAGTTAGAATCGACTCTGAAAAATTAAAAGTTTCTGAGATTAAATCAAAACTTAAACACATTTCAGGTATATTAATACCTGGTGGTTTTGGTAAACGAGGAACAATTGGAAAAATAGAGTCAATAAAATATGCTAGAAAAAATAAAGTTCCTTTTCTTGGGATATGTTATGGAATGCAAATGGCAATTATAGAATTTGCAAGAAATCAATTAAATTTAAAAAAAGCAACTTCGAGTGAATTTGATAAAAAAGGTATACCTGTAATTGGATTAATAAATGAGTGGATAAAAGATGGAAAAACTATTAAAGGAACTGACAAAAATCTAGGTGGAACAATGAGATTAGGCTCTTACAATGCGAAATTACAAAATAATTCCAAAATTAAAAAAATTTATGGAAAAAAAATTATCAAAGAAAGACATCGACACAGATATGAAGTTAACATCAATCTAAAAGACAAATTTGAAAAAAAAGGAATGAGTTTTTCTGGTTTATCACCCGATGGTTTTTTACCTGAGATCATTGAGTTAAAAAATCATCCCTGGTTTATTGGCGTACAGTTTCATCCAGAATTTAAATCTAGACCTTTTGCTCCACATCCTTTATTCTCATCTTTTATCAAAGCATCAAAAAATCATAAATGAGTAGCATTAAAGTAAATTGTGGAAAAATAGACATTTCGAACAATGATAAGATTTGTATAATTTCTGGACCTTGCCAGCTTGAAAGCGAACAACATGCAATGGATATGGCAGGAAAAATTAAGGAAATTACCTCAAAATTTGGTCTTGGATTTATTTACAAAACTTCATTTGATAAAGCTAACAGAACAAGCTTAAAAGGCAAAAGGGGAGCTGGATTAGAAGCTTCTTTACCTGTGTTTGATAAGATTAAAAAAGAATTAAATATCCCTATTCTAACAGACATTCATAATGCTGAGCAATGCGCAATCGTTTCAAAACATGTTGATGTCTTACAAATCCCAGCTTTTTTATGTAGACAAACAGACTTGTTAATTGCTGCAGCTAAAACAAATAAAATTATTAATGTAAAAAAAGGTCAATTTCTTGCACCATGGGATATGGTTAATGTAACAAAGAAAATTTCGGATTCTGGAAATGACAAAATATTAGTAACTGAAAGAGGTGCAAGTTTTGGATACAACACTTTAGTTTCTGACATGAGGTCGTTACCAATAATGGCTAAGAATGGTTATCCAGTAATTTTTGATGCCACACACTCAGTGCAACAACCAGGTGGTCTTGGAGAAAAAAGTGGTGGTCAAAGAGAATTTGTTGAATATTTAGCAAGAGCTGCAGTTGCAGTTGGAGTTGCAGGAGTTTTTATTGAAACCCATCAAGATCCAGATAATGCTCCATCTGATGGGCCTAACATGGTACCGTTAGATAAATTAGAAGATCTTCTAAAACAATTAAGCGATATAGATAATCTTATTAAAAATTAAGTGAGTAAAATTCTAAAAGTTAAAGCAAGACAAGTTTTTGATAGTAGGGGAAATCCAACTATTGAAGCAGAGGTTTATGTTAAAAACAAAAGTGCCAAAGCAATATGTCCCTCAGGAGCTTCTACAGGTACTTATGAAGCCTATGAAAAAAGAGATATGAATAATAAAAGATATTTAGGCAAAAGTGTATTCTCAGCAATTAATTTAATAAATTCCAAAATATCAAGAGCTCTAAGAAATAAAAACGTACATGATCAAGAAAGAATAGATGAAATACTTATTAATTTAGATGGGACTAAGCAAAAGACAAAACTAGGAGCTAATGCAATATTATCAGTATCGATGGCTACAAAAAAATTATCAGCTAAAGTAAAAAAAATTCCACTTTATAAATCTTTTTACGCAACAAAAAATTTTCAATTACCTTATCCATTAATGAATATTATTAATGGTGGAGCACACGCTAATAATGGTCTTAGAATTCAAGAATTTATGATTAGACCAGATAAAGCAAAATCTTTTTCTGAAGCAATGAGAATATGTTATTTAGTAATAAAAAACTTAAGTAAATTAATTAAAGCAAAAGGTTTAGCTACATCAGTTGGTGATGAAGGTGGATTTGCACCGATGATTAATAGTAACAATCAGGCCTTAGATTTGATTGTTTTATCAATCAAAAAATCAGGATTTAGAAATGGTAAAGATGTTTCAATTTGTTTGGATGTTGCAGCAAATGAATTATTTAAAAAAGGTAAATATTCTATTCACTCAAAAAAATATGTTTCTATTGATAAAACAATTTCAGAATATAAAAAAATGATTAATAAATACAAAATCAAATCGATTGAAGATCCATTTTCTGAAAATGATTGGACGTCGTGGAGTAAATTAATGAGATCTACTAAAAAAGTGCAGATAGTTGGAGATGATCTCTATGTTACAAATTTGGAAAGGTTAAAAAAGGGATTTTTAAATGTTTCATCAAATGCAATTTTAATTAAACTAAATCAAATTGGTACAGTTTCGGAAACACTTGATGTCATAAGATTTGCTCAAACTATCGGGTTTAATACTATTATTTCACATCGATCAGGAGATAGCGAGGATACATTTATTTCTGATTTAGCGGTAGGTACCAACTCTAATCAAATAAAAACAGGATCTTTAGCTAGATCTGAAAGAGTGGCCAAATATAATCAATTAATTCGTATAGAAGAAGAACTTGGAAAAAAAGCTAGAATGAATAAGATTCATTAATGCTTCAAAGATTAAAAAAAAACTATCTTTTATTAGTTTCTACTTTTCTGATTCTTTATTTCTTTTTTAATCTTTTATCTGGTCAAAGAGGATTAATTTCGTATTTTGAGAAAAAGGAGATTTTAAAAAACTTAAAACAACAAGAATCTATAATAATTAACCAAATAAGTGACTTGGAATTTAAGAATTCATTGTTAAGTGACAATCTAGATCTTGATTATATAGAATCTTTGATTAGAGAAAGGTTCGTGTTTGGTAAAAAAAATGAAAAAATTTATATAATTAAAAAAAATGAAAATTAGACACCCAGAAAAGCAAAATAAACCGATAAATCCAATTAAAAAAAAACCAGATTGGATAAGATCAAAATTAGTAAATAGTAAAGAATTTTTTTTAACAAAAACAATTGTAAATAAAAATAATCTTGTAACAGTTTGTCAGGAAGCTAATTGCCCAAATATCACTGAATGTTGGAGTAAAAGACATGCTACGTTTATGATTATGGGTGATACATGTACAAGAGCATGTGCTTTTTGTGATGTAAAAACTGGTAAGCCAGTAAAACTAGACAATCTTGAACCAATAAAAATTTCTCAAGCTGTAAAAAAATTAAATTTAAAACATGTTGTGATAACATCGGTTGATCGAGATGATTTAGATGATGGTGGTTCAAATCATTTTTTTGAAGTTATTAACCAAACACGAAAAACAAACCCAAATACTACAATTGAAGTTTTAACTCCTGATTTTTTAAGAAAAGGTGACGCTTATAAAAAAGTTTTAGAGGCAAATCCAGATGTTTTTAATCACAATATTGAAACTGTTCCTAGTCTTTATCTAAAAGTAAGACCAGGTTCTAGATATTTCGCATCTTTGGAACTTTTGAAAAATGCTAAAATGATAAATAAGAAAATTTTTACAAAATCAGGAATAATGGTAGGCTTAGGTGAAAAAAAAGATGAGATTTTACAGGTAATGGATGATTTAAAAGCTGCTGAAGTAGATTTTTTAACTATTGGTCAATACTTACAACCATCTGTAAGACATCATCCTCTTGATAGATACTACACCCCAGAGGAATTTGATGAGTTAGGAAGTATTGCGAAAGCAAAAGGGTTTTTATTAGTTTCGTCATCGCCATTAACAAGATCTTCTTATCATGCAGATGAAGATTTTGCTAAGCTACAACAAAATCGGATTAACAATCATTAATGCCAAAAGCTTCAGTTAAGCGATTAATTGAATGTGAAAAAAAAGACTTAATTGAACTTGTTTTAGATATAGAGAAATACCCTGAATTTGTTCCATTTTGTTTTGATGCGAAAATATATGAAAACAAACAAGAGGGTGATTTGCAAAAAATTATTGCTGATTTAACCATTGGTAAAGGCCCATTTAAAGATACTTACAAAAGTGATGTTGCCTTTAATAAAAAAAATGATTCAATCTATGTTAAAAACATAGAGGGACCATTAAATCATCTAACAAATAATTGGACGTTTAGTGATAAAAATAGTGGTATTACCGAGGTCACCTTTGATATTGATTTTGAAATAAAGAATAAATTTTTAAATTCTTTAATGGTAGTCTCCTTTCAATTTGGCTTAGAAAAAATAGCTGATGCTTTTCAAAAAAGAGCTGAAGAATTATTTGGAAATTCTAAGAACTAAATCTAAAGTTTTTTTAACAGTGGCTTTTTGAATTGAAGATCTTTTTTTATTTTTAAATAAATACCTATTAATCTGAACTTTTTTACCTTTTTTAATTCCGATATAAACTAAACCGACAGGTTTTTGGACAGTACCACCTTTGGGTCCGGCGATACCAGTTATAGAAACATTAATATTGGCTTTTGATATTTTAGATAAGTTATTTACCATTGCCAAACAACATTGGTGACTAACTGCACCATATTTTTTAATAATATTTTTGTTTACTCTAAGAATTCTAATTTTAGCTTGGTTAGAGTAGGTGACCAGTCCTAAATTAAATATTTTTGAAGCACCACTTATTGAGGTAATTGAACTAGCTAGCATTCCACCAGTACAAGACTCAGCAACAGAAAGTTTTAATTTTTTTTTGGTTAAAAGCCTGACTAAAGTTTTCATTAAATTAAATAACTGCTTAATAACATAAAACAAATTAATGATAGAACAACATATAATCCCGCACAAACATCGTCCATTATTACACCGAAACTATTTTTGTAATTTTTGTCAAAATAATTTACTGGAAATGGTTTCAGTATGTCAAAAATTCTAAAAAGCACAAAGCAAATACCATAAAAAATTATGGCTTCATCAGATGTTTTTTGTGTTCCATGGGATATTTCGTATAGATAAATTGGTATGGATTGACCTATAAATTCGTCAATAATAACTTCTTTTGGATCTTTATTTTCTTTCTCCTTTATATGGGATGCTACTGCTATGAATGAATAAATAAAAATAATAAGCAAACCCATTAAGACTATATTTGGTGATAACTTTAATATATGAAAAAAAAAATAAAGAAAAATAGTTGTTGCTAAGGATCCAAAAGTTCCAGGAATAATCTTAATTTTTCCTAACCCAAACATTGTTGCTAATAATGAATTAAAAGTTTTAATCATATTTTGTGATTGAAATTATGGTTTCACAAGCGATAGCTTTTTCTTTACCTATTAAACCTAATTTTTCCACAGTTTTACCCTTTAAATTTATTTGGTTTTCATTAAGACCAGTTAATTTTGAGACTGATTTAATTATTTTGTTTCTATATTTTGAAACTCTTGGTTTCTGACAAATTAAGTTTATATCCAAGTTATTTATAATAAAATTAGATTTATTAAGATCTAATATAATTGGCTTTAGCATTTTTGGAGATCTAATATTTTTAAATTTTTTTGTATTAGGAAAATATGTTCCAATATCTTTTTTTCTAACAGCTCCTAAAATAGAATCAATAATTGCATGTAAAATTACATCCCCATCAGAATGACCCTCAAGACCTGAATGAAAAGGAATTTTTAATCCTCCGAGATAAAGTTTCTTATTTTTTACTAACTTATGGATATCGAAACCTATACCATAAAAAGTCTTGGGATTTTTTATATCATCAATATATGTAATTTTATTATTTGCCTTTTCACCTGGTATAAACTTGATTTTGAAATCTTTATTTATAAATAATGTTGCTTCATCAGTGACTTTATTTTTCTGATCTTTTGCAATTTTATATAGCTCCTCAAATCTAAATGCTTGAGGGGTCTGTGTTAATAATAAATTA
>CACEDX010000014.1:0-26662 GCA_902558445.1 uncultured Pelagibacteraceae bacterium | reverse complement strand
TCAAAAAAAATTCACAAAATTTTAGAATGTGGAAAAAATATTATTCTGGAGCGTCAGGTTTAATGGGATTAAAGATAAAAGCTAAGAATATTAATTCTGTTCGAAAGTTTGTAAATTCACTGAAATTGTTTGGCTATGGTTATAGTTGGGGTGGATTTGAGAGTTTAGCGCTTCATCAAGAATTTAGAGAAACTGGTAAAAGAAAATATATGAACTTACCAAAAGATGAACATTTAGTAAGATTACATATAGGTCTTGAAGACTCTAATGATTTGATTGCTGATATCAAACAAGCTTTAAGACATTTAAGATGAGTTCTGAAAAATTTTTTCGATCAAAAACAGCGATAGTAACTTTATTTGCTGCATGCTTTGTTGTTTTGATTTCTTTGGGTGTCAGACAAACATTTGGTTTGTTCTTTATGGACTTCAACGAGAGTTTAAAGATAAGCAACACCGCATTTGGTTTTGCAATCGGGATGCAAATGTTGATGTGGGGTATAACAGGTCCTATCTTCGGAGCTATAGCAGATAAATACGGAGGACATATAGCTATAATCGGAGCATTTATTTTTTATACTTTAGGCGTTTACTTTTTATACACGGGTCCAAACACTGGAATATTTTTTCAAATCCATATGGGTTTATTAATCGGAATAGGTCTTGGTGGAACAGCAATAAGTATTCCTATGTCAGTTGTGGGGAAACATTTTCCATTATCTACAAGAACGATTGCAATGAGTTTTGTTACTGCTGTTGGATCATTTGGTTACTTTCTTTCACCAATTTTTACTAATTTTTCTCTCACAGAGTTTGGTTGGAACTACACATTATTTGTTTTTTGCCTATTTTTGTTATCCGGTTTAGTTGCAGCATATTTTGTGAGATCTCCATCTAAAACGGAAAGTGTCGAAAAAACATCAGATCAATCTTTCAAGGAAGCTCTTTCAGAAGCTTTTAAAACTAAAAGTTATGTTTTACTTGTATCAGGGTTTTTTGTATGTGGTTTTCATATAACTTTAGTTGGAACGCATGTACCTAAATATGTAATAGATAGAGGTCTTGAGGATTGGACTGCAGCAGCAATTTTATCTTTAATTGGTTTATTTAACATTTTTGGTTCACTATTAAGTGGCTATCTTTCAGCAAAAATGAGTAAGAAAATTATCCTTAGTGCAATTTACTTTTTAAGAGGTGTTTCAATAATTTTTTTTATATTTATGCCCGCAAGTAATATTAATGCATTTTTATTTGGTGCAAGTTTTGGTTTTTTATGGCTATCGACAGTGCCTGCAACAAGTGGAATTGTAGCTCACCTGTTTGGGACAAAGTATTTAGGTCTTTTGTATGGAATTGTTTTTTTAAGTCACCAAGTTGGATCTTTTTTTGGCGCTTATCTAGGGGGTTTATTTTATGATCTATATGGGTCATATGATTATGCGTGGTATTTAGCAATTGCATTATCAGTTTTTGCAGCAATAATTCATTTACCAATTAGAGAAGAACCAGAGTTTAAAAATCTAAAATATAAAAAGATCTTATCTTATCTATCTAAAATGGATAACTCCCAATCAGATATTGCATTGGTATCTAATAAGAAATTACTAGAGACTGGAACCTCAAATTTATTATTTGTTAAAGATCAAAAATTTTTTACTCCCAAAAAGGATTATTATGAGGGAAATACTTATAAATTTTTCAAAACAAAAATAAGAAAGATTTTTAAGAAAGATATTTTACTTAAAGAGATAAAAAATTATGATGAAATATTATTGATAGGTTCTGGGAAAGGGGTTGCCTCAGTTAGAACTATAAATGAGCTTAAATGGAAAAGAAAAAACCTAAAAAAATTCAAGTTTCTGTCAAAAGAATATGATGCAGTTATAAATAAATGCAATTCTTATAGATTTTAATAGATGAAAGATCCAAACAATCCCTGTTTATTTTGTGACGTTAAAAAAAGTGGATGTGCTCATGAGAATGATTTGGCATACGCAAGTTACGACTCTTATCCAGTTTCAGAACATCATTGTTTGATTATACCCAAAAGACACATAAAGGATTATTTTGACTTATCTAACGATGAATTGATTGCATGTAATGATCTTATAAAAGTTGTTAAAAAAGAAATAACAAATAAAGATCCGTTAATTAAAGGATTTAATCTAGGCACAAATATTGGAATTGTATCTGGTCAATCTATTTTTCATTGCCATTTTCATCTGATTCCCCGAAGAGAAGGAGATGTTGACAATCCTCAGGGCGGAGTACGATCAGTTATTCCAAACAAACAACATTATAAAAGAAATAATTAGCCTGTTATAAAAGACAAATTGACCCCAGTTTGAGGTTGAACTATAAATTCAACTAGATATAAAACTTTTAAATTAATTCAAAATTTAACAAAAGGCGGAAATGTTAAGTAGCAATCCATTTTCAATTTTATCAGAAACCATCTCACCCTTAGCAATGCAATCTTTCATTATTGCTATGGTTTTGTTAATTGCAATCGGAACTATTATTCAAATGATACATCACAAAAATTTGACTTATTTTTTTAACAACGCGAAAAAAGCAAAGCTTTCAGCAACAAAAAAATTAGGAGTTGGAGAAAAAGTTTCTGTCATTGCTAAAACAACAGTGGTTGATATTGGCACAACTTCTGAATTAGGTTTTGGGAAAAGAAGACTGGCACATGTTCTAGGAATGTATGGTACAATTTTATTTTGGGTGTCTTCAGCTATTTTAGTTTTTTGTTACACAGGTGCTGATAAACCAAGTTCTCAAACTTGGTCGATGATTTGGCATGCAGGAGCAATATTAACATGTTTAGGTGGATATTGGTTTTGGTTTTTTTTAAGAGTTGATGTTTCAGCAGAAGCCCATCCTTGGTATAGAATTATTAAAGCTGATTTATTTGTTTTAGCATTACTTGCGTGTTCGACTTTTGGGTTAGCTTGGTCATTCACACAATTTAATGGGCAAATAGGTTTGTCTTATTTGTTTTTAATTTTATTTGTTGCATCTAACTTGATTTTATTTGGCGGTGTTTATTGGTCGAAATTTGCTCATATGTTTTATAAACCTGGAGCAGCTATTCAAAAAAATTTAGCAGAGGCAGATGGATCTAGGGATAATTTACCTCCACCAGCTGATGCCCCAGAACAATTTGGCCTGGGTATAAAAAGAGAAGAGCCAAAACATTATTAATATGTTAATAGGAAAGGGAGAAAAATAAAAATTATGTCAACTTTTGTATACATGACAAGATGCGATGGCTGTGGTCATTGCGTAGATATATGTCCTTCAGATATCATGCACATTGACGAAAATATAAGAAGAGCAAAAAATATTGAACCAAACTTTTGTTGGGAATGTTATTCGTGTGTTAAAGCATGTCCTAATCATGCAATTGATGTTAGAGGGTATGCTGATTTTGCTCCAATGGGTCACAGCGTCAGAGTTAGAAGAGAAGAAGAAAAAGGAACTATCTCTTGGAAAATTAAATTTAGAAACGGAACAGAGAAAAACTTCGTTTCACCTATAACAACAAAACCTTGGGGAAAATTTATTCCTAAACTTGCTGAAGGTGATACTCCTAATCAAGGAGAAATTAATTCACAAAGATTATATAGTGAGCCAGAAGGATTAAATACCAATAAAGAATTACCATCGGTTCCAAAAGAGTCTTTTAAAAAAGGTGTTTATTATTAATGGCTAAGCACAAAACACATTATGAGGAGTGTGATGTATTAGTTGTTGGCGGTGGAATGGCGGGCACAGGAGCAACATTTGAGGCCAGACATTGGGGAAGAGATTTAAAGATTGTTTGTGTTGAAAAAGCAAACATTGATCGAAGTGGTGCAGTCGCACAAGGTTTATATGCAATCAATTGTTATATGGGTATGCAATGGGATGAAAATCAACCTGAAGACCATGTAAGGTATGCCAGAAATGATTTAATGGGAATGGTTAGAGAAGATTTAGGTTATGACATGGCTCGTCATGTAGACTCAACTGTTCATATGTTTGATGAATGGGGTCTTCCAATGATGAAAAATGAAAAAACTGGAAGATATTTAAGAGAAGGTAAATGGCAAATAATGATTCATGGCGAAAGTTATAAGCCAATTGTTGCTGAGGCAGCTAAAAAATCTGCAGATAAAATTTACAACAGAATAATGATTACTCATTTGTTAATGGATGAGTCTCAAGAAAATAGAATTGGTGGCGCAGTTGGTTTTAATATGAGAACAGGTGATTTTCATGTGTTCAGAGCTAAGGCAGTTATAGTTTCAGCTGGTGGAGCATCACATATTTTTAAACCAAGAGCGGTTGGAGAAGGTATGGGAAGAACTTGGTATGCACCATGGAGTAATGGATCTGCTTACGCTTTACCTATTGCAGCAGGTGCAAAGATGACTCAAATGGAAAACAGAATTGTATTGTGTAGATTTAAAGATGGTTATGGACCAGTTGGAGCATATTTTTTACATTTAAAAACATACACACAAAATGCTAATGGCGAAAATTATGAGAAAAAATGGTATGAACAAACTAAAGAATTAGTTGGAGAATATATTGATCATCATCCAACTCCCACTTGTTTGAGAAACCATGCCTTTATTCAGGAAGTTGCTGCAGGTGGTGGACCGATACATATGGTAACTAAAGAAGCTTTCCAAGATCCTCATTTAGAAACAGTAGGTTGGGAAAACTTTTTAGGTATGACAGTTGGTCAAGCTGTAGTTTGGGCATCTCAAAATATTGATCCAAAATATACAAATCCAGAATTAACAACTTCTGAGCCTTATGTTATGGGATCACACGCAACATGCTCTGGAGCTTGGGTAAGTGGACCAGAAGATCTATCTCCACCAGAATATTTCTGGGGTTATAACAGAATGCTTACAATCGATGGACTTTTTGGTGCTGGAGATACCGTAGGAGGTAGTGCTCATAAATTTTCATCAGGTTCTTTTACTGAAGGACGATTAGCTGCAAAAGCAGCAGTCAAATATATAGAGGATAAAAAAGCAGAAGGAATTAATGTTACGGATAAACAATGTGAGGATTTTAAAAAGGCAGTTTATAAACCTTTAGAGACTTACACAGTAGCTCAAAACGAGATCACCGGTGGAACTGTTTCACCAAGCTATATTTCTCCAATACAAGGACTACAAAGACTTCAAAAAATTATGGATGAGTATGTAGGGGGAATAACCTCAAATTACATGACGAACGGCAATATGCTTAAGAGAGCTCTTGAACTTCTAGAATGGTTGCAGGAAGATTTGGAAAACGTTGGAGCTGAGGATTATCATCAATTAATGAGAGCATGGGAGCTTAAACACAGAGCTCTAACCTCACAATGTGTTACAGAGCATACATTATTTAGAGAAGAAACTCGTTGGCCAGGTTATTATTACAGAGGTGATCATATGAAGCTTGATGATGAAAATTGGCATTGTTTAACTGTTTCTAGAAGAGACCCTAAAACTGGAAAATTCACTCTGGAGAAAGTACCAGTTTATCACATCGTTGACGAAAAAGAAAAGAAGAAGGCTTCGTAGAACCATATTCCAAACTTCTTTATGGACCTTTTGAAAAAATCTGACGAGGAGATATACGCGATAGCCAAGCCTTTTTGGGAAAATCTCGTAAGGGCCTCAAATATGAAAGATTATGGCGGCTTTACCAGAGATTTCTCTACTCAAATGCTGTTTGGGGCTAACGAGGTAGAGCTTGGGAAGCAATGGGCTAACAACAAGATTATTACCAATTTAAATGAGACCTACGAACCATTTGGAACATTAAGAAGAGGTGACCACATTACTGTTTTGATTAAGCAGACTAATAAGGAGGTTCCTGGAGAATTTTTAGGAAGGCTGGTCCTTGGAGTTGAGGATGGCGAAGTAAAAATTTTTGGAGCCACAATTTATTAATTTAAGTTTGACAATTTTCCTGCTGGTGCTATTGAGGATATAGATGCACCTTTCAAATATAAAAATTCTACAAAAAATCTTAAATTATAAAACAGCATTAATTAAAACAGGAATTTTTTCAGCAATATTAGCTTGCTGGGGTGTAATATTATTTGGAACTTTTTTAACTTTTAAATAAATTTTTTTAAAAAAGTTAATTATTTTAAATGGAAGTATTTTTACCAATAGCACAAGTACATGTTACTGCTATTGAGATCATTTTATTAAGTGCTTTAGTTGGAGTTTTATCAGGACTCTTTGGAGTAGGAGGTGGTTTTTTAATGACACCTTTCTTAATTTTTTTAGGAGTCCCTCCGGCGTATGCCGTTGCCAATGAGGCAAATAATATTTTAGCTACCTCTGTTTCTGGATCTACTACTCATTATCTTAAAAATACGTTGGATTATAAAATGGGTTTCATGATTGTTATTGGTGGTGCAATAGGAACTATAATTGGCATTTATACATTTACTTACTTTAAAGACATTGGCAAAATAGATACTGTTATCTCACTTGCTTACATGTATATTTTGGCAATCATTGGAACTTTAATGCTTGTTGAAAGTCTTGGCGAGATCGATAAAGCAAGAAAAAATACTATTATAAAACGAAAATTACACGTTCATTATTGGATACATGGTCTTCCATTTAGGATGAGATTTCCTAAATCAAAATTATATGAAAGTGCGTTCACGCCAATTATCATTGGTTTATTTGTAGGTTTTATAGCAGCTATTATGGGTATTGGTGGAGCTTTCATATTAGTTCCTGCAATGATTTATATAATTGGTATGCCAACAAAATTAGTCCCAGGAACTTCTTTGTTTGTAACTATCTTTGTTAGTGTGATTGTTACTTTTTTACATGCATTTAATTATGGATCAATAGATTTAATTTTAGTTTTAATGTTAGTTATTGGTTCGATAATTGGAGTACAAACAGGTCAAAAAATTGGACAATCAATTGAAAGCTCTGGACTAAAAGCTTTATTAGCAGTTTTATTATTAATTGTTGGAATTGCAATTGCGTATGATACTTTTTTTGTTGATCATTCTATGAATGGCATCACTAAGGTTGCGGAAAAGGATTTAACACCATTATCAGTTTTAGTTCAAAAATTTTCAAAAGATATGCCAATTGTATATAGTTTATTTTCTATATTTTTTGCTATAGCGTTAGGTGTTGCTGCAGCATTTATTCGAAGATTTTTATCTGATTTAAAAAAAAAGCACTTTAGCAAACCAGCTAAGTAAAAATTTTAAGCACTCCGGTATAATTTGGTCATAACAAATTCTCTATGACCTAAAGCCTCAGCACAAGTGAGTCTACCATTTGCAACTTTTAAAGTTGTTTTAATTAATTCATCTCCAGCTTCAGACAAATTCATTTCTCTCGAGAGAATTTTTGAAACATCACAATCAATATGTTCTCCCATAGATTTGACTGTTAATGGATTTGCAGTTAATTTTATAACTGGCTCAATTGGGTTACCAACAATATTACCCTGACCAGTAGGGAATAAATGAATATTAAATCCTGCAGCTGCTTGTAGTGTTACACACTCTGCTGCAGCAGATGACGTATCCATAAAGTATAAACCTTTTCCTTTTTTTGGTTCTTCAGCTGGTTCTAAAACATCAACAAATTTACAATTTCCTATTTTTTGAAAATTTCCAAAAGCTTTTTCCTCAATAGTCGTTAAACCACCTGCTATATTTCCAGCAGTTGGTTGACTTTCAGAAAGGTCATCAGTTGCTTCTTTTAAAATAAAATCGTTATAAGCACTCCAAGTCTTCATAAATTTATCTGAAGCTTCTTTTGTGGCACCTCTTGTAGCACAAACTTTTTCTGCACCAGTAAGTTCTGATGTTTCTCCGAAACATAAATGAACTCCAAGTGGTTCAAGTTTATCCATTAAATTTCCGACAGTTGGATTGGAAGCTAAACCAGATGTGGTGTCAGACTCGCCACATTTTACTGAAATCCATAAGTCACTTATTGGGCATTCCTCTCTCTGTTTTTCAGAAGCCCACATAACAAATTCTTGAGCTTTTTTTGAAGCTTTCATTACTGTTCCAATATCCCCAGTACGTTCAATATGGAAACCCTCAACTGGTTTTCCAGTTTTTGCAATTCCATCTACAATTCTCTTAGTCCATTTAGGCTCAATACCAATCACAATTACCGCTGCAACATTTGGGTTGCTACCAGTTCCAATCATTGTTCTAAAATGTAATTCTAAATCTGCTCCAAATTGTAATCTTCCATAAGAATGGGGAAGTGCTATTGTTCCTTTAATGTTATTTGCAACTGCTTCAGCACATGCGTTTGAAATATCATCAACAGGTAAAATGATTACATGATTTCTTGTTCCTGCTCTGCCATTTTCTCTTTTATAACCTAAAAAACTTTTTGGAATTTCCATCTAATTACCACTTTTTTGTTTTGACGTTATGAACGTGCACATGTTGACCTTTTTTAATTGCTTTGACTACTTTACCTATATCGTGACCATATTTTAAAATTGTATCTCCCTCTTTTAAGTCAATCATTGCAATTTTATGGCCTAGAGGGATTTCATCTGCTGATTGAATGTTAACTGAGCTGTCGTTCTCCATTATCCAGCATTTACAATCTTGTTTTGGAGTAATTTTTTCTATTACTACCACCCCAACATTGTCTTTTTTATCGTGAATTATAATATCTGTTGACATTTATATAGTGTCGATTTGTTTGTTTGAATTTTCTAAAATCTTATATATTAATCGCAAAAATTAACAATTAATTTTTAAAAAATTGTTCTAGAGTAATTTAGAAAGGTTCTACAAATGACTAAAATGACAACAGAAGAAGCTTTTGTAAAAGTTTTACAAATGCATGGTATTGAACACTCTTTTGGAATTATTGGTTCAGCGTTCATGCCTATATCTGATATTTTCCCAGATGCAGGAATTACCTTTTGGGATGTGGCACACGAAACAAATGGTGGTTTGATTGCAGATGGTTACACAAGAGCTACAGGAAAAATGTCAATGGTCATTGCACAAAATGGTCCAGGTATTACAGGATTAGTAACACCAATTAAAACTGCTTATTGGAACCACACACCTTTATTATTAGTAACCCCACAAGCAGCAAATAAAACTATGGGGCAAGGTGGTTTTCAAGAAGTAGAACAAATGAATTTATTTAAAGACATGGTTTGTTATCAAGAAGAGGTAAGAGATCCTTCAAGAATGGCTGAAGTATTAAATAGAGTAATAGAAAAAGCAATAAGAGGTTCAGCACCAGCACAAATTAACGTTCCAAGAGATTATTGGTGTCAAGTGATTGATATAGACCTTCCTCCAATTGTCAGATTAGAAAGACAAGGTGGAGGTGCTGATGCAATAGCTAAGGCAGCAGATTTATTATCTAAAGCGAAATTTCCAGTTATTTTATCTGGAGCAGGTGTTGTTATTGGCGGAGCAATTGAAGAAACTAAAAAACTTGCTGAAAAACTTGATGCACCTGTTTGCTCAGGATATCAACACAATGATAGTTTTCCAGGAAGTCATCCTTTAGCAGTGGGGCCATTAGGATATAATGGATCAAAAGCTGCGATGGAATTAATTTCTAAAGCTGATGTCGTTTTAGCTTTAGGAACAAGACTAAATCCTTTTTCAACTCTACCAGGTTATGGAATTGATTATTGGCCAAAAAAAGCAAGTATAATTCAAGTTGACATGAACCCAGATAGAATTGGATTAACTAAAAAAGTTACAGTTGGAATTAGTGGAGACGCTAAATTGGTAGCAAAACAGATATTAGAAAAATTATCTCCAAATGCTGGAGATACTGATAGACAGAAAAGAAAAGATTTAATTCATCAGACAAAATCAGCATGGTTACAAAAATTATCTAGTTTAGATCACGAAGATGATGACGAAGGAACAGTTTGGAACAAAGAAGCTAGAGAGAGAGACGCAGATAGAATGTCACCAAGACAGGCTTGGCGAGCAATTCAAGCTGGAATGCCTGAGGATGTAATTATTTCGAGTGATATTGGAAATAATTGCGCAATTGGGAATGCTTATCCGACATTTGAAAAACCAAGAAAATATTTAGCTCCAGGTTTATTTGGTCCTTGTGGATATGGTTTTCCATCTATCTTAGGTGCAAAAATAGGTTGCCCTGATACACCAGTCATTGGTTTTGCAGGTGATGGTGCATTTGGAATAAGTATGAACGAAATGAGTTCATGTGCTAGAGAAGAATGGCCAGCAATTACAATGGTAATTTTTAGAAATTACCAATGGGGTGCTGAAAAAAGAAATACAACTCTTTGGTTTAATAACAATTTTGTTGGAACAGAACTTGATCCAGAATTAAGTTTTGCAAAAGTAGCAGATGCTTGTGGTTTAAAGGGTGTTACAGTTAAAACTATGGAAGATACCACGGCTGCAATTAAACAATCTTGTGAAGATCAAAAGAAAGGTATTACAACATTTATAGAGGTTATTTTAAATCAAGAATTAGGTGAACCTTTTAGAAGAGATGCAATGAAAAAACCAGTAAGAGTAGCTGGTATTAAAAAAGAAGATATGAAGAAACAGCCTTCTTTAAATTCATAAGTTTAAATTATAAAAAATTCCTAATAATCTATTTATGAGCACCTTTTTTAGCAAAATCTTCTAATTCTTTATTTAATTTTTTCTTTGAAGATAAAAAACTACAATTATATTTTTCTCTACCTTTAGTATAGGTCAAGATTAAATTATTTTTATCTATTTCGCCCACATATCTTATCTCAAAAATGTTTGAGTTTACCTTTTTATAGTTCAAATTTATAAACTTAATCTTGTCAGTTTTATCTATCCAGTAGCTTTGCACATTATCTAAATCCTCAAAAAAAAAGTAAAATGGATAACCCCTGATTGTCTCTTTTTTAGTTTCACATTTCATTGACTTTCCTACTATTTCATTAGCAAAAGAAGTGGAGGAAAACATTATAAAAACAAATATTAGAAAAAGTTTTATCATTCTATAAATTCATATCAGGCCAGTCTTTATCATTATATCTATCAAGCTCTTTTTTAGTAATTGGTCTAAATAAAATCCATCCAATCACGATTACTAGAGTTAATAGAATTAATGTTTGCATAAATTTATGAGGATTTTGTAATTACCAATATTAAATTTGAAGTCATAAAAAGAAGTTTATGTTTAATTATTTTGAATTTTTTAATATCTAATTTTTTACAAATATCAATTAAATTGCTTTCAGATAACAAGTTTAAATTTTCTTCCATTGAATAAAAATTTAATCCAATAAATTTTAATATTTTCCTATGAATTTTTTTAGGCAACCAGTGAACAAGTGGTAAGTTAGTATGAAAATCTATTGGATAAAATCTGTTTGGAGTTTGAATAAAAACATGATTTTTAGATATTCTAGAAGCTTCTTTAACAAAAGCAATTTGATTATTGTATGAACCAACGTGCTCTAAAGTTGCATTTGAATGTACAATGTCAAATGACATATCTTTAAAATCAGTGTTTGTGCCATCTCCAATTATAAAATCTTTAATATTTGGATATTTTTTTTCTAAGATGCTACAATCCTGATCTGAAAAACATGTAATGTTTTTATTATTTTTGGTTTTCTCTAAAATTACGTTTTGTTCACTATCAAGTGAAGGTGTTGTTCCTATATCTAATAAAGATTGATTATCATTATATTCTGTTAAATTTTTGAAATAGTCAAAAAATTTTTCACGTGCATCTAATATGATTTTTTTTATGAGTTTGTAAAAAAAAGAATTTTTAGACTCTGAATAAGTTTGAATTCTATGTTTTATTTTTTCTTCCATAAATATTTAATTTATTACTGACATAGGGTCTAGTCTAGTCTGAAACCAATTAACTCTAAAATCGAGATGCGGACCAGTTGACCTTCCAGTTGAACCAACAGTACCAATTATATCTCCTTGATTTATTTTATCTCCAACAGAAACCATTACATTCTCAAGATGTGAATAAATAGTTGAGATGCCATGACCATGATCCATAATTATTGTTCCACCAGTATAATAAAGATCATCTTCTGCCATTGTAACGATACCTGATCCAGATGACTTGATCATAGTTCCCTGTTTAGCAGCAATATCAATTCCATAGTGAGGCCATTTCGGTTTACCATTTAAAATTCTCTGGCTTCCATAGACACCACTGATGATGCCTTCAACTGGCATAATAAATTGATTTTTGAAAAAGGGTAAATCTGAGTTAATTGCTCTGGCTTTTCCAATTTTATTATTTTCTTCTTTTATTCTTTTGTAAACAGATTCTGGAGGTGTGACTTTACTTTCTTCTAAACCATCTATTCTTTGAATATTATATTTTCTTTTAAGAACTTTCTTTATTATCTTATCTTTTTTTCCATCAATAATTTTTGTAATTGTTAAATCAAAATTTCTATCTCTATCTAGACCAAAAACAAAAAAGCCATCATCTGATACTTTGACTTGTTTTTTATCTATTATAATTTTTGCTGTTGGATCAGTCTGTCCAATAATAAAATGTCCTTGTAGAAATTTTCCTGTAAATTCTATTGCTACTAAATGTGTAGGTACAAAACAAAAAATTAAAAAAAATAATTTAGTTATTATCTTGCAGTCCATCCACCATCAACCAATAATGAAGTACCTGTAATCATTGCTGCAGCATCAGAGGCAAGAAAAACAGCTGCACTTGAAACATCAGAAAGTTCAGCAAATTTTCCTAACGGAATATTTCCTAAAACTTCTTTTTTAAATTTTTTACTTTTGAGAAATTTTTTTGTCATTGGAGTAACCACAAATGTAGGACAAACTGTATTTACTCTGATGTTATATTTGGCAAGATCAATTGACATACCTTTTGTTAATCCTTCTAAACCAAATTTTGTCATGTTGTATACACTACGAATAGGACCTCCAACATGACCCATTTGTGATGACATGTTGACAATGGAACCACCAATTTTTTTTCTATTTTTTGACTTTATCATCTTAAGAGCACACAGCTGAGCAAGGTTAAACGTTGCCATCGTATTAATCTTTACAAGATATTCCATGTTTTTAGTTTTCACTTTTGTAAAATGCTCTGGAATATTATTACCAGCATTATTAATCAAAATATCTATTTTTGGTTGTTTGTTAATAATGCCTTTAATTTCATTATAATTTGTTATGTCACATACATAAGATTTACATTTTGACTTTAATTTTTTAATCTTTTTTGAAACTTCATCTAAATCTTTTTTAGTTCTACTAATTATAATCAAATTTGCTCCAGCTTCTGCAAGAGCTATTGCGCAAGCTCTTCCAATCCCTTTGCCAGCACCAGTGACAACTGCTGTTTTATTCTTTAAATTGTAATTTTTTAAATACATTATAAAAACAATATTTTAATATCTGTGTAAATCAATTCAATAGCAACAATTAATATTGCAATCAAACCTGCCCAAGCAATCCATTTATATTTCTTAATCCAATTTGATATTAAAGTTGCTGCAAATGCCATTAAGGCAATTGATAGAACCAAACCAAATACTAATAATCCATAATGATCTCCAGCTGCTCCTGCAACTCCCAAAACATTATCTAAGCTCATTGTAAAATCTGCTAGGAGGATTGTCCAAATCGCTTTGAAAAAACTAGAATTATCAACTTTTATATCATCATGATTTTCAGAGCCTTTAATAACATCTACATATAATTTGTAGACAATATAAAGAAGAAGCAAACCTCCAAAAAGCCTTAGCCCAGTTATTTGAAGTAAATATGCAGTCAGTAAAGTTAAAATAATTCGTAAAACAACCGCACCACCAATTCCAAAAATAATAATTTTTCTTCTTTGCTCTAAAGGAAATTTTGATGCAACCATACCAATTATTATTGCATTGTCTCCTGCAAGGACTAAATCGATTAAAATAATTTGAGTTAATATAGTTAATTGTTCTGGTGTAAATAATTCAGCAAACATCAATGGGTAAGTATCATATCTGCACCTTTTTCTGCAATCATTATTGTAGGTGCATTAGTATTACCTGATGTAATGTTTGGCATTATAGAAGCATCAATTACTCTTAAATTTTCAATTCCTTTTACTTTTAGTTTTTCATCAACTACAGCCATATCATCTTGACCCATTTTACATGTGCCAACTGGATGAAAAATTGTTTGTGCAAAATCTGAACCTGCTTTTACAAGTTCCTCATCATCATTAATATCAATACCTGGTCTATATTCCTCAGGTTTATATTTTTTAAATGTTTCAGATTCCATGACAATTTTTCTTGTAAGTTTTAATCCTCTAGCTGCAATCATTCGGTCATGATCGGTTGAAAGATAATTCATTTTTATTTTTGCATATGTTCTGGAATCTTTATCTACGATATTCACATGACCTCTACTTGTAGGCCTAATATTTGAAACAGTTGGTGTGAAAGCATGAAAATCATGATTTTTAGTTGCTCCTAAAGTGTCCATACTCATTGGTTGAACGTGCCATTGTAGATCAGGTAATTCTAAAGAGGGATCACTTTTAGCAAACATACACATTTGGCTCGCTCCCATAGTCATTGGTCCACTTCGATTAAAAACGTACTCCAAACCAATCATTAATTTTCCAAATAAACTATTAACCTTTTTATTTAGCGATTTAAGTCCTTGAATTTTATATATAGGTCTAAACATCAAGTGGTCTTGTAAATTTTCACCAACACCTTTTAATTCTTGTACTACATCTATACCTAAATTTTTTAATTTTTGAGAATTTCCTATTCCAGAAGTTTGCAATATCTGAGGTGAGCCTATTGAGCCTGATGATAAAATTATTTCTTTATTACAAGTAAGTTTTTTAAGCTCATTACCTCGCCAGTATTCAATTCCCTCTGCAGTTTTGCCTTTAAAATTAATTTTTTTTACATGGGCATTAGTTATCGTTTTTAAATTTTGTCTATTCTTTATTGGGTTTAAATATCCAACTGATGTACTACATCTAAAGCCATCTTTTTCAGTAACTTGAAAATAACCACATCCATGATTATTGCCTGTATTAAAATCTTTTGTCTTGGGGATGCCAAACTCTTCAGCGGCATTTTGAAATTCATTCAATAACGGTAACTGAATTCTTTGATCAGAAACTGAGAGAGGCCCTCCAATACCATGAAATTCATTTTTTCCTCTTTCTTGGTTTTCTGCTTTTATAAAATACGGCAGAACATCATCCCAACCCCAACCAGTATTTCCTAATTGTCGCCAAATATCATAATCTCTACTTTGTCCTCTTATATAAAGTAGTCCGTTGATAGAAGAGCTACCGCCTAAAGTTTTGCCTCTTGGATAACGGATTGATCTATTGTTCATTGAAGCATCAGGCTCGGTTTTATAACACCAATCAACAGAGGGATTGTGCATCGTTTTAAAATATCCAACAGGAATATGTATCCATGGATAATTATCTTTTCCACCAGCTTCAATTAATACGACTTTGGTATTTGGATTTTCAGAAAGTCTGTTTGCTAGAACACATCCTGCAGATCCTGCTCCAATAATTATGTAATCAAAATTTTCCATCAATAGTTGAATCGTTTTTTAGTTTAAGCTTTTTAATGCTTTTACACTTATATTTATCAATTGTCACTTGTGCCAGGTTTGTTTTTCTGATTGTATAAACCACTTATAATTAACTACAGAGAGGAATAATAATGAAAAAAATCATTTCAATGTTATTTGCAACAATTCTAGTGCTTGGTTTTACCTCAAGTGCCAATGCTGCAAAAACATTAAAGTGTCAAACTGTTCTTAACACTAAAGCTGATGAGGTAAAAATGTTAAAGGACTTTACTGACACTGTAACTGAATTAACAAGTGGATCATTAAAATTTGAAATTTTACCAGCTGGCGCAGTTGTAGGAGTTAAAGAAACTCTAGATGCTGTTGATAAAGGTTTGATTGATTGTGGTTTCGCATGGACTCACTATTGGTCAGGTGATCACCCTGCTGCAATGTTATTTGGTTCGCCAGTAGCTGGTGGTGGAGTAGGTATCGACAACATCGCATTCCTATCATGGTTCCAATATGGTGGTGGTAAAGAGTTATACGACCAACTTTGGAAAGAAATGGGAAGAGATATTAAAGGATTTATGATTCAACCAGTTGGCCCAGAAGCTTTAGGTTGGTTTCCAAAACCAATTAAAGATATGGCTGACTTTAGAAAATATAAGTTCAGAACTCCTCCAGGAATTCCAGGACAAACTTATAAAGACATTGGTATAGCGTCTGTTGCAATGGGTGGTGGAGATATTCTTCCAGCTCTTGAAGCAGGAACTATCGATGCTGCTGAGTGGTGTTGTCCAAAACCAGACTTAACATTTGGTTTTCAAAAAGTGTTAAAGCATTATTACTTACAAGGTTTACACCAAGTAGTCGTAAATGCTGACTTTTATATTACTGGAAAAACATACAATGCTATGAGTGCTCATGAGAAAAAGTCACTTGAAGTGGCTGCTAATGCTTCATTAGCAAAATCTTTAAGTTACAGAATCTATGAGAATGGTAAAGCTTTAAGAGAGTTAACTACTAAACATGGAGTAATTCTAGAAGATACACCTTCAGATTATTTCACAGAATATATGGCTGCAGCAAAAGCATCTTTAAATAAAAATGCTAAAGATAATAAATTTTTTAACGAAGTTTACACTTCAATGAAAAATTTTGCTGATGTTGCTGTTCCTTTCTGGAGTGGTGCTCAAATGTCTAATGCGAAGCTAGGAATGGCTCACGCAGCAACATTAAAGTAATCAGTAATCAATCTTGATTTTTTAGAGCGGACTTTTAAAGTCCGCTCTAATTTTTTTAACTAAAATTTTATGGCAGACGAACCTGGTAAACTAGATATCTCTGATGAAATGATTGCCGAAAGGCGAGGTGGATCAGGTAAAATGCCAACCGATATGCCATCATGGATGGCTAAATCTATTGTTAATATTGATAAATTCAGTAAGTGGATTGGTAGTATTGTTTGTTGGATATTGATGCCACTCATTTTTGCAATGACCTATGAAGTTCTTGCAAGAAAATTATTTTTAGCACCAACAATTTGGGCTTACGACATAAGCCGTTTTCTTTATGGTGCATTATTTATGCTTGGTGCAGGATATGCTCTTTCTAGAGGAGTGCATATAAGAGCAGATTTTTTATACAGAAATTTTAAAACTAAAACACAAGGTCTTATTGATTTCTGGTTATATCTTTTATTTTATTTTCCAGGACTAATTGTTTTTCTTTATATGACTATAGGTTTTGTTGAAGAGTCAATAAGAAGGGGTGAACGAGGGATGGATACTACTTGGATGCCCTATATGTGGCCCATCAAAACGTGTTTGTTACTTGGAATTATTTTTTTATTAATTCAGGGTTTTTCAGAATTACTAAAAAGTTATTGGGCAGCTAAAAAAGGTGAGTGGCCAGGAGAGAAAAAATGATAGCAGAATTTATTGATCCGGCTATTTTAGGTTTCATTTTAGTTGGTGTGATGCTATTTGCAATATTTATAGGGTTTCCCATTTCATTCACTTTAATATTTCTAGGATTTGTATTTGGTTATCTTGGTTTTGGAAAATTAGTTTTTTATTTAATGACCCTTCAATTTTCAATGGTCATGACCGAACAAACTCTCGCCGCCGTCCCGCTCTTTGTTTTTATGGGTATTATGATGGAACAAGCTGGATTGATGGAGAGATTGTTTTCAGCATTTCAAATGATGCTGGCGAAAGTTAAGGGGTCTTTATATTACGCAGTTTTATTTGTTTCAGTTATTTTCGCGGCGGCAACAGGAATTGTTGGTGCATCGGTGACAATTCTTGGAATTATGGCTGCAAAATCTATGAATAGATCTGGTTATGATGTAAAACTTGCCGCTGGTACTATCACTGCTGGTGGTACTTTAGGAATTTTAATTCCACCAAGCATTATGCTTGTTGTAATGGGACCTATTATGGAAATTCCAGTTATAGATTTATTCGCTGCCGCAATACTCCCTGGAATCCTTCTTGCAAGTTTGTATGCAGCTTACACAACAATCAGATGCATGATTAATCCAAAACTTGGACCTGTATTACCTGATGACATGAGAGCTGCTAGCATGAAAGAAGTATGGATAGAATTTTTCTTAGGTTTAGTTCCTCCAGCAGCTTTAGTATTTGCTGCATTAGGCAGTATTTTATTTGGATTTGCAACTCCAACAGAAGCTGCAGGTTGTGGAGCTATGGGTGCTTTATTACTTTCATTAGCTTATAAAAAATTAACTCTTTCAAAACTTCAAGAAGCATTGGTGAAAACATTAGAGATTACTGCTTTAATAATGGTTTTAGTTGCAGCATCAAATTTTTTTGGCGCGGTTTTTGCAAGACTAGGAACTCCAACTCTTTTAACTGAGTTTTTATTAGGCTTAGAAATGAACAAGTATTTAATTCTAGCAATGATAATGGTTATGATTTTTTTATTGGGTTGGCCGTTAGAATGGGTACCGATTGTGATGATTATTATTCCAATAATTTTACCATTGGTAGAAGCGTTAGGATTTAATTTAACTTGGTTTGCAATTTTAGTTGCCGTTAATTTACAGACCGCCTGGCTCTCACCTCCGGTAGCACTCTCAGCTTACTTTTTAAAAGGAGTTGTCCCTGAATGGGATTTAAAAGATATTTACTATGGAATGATGCAGTTTATAGTTCTTCAAGTAATTGGATTAGTTTTAATTATTATATTTCCTAAAATTGCACTTTGGTTACCAACTCTCTTATATGGACAGTAGAATATTAAAGTTTTATATTGTCTAAGTGAGTCAACAAAAAACAAAAAAAACTCTCATTAACTGGGATTTAGTAACTGTAAACCCTAACAATAAGACTTGGGACTGGAAGGATTTATTTTGTTTTTGGGGAGTTAATATTCAAAGTGTTATTGGATTTTCACTAATTGCATCTTTGTACTTAATTTATAACTTAAATACTGCTGTCGTTTTTTTTGGAACAATTTTAGGAACTTTTTTGGTTTATATATTTTCTAACTTAATTGGAAAACCCTCACAGAAATTTGGATTACCATTTGTTGTCTTATTAAGATCATCACTAGGTTTTAGAGGGGCACAATTTTTTGGGCTGTTGAGAAGTATTGTTGGAATATTTATGTTTGGTATCCAAACATACTTTTTATCAAAAGCGATTGGTTTCTTAATTAGAGTTTTAATGTACTCAGTCGATAATTCAATTTTACAAAAAGAAATTTTATTAGTTTTTTTCATAGGACTTAATATTATTGATTGGGCCGCCATTATAATATCTATTACTTTACAAACATATTTATTTAGTGTGGGCATGAACTTTAACAAAAGATTAATTAAGTTTTCAGCATTATTAATTTATGCAGCAATGGCAATGTTTTTCTTAATTGTTTTTTTATCTGATGTAAAATTAACTGCTAAATCATTTATCAACATACTTGATTTTCAAAATATATTTAATGCTAATAATGTAGGCCCCATAATAACAGTTGCTGGCACAACTTTTACCTTTTTTTCTATTGTAATCTTGTCGTTTGGTGATTTTTCTAGATACGTTAAAAATGAACAAGAACTTAGAAAAGGTAATTTAAGCTTAATTTTAAATCTTATTATTTTTTCATTTTTTTCATTATTTATTGTTACAGGTGCTGATGCATTCCAAAATTTAAATCAACAAAATGTGGAGATGATCTTAACTAACCCAACAGATATAATTGGAAAATTAGATAATATTCTTTTGGTTTCTTTAGCTTTAATTTTTATAATTATTGCTTCTGCATCAACAAATTTAATAGCAAACTTTATTCCATCTCAATATACTTTAATTAATTTTGATCCTTCATCTTTTTCTTTTAAAAGTGCCAGTTATGTAATTGCTATATTTGGATTTATTATAGGAGTTTTTTGGTTAATTTTTTTAAGCCAAGTCGGGGTATTATCCTATATAGATACGATCGGTGCTTTATTTGGTCCTCTGTTCGGATTAATGGTTGCTGATTTTTATATGATTAAAAAAGGAAAATTAGAAAATAAAGATATATATTCACTTGAAACTAGTGGTACTTATTATTATTCGGGAGGATGGCATCTTAAAGGAGTTTATTCATTATTATTAGGATTTATATTTTCTGCCTCCACAATCTGGAACACAAATCTAATGTTTTTACAATCTTACTCTTGGATTATTGGTGCTTTTGTTACAGCTTTTGTTTATTACCTTCTAGCTAGAGAGTAGTTTTATGGATAAAATTTCTTTTGATTTTAAAGACAGAACTGCAATTGTCACCGGAGGCGCACAAGGCTTTGGTTTAGACATTACAAAAAGATTAATAAAGTCGGGTGCGAGTGTAATTATCTGGGACAATGATCAGAAAATGGTCGAAAAAGCGATTGAAGATATTAAAAGTCCCAATTTAAGTTTTAATATTGTTGATATTTCAAATTATTCAAAAGTCGAAGAATGTGTGCAAGAAATCACTAAACAAAAAAATATTGATATATTGATTAATAACGCTGGTATTACTGGTCCAACAGCAACTTTATGGGAATATGATATTGAAATGTGGAAGAAGGTTGTTGATATAAATTTAATGGGTACTTTTAATTGTTGTCGAACAATTGTACCGAATATGATCAAAAATAATTATGGAAGAATAGTTAATGTAGCCTCAGTAGCGGGTAAAGATGGTAATGCTAACGCAAGCGCTTATAGTGTTGGAAAAGCAGGGGCTATTGGATTAACAAAATCACTAGGGAAAGAGCTAGCGGATAAGAATATAGCAGTAAATGCCGTTACTCCTGCGGGTGCTAAAACCAGAATTTTGGACCAAATGACCAAAGAACATGTCCAAAGAATGTTATCAAAAGTGCCAAGAGGACGATTTCTTGAGGTTGAGGAGTTTACCTCTTTAGTTTGCTGGTTATCTTCTGAGGAAAATACATTCTCAACCGCTGCTGTTTTTGATATCAGTGGGGGTCGTTCGACCTATTAACTTCTTGGTTTTATCTCTACTATCTTACTATGATTTAGTTTGGCCCTACCAAATTTTACATCTTTTGACATCACTGGAGCAAAAATCATTATTGACCAGTAAATTAACAAAATAAAAATGGAAATTGTCTTCATAATCAATATATACAAATAGAAATTGATTTTTGATTGTTTAAATTTTGTCTAAATAATGTATTAACAATTTTTTTTAAAAATTTATGAAAATAGTTTTAAAACTTTTAATCAGTCTCTTTTTATTCACTAAGATTAGTATAGCTAGTGAAATAAAAGTATTTGAATTTACTGAAACTGAACTTTCACAGCTTGAGATCAGAAAGGTAAGGGGTGCGGACAATAAAACAAATTATTCGGTTGGATCTAATGAGAATGGCAATTTTCTAAAATCTGTTGCCGATAATGCTGCTTCTGGTCTAGGAAAAGAGGTTAAAATTGACCTCAATAAGACACCTTTTATTAATATTACATGGAAAGTTGAAAAAGATTTATCTGGGATAAAAGAAAATACAAAAAAAGGACATGATTTTGCAGCCAGAGTTTTTGCAGTAAAAAAGACTGGTGCAACACCGCTTTCTAATAGGGCAATCAACTATGTTTTTTCAAGTAACAACGAAATTGGATTTAGTTCACCAAGCCCTTATACCAAAAAGTCCATAGATAATGTTTTATCTACTACTAAAAATAATCTCAATCAGTGGGTTACTGTAAAAGCAAATGTCAAAGAAGATTTTAAAAAATTCCATAATTTAGATGTTAATGAATTAGATGGGTTAGCTATAATGTCTGATACCGATAATTCTAAAATGAAAGCTATAGCATATTTTCAAAATATCTATTTTTCAGCAAATTAGATAATTATTTGATATAATTTTCTTATGCATGAAAATTTTTTTCACAATTTAAAAGTCTATTATGAAGATACAGACTCTGGTGGAGTGGTGTATTATGCAAATTATTTAAAGTATTTAGAAAGAGCAAGAACAGAGGCTCTATTTTCAATAGGTTTTAGTAATAAAAAAGTTCAGGAACAATTTGGTTCGTTAATAATCGTCAAGTCTTGTAACATTGAATATAAAAAATCAGCCTTCTTAGAGGATGAATTAACTATTAGATCTTTTGTTAAATCTATAACTAAAACCTCTTTTTTTATGAACCAAATTATTACAAAAGGTGAAGAAATTATAGTTGAAGCACAAGTTCATTTAGTATTCATAAATAAAGATGGTAAGCCAGTTAAAATTCCTGAAGTAATATACTCAAAATTTAAACCTTACTTTTGTGACACAATTAAAGTTTAGAAAATTTTTTTGCTTTTTTAAATAAACTGTTAATCATTAAAGGTGTTACAACTTTTGTATTAACATTCCTAGGGCTAGGATGATAACAGGCAATTAATATTTTATTATCGGGTAGTAAATATTTTTTTCCGTGTTTAAATTCAAATTTTTTATTTATATTAAATTTCTTTTTGTAAATTTTTAGACAATTATCAAAAGCAACTTTACCTAACGCTACAATTACTTTAAGTTTTTTTAATTGATCTAATTCACTTATAAAATAATTAGAACATTTTATTAATTCACTATTTTTTGGTTTATCTCCTGGGGGAACACATTTGAGTATATTAGTAATGTAAGTAGATTTTAATTTTAACCCATCATTTTTATTTTCTGAAAAATTTTGATTTGATATATTTACTTTATGGAGACTTTTAAATAAAAAATCCCCTGACTTATCACCAGTAAAAGCTCTGCCTGTTCTAGTTCCACCATGTGCTGCAGGAGCTAAACCTATAATCATTAATTTTGCATTGATGTCACCAAAACCAGTAACAGGCTTTCCCCAATACTTTTCATTTATGTTTTGTTTTCGTTTTTCTAATGAAATTTTTTTTATGAAATTAAATAAACGTGGGCATTTTTTACATTTAATTATTGTGTTATTTAATTTTTTGAATTTAATGCTCATTGATGAAATTACTTAAGATTATAATAATAATATTTCTCACTTTAACAATTGAAATAAATGCAGATACCGAAAAAGAAATTATAAACAATCTTCAAAAAGGAGGTAATTTAATTTTTATCAGACATGCTTATGCCCCAGGTAATGGTGATCCAGAAAACTTTGATATCAATAATTGTGAGACGCAAAGAAATTTGAGTCTATCAGGAAGATTGCAATCAAAAAAAATTGGAAATTTTTTTAAAGAAAATGATATTCCTATTAAATTAGTAATTTCAAGTGAATGGTGCAGGTGTAAAGAAACGGCTTTGATTGCTTTTAAAAATTATGAAACAGAAAATTTTCTAAATTCTTTTTACAGTGCAAAATTTGCAAAGAATAGAAAAATGCAAATGAAAAAACTAAAAGATTATGTAAAAAGTTGGAATGATGACAAAAATTTAGTGTTTGTTACTCATTATGTTGTAATATCAGAAGCACTTAATTATGCATCAAGTTCAGGAGAAATTGTGATTGCTGATAAAAATTTGAAAAAGTTGAATAGTATAGAAATTAATTATTAAAGATTATGTCCTCAAAGAGAGCAATGAAACAAGCACAAAAACAAGCTTATGCAAGACACAGAAGTAACATTACTCAAAGTCGATTTGGTCAAAAAAAAAGAAACTTTGCAAAAAAAGGTAAGAAAAATTAACTTTCACTATCAAATTTTTCAATTTTTTTACATGTAGAAATTTTAGAAATTCCTTCTTCATCATTTAAAACAGTTTTCATATAAACTTCTCGTTTGCCCTTTTCAAAAAGTATTTGAGTATAAAATTGTGGATATCCATGTTTGTGAGTTAAAATTTTTCCATTTTCCTCGTAAATATTTCTTACATATGAGTTAGATTTTTTTACACTAAGGTCTGTTAATCTGTATTTTTGATAAGTTTTTTCTTTGTACACATAATTTCTGACCATTATTAATTCATTCAAATTGAGTATGTATTCATTCTTTAAAAACTCATCTTGTTTGTCGTCACAAGAACTCATTACTATGATCTCAGATTTTAAACTTTGGATATTTGAAATGAGTAATAAAAAAATGATAAAATATTTAACTTTTTTCATGTTTGTCAGCTAAAAATAAACTTATTAAAAATATAGCTGTCCAGCCCAATCCCAAGAGACCTTTGTATACATTGGTGTCTGCACTCCATATTTTTAGGAACAAAGCTCCAAAGATTAGGCCAATTATGTAAATTATTGATACAATTGTAGTTCTACTCATTTTTTAAATTTTTTTTAAAAAGAGAAATACCATTTTCAATTTTATATGTATAGGACTCTTCAAAACTTTCTAATTGCCATCCAGACAATCTAGTTTTAATTGTTTTAAGATTATCTATTTTCCATTGGTCTGAGGTATCCTCTTGTTTCCAAATTTTTTTTTCCTCATTAGTTCTGCCACAACCATAACAATATCCTGTTTTAGGATCAGTTTTACAAATGCTTATGCACGGCGAAACAATCATATTAATCATTATAAAGGAAAAATTATAAATTTTACAACAAATGTCGTTGGACAAATAGTTTCAATAATATATAAAACTTCAAGAATTGTGGGGCGATGGCGGAATTGGTAGACGCGTCGGTCTTAGGAACCGATAGAGCAATCTGTGAAGGTTCGAGTCCTTTTCGCCCTACCATCAATGGATTATGAAAGTAACAATAGAAAATAAAAAAGGTTTAAATAAAGACTTAAAAGTATTCATAGATAAAAAAACTATGAGTACTCACATGGATCAGAGGTATGAAGAAATTAAAGGAACTGTTAATCTTAAAGGTTTTAGACCTGGAAAAGTTCCAAAAGAAATTTTAAAAAGACAATTTGGAAAAGCAGTTTTTGGTGAAGTTTTAGATAAGGTTATAAAAGACTCTTCAACTAAAGCATTACAAGAAAACAATATTAAACCTGCTGGTCAACCAAAATTAGATCTTAAAACATATGGGGAAGATAAAGATCTTGAATACATTATTTCTGTTACAGAGCTTCCAAAGGTTGAAGTAAAACCAATAGAAAATATTAAGTTTGATGAGTATTCAGTAAAAATAGATGAAACTGAGGCAGATAAAAGAATAAAAGAAATAGCAAAAAATCAACCAAACTTTAAAGAAGCTTCAAAAGATACAATTGCAAAAGAAGGTGATTTAGTAGCCTTTGATTATAATGCTACTATTGATGATAAGCCATTCAAAGGTGGTGAAGGTAAAAATACACAATTAACTTTGGGTAAAGATTTATTTTTAAAAGGTTTTGATAAACAACTAATGGGTGTCAAAATAGGTGATGAAAAGATTGTTGAAGCTGTTTTACCTGAAAACTTTCCTGAAAAAGAATTGGTAAATAAAAAAGCAAAATTTAAATGTAAAATAACAATATTGAAAAATCCTGAACCGGTAAAAATTGATGATGAGTTTGCAAAAAATTTTGGTGCAAAAGATTTAAAAGATCTTAAATCACTAATATCAAAACAAATAAATGATGAATATAAAAATTCTCTTGAGCGTTTTTCTAAAAATCAAATCTTAAAAGAGATAGAAAAATTTAAGATTACAGAAATTCCCGAGAATCTGATTGATGAAGAAGTAAAAATTCTTTCTCAAGGAATGTCCGAAGAAGACGCAAAAAAAAGTAGGAAAAATTTTGAAGAAATTGCAAAAAAAAGAATTAAAGTTGGATTAGTTTTAAATGAATTTGGTGAGCAAAATCAAATTAAAGTAACAGAACAGGAATTACAGGCGGAAGTTCAAAAACAAATTAGAATGATGCCAGGTCAAGAGAAAATGGTGATGGATTTTTATCAAAAAAATCCTTCAGCATTAGCCAGCTTGAGAGGCACAGTTTATGAGGAAAAAATTTTAAAATTAATTAAAGAAAAAGCAAAACCAAACAAGAAAGAAGTTTCAAAAGAAGAAGCAGAAAAAATTTTAAAACAATCTCAAATGCAGGAATATAGTCATTCTAATGAAAGCAAAGAAAAAACAGAAAAGAAGGTTGAGGCTAAAAAAATTTCAACGAACAAAACTAAAACAAAAACCTCAAAAGCAAAGTCGCCTGCCAAAAAAACAAAAAAAGTTAGCAAAAAGTAATCTCAAGTTGTATAAGTAAAACGAATCAACTTATGACAAATAAAATATCAGAAAACATGAGCACGTTAGTACCTATGGTTGTTGAACAATCAAGCAAGGGAGAAAGAGCATATGATATTTACTCAAGACTTTTAAAAGAGAGAATAATTTTTCTAACGGGTCAAATTAATGACAATGTCGCTTCTCTAGTTACTGCTCAACTTTTATTTTTGGAGGCAGAAGATCCCAAAAAAGAAATTTATTTGTATATAAATAGTCCTGGGGGGTTAGTAACTGCAGGCCTTGGTATCTACGATACAATGCAATATGTAAAGCCAGATATTTCCACATTATGTATTGGTCAAGCAGCATCAATGGGATCCTTTTTACTTTCAGCTGGAAAAAAAGGTAAAAGATTTTCATTACCAAATTCTAGAATAATGGTTCATCAACCATCTGCTGGATTTCAAGGACAAGCAACTGATATTGAGATTCATGCT
>CACEDX010000013.1:0-27256 GCA_902558445.1 uncultured Pelagibacteraceae bacterium | reverse complement strand
TCAATGTTGGTTTTGTTTTATTTAGAAATTTCTATTTCTGCTTTTATATTCCTTGGTTTAATTGGAATTTCAAATGGGCTTGCCAATGTGTTGGGGTCCTCTACTTGGGCTGAGATTTATGGCGTAAAATACATTGGATCAATTAAAGCATTAACAACATCATTGATGGTATTTTCTACTGCCTTCGGCACAGCTTTATTTGGTTTGTTAATTGACAAGGGTAAAATGGCTGAAACCCCAGCGGATGCCGCTAAAGATGCTGAATATATTTTCACCTGTGTTGGTAATGATAATGATTTAAGAGAAGTAACTTTTGGTGACAAAGGAACTTTCAAAACAATTAAAAAGGGCGCAGTCTATATTGATAACACTACAGCCTCAGCAACAATTGCTAGAGAGATTTATGATTATTCAAAGAAAAATGGATTTGGCGCATTAGATGCTCCTGTATCTGGTGGACAAGCTGGAGCAGAGAATGGCGCACTCACAGTTATGATCGGCGGTGATCAAGCTGATTTTGATAAAGCAAAAGACAAGATTAATTGTTATAGCAAAAAAATGAAATTGCTTGGTAAAGCTGGTTGTGGACAATTAGCTAAGATGGTTAATCAAATTTGTATAGCAGGATTAGTTCAAGGATTATCTGAAGGAATTAACTTTGGGATGAAAGCTGGATTAAATATGGAAGATGTTATTGAGGTCATTTCAAAAGGAGCTGCACAATCCTGGCAAATGGAAAACAGATACAAAACAATGATTGATGATAAATTTGATTTTGGTTTTGCAGTTGATTGGATGAGAAAAGATTTAAAAATTGCAATGGATGAGGCAAAAAATAATGGTTCATTGTTACCTGTAACAGAACTAGTAGATAAGTTTTATGGAGAAGTACAAGGATTAGGAGGTAATCGTTGGGACACTTCAAGCTTAATTAAAAGATTCAGAAAGTAATGTATGCAACCAGCATACTATGAAAATTTTGAGGAAATTCAAAATAAGTATTGGTCTATGCTTGATGATGCTGTGACTAATAGAGGTTCTCCTTTTAGAATTCCTGTCTTTATTTGTACCCACCAAGATGAGGTAGATGGAAGAATTGTTGTTCTAAGAAAATCAGATAGAGCAAACAATCTATTACAATTTCATACTGATTTAAGATCACCAAAAGTAGATATTCTTAAGAAAAATAATAAAGCTTCTCTAGTTTTCTACGATAAAGAAGAAAAGATACAATTAAGAGTAAAAGTTGAGTGTGAAATAAATAATCAAAATTCTACAACAAGAGAATCTTGGAAAAAAACCCAACATATCAGTAGAAGATGTTATCTAACTGATAGTCCTCCGGGGACTATGTCAGAAAGTCCAACATCGGGTATGATATCTAAATTAGAAGATTTTGATTATACAATGGAACAAAGCGAAGAAGGTTACAAAAACTTTACAGTTATAAAATGTAAAATAAAGTCTATTGAATGGTTATATCTTGCAGCAAAAGGACATCGAAGAGCTAAGTTTGATTTTAAAAATAACAAAAATAGTTGGTTAGTGCCATAAAATAAGTTATAAAATTAAATGGATTTACAAACATCAATTAAAACTTGTTTTAACAAGTATGCTATTTTTTCAGGGAGAGCATCACGATCTGAATTTTGGTGGTTCTTCTTGTTTGGTATTTTAGGCGGTATCATTGCTGCTATTATTGATGTAATGATATTCGGTTATTCAATTGAAGTTACTGGACCAATAGGTTGGATTTTTACAATTGTTATTTTTTTACCTTCATTTGCCGTTGGCGCAAGACGACTGCATGATACTGATAAAACTGGATGGTGGCAATTACTATGGATTACCATTATTGGTGGAATAATAGTTATCATATGGCAAGCAACTATGGGTGAAAAAAAGAAAAATCGATATGGTCCACCTGTTAAAAAATAATTTAATTTTCTAAAAAATTGATTTAGAGTATTTTTTCCAATTATCTTGATAGTGTTTTGTATTTTCTAATATAGCTTTCTTTTCCGCTTCAGTCACCTCTCTTACAACTTTGCCAGGTGAACCTATTACCAAAGAGTTATCTGGTATCTCTTTATTTTCAGTAATTAAAGCCTTTGCACCAATAATACAATTTTTTCCAATTCTAGCGTTATTGAGAATTACTGCACCAATTCCAATTAAACTATTGTCCCCTATCGTACATCCATGAAGCATAACCATATGACCTACAGTTACATCTTTGCCAACTTTAATGGGATATCCTGGATCGGTATGCAAAACACATCCATCTTGAACATTTGATCCCTCCCCTATATGAATATTTTCAATATCTCCTCTTAAAGTTGCATTAAACCAAACACTTGTATTTTTTTCTAAAGTTACATCCCCAATCACAACCGCATTAGGGGCTACCCAATTTTCGCCAGAGTTTTTTGGTTTTTTATCTTTTAAATCGTAAAACATAATTTATATATTATTACATTATGCCAATACAAACTCCAATATGTGATTTCGGTCAAAAGGCTCACGACTTTAAGCTTAAATCAACTGATAATAAAATTTTATCTTTAGAAGATATTAAAGGTGAAAATGGAACCCTAATCATGTTTATTTGCAACCATTGTCCCTATGTTAAAGCAGTTACAAAAGATATAGCCGAGGATACTAAAAAATTGAAAGATTTAGGAATTAACACTGTAGCAATCTGCGCCAATGATGCTGAGAATTATCCGGAAGACTCGTTCGAAAATATGATTGAATTTGCAAAAAAACATCAATTCAGTTTTCCATATTTAGTTGATGAAACACAAGAGATAGCCAGAACTTATGATGCGGTATGTACTCCAGATTTTTTTGGGTACAACAAAAATTTAGAGCTTCAATATCGAGGTAGATTAAGAGAATTAAAAAATTTAGTTCCTGTAAGGGATGGTGATAGTGATTTATTTAATGCAATGAAACAAATTGCTGAAACTGGTAAAGGACCTGAAAATCAAACTCCGAGTGCTGGCTGTAGTATTAAGTGGAAAAATAGTTAATGTATTTAATCGTTACGAGATCTTTTCCCCCAGAGGTGGGTGGGATGCAAAGTTTAATGTGGGGTTTGGCAAAAGAAATGTCCAAAAACTTTATGATCAAAGTTTTTGCTGATCACTACGAAAATCATAAAGAATTTGATAAAAAAGTAAATTTTTCAATTGAAAGAGTTGGTGGGATTAAATTCCTAAGAAAAATAAGAAAAGCACAGCTAATTAATGAATATTTAAAAGAAAGTAAAGTTCAAGGCATTATAGCTGATCATTGGAAAAGTTTAGAATTAATAGTAACTGATAAAAAAAAATATTGTTTAATTCACGGAAAAGAAATCAATCACGCTAAAGGAAGCTCTTTAAATAAAAGAGCAAACAAAGTTTTAAATAGTGTTGAAAAAATAATAGCAAATTCTAAATATACAAAAAATTTAGCCATTCAAAATGGTGTAGAACAAGAAAAAGTTGTTGTGATAAATCCAGGAATTAGCCCTGCTCAAGAATTAAATAGGACATCGTTAGCTAAAGTCGAAAGCTTGCTTAAAATAAAATCACCACGTTTAATTACAGTTTCAAGATTTGATAAAAGAAAAAATCATGAAAAAGTGTTGATGGCTATAAGAAACTTAAAACAAATTTATCCAAATATTGTTTACATATGCATTGGCTATGGAGAGGAAGAACAAAATTTAAAAGATTTGGTAAATGAACTTGATTTAAATGGGCAAGTTATGTTTTTTAAAGAAATAACTGATGACTTAAAAAATGCTTTAGTGGCAAAATCAAATATATTTGTGATGCCCTCAATAAAATATAAAAGCTCAGTTGAGGGTTTTGGTATAGCTTATATAGAGGCTGCACAATACGGAGTTCCTTCTTTAGGTGGAGCTGATGGAGGTGCAGCAGATGCAATTCAACATGATAAAACAGGACTAATATGTGATGGAAATAATCTAGATGAAATTTATTCATCATTAAATTCTATGATTGAAAATAAAAAATATTTGTATTTTGGTAAAAATGCAAAAGAGTTGTCATCTAAATTCGATTGGTCCAATACTATTGATGAGTATAAAAAAGTTTTAGTTTAAGATTTCTTTTTCGAAAAAGTTTTATAGATATGCCACAGAACAATAAGAATTGTTGTAACCAATATACAAACTGTCAGAGTTCTATCCCATAAAAACTCCCATGATCCATTACTTAAAAGTAATGATCTTCTTAAATTCTCCTCCATCAATCCACCGAGAACAAAAGCTAGTATTAGTGGCGGCATTGGAAAATCGTAAAGTCTTAAAAAAGTTGCAACAACTGCTATGCCGATCATCAAATAAATGTCAAAATTATTAAATGACATTACATAAATTCCTGTAATAGAAAAAAATAAGATTAACGGAATTAAATAATTTTTTGGTACTGCAAGAATTCTAGCAATGTAAGGAATTAATGGTAAATTTAATATTAATAATATTACCATTCCAATATACATTGACATTATCACTGACCAAAAAATTTCAGGATTAGTCATATAAAGTCTTGGTCCTGGCTGAATACCAAATCCTAAAAGAGCTCCAAGCATTACGGCTGTAGTTCCACTTCCCGGTATACCTAAAGTTAACATTGGTACAAAAGAACCAGAGCATGCTGCATTATTCGCTGTTTCAGGTGCAGACAATCCATTCACACTTCCTTTTCCAAATTTTTCTTTTTCGTCATCCTTAACTAAATTTCTTTCCATTCCATAAGCTAAGAATGATGCAATAGTAGCACCCGCACCAGGTAATACTCCAATCAAGAAACCAATAACTGAGGATCTTGGAATAGTTCGATACATTTTACCTCGTTCTTCTTTATTAATTCTTATTGATCCAAGTTCCGTAAGGGAAACTTGTTTTGCTGCAGCTGTTGGATCGTTTCGCTTTAATATGATTGTTAATGCTTCACTCATAGCAAATGTTGACATAACAACTAAAACAAAGCTAATTCCATCTGTTAAATTCATATTATCAAAAGTAAATCTTGTAATATCAGACAGTGAGTCTTGACCCACTGATGCTAGCATCAAACCAAGCACAACCATCATCATTGCTTTTAAAAACTGCCCTTTAGATGAAAAAGCTGCAATAGCCGTTAACCCTAAAATCATTAATGCGAAATAATCAGGTGATCTAAAAGATAAACTTACTTTTGATAAACTTGGAGCCATAAACAATAAATAAATTGCTGATAGTGTTCCTCCTGCAAATGAACTCCAGGCGGCGATAGCTAATGCTTTACCGGCTTTACCTTGTTGTGCCATTGGATATCCATCAAAAGAAGTTGCGACAGTTCCTGGAACTCCTGGTGCATTTAACAAAATGGAGGAAGTAGAACCACCAAATACTGCGCCATAATAAACTCCAGCCATTAAAATCAGGCCCGTTGCAGGATCAAAACCATAAGTAATTGGTATCATTAAAGCAATCGCTGTCATGGGACCTAAACCAGGTAACATTCCAATAATTGTTCCAAAGAAACAACCAATCATCACCATAAAAATGTTTTGAAATGATAATGCTGTAGTTAAACCAATTAATATTCCTTCTGTCATCCCATCACTCCAATAGATTTTAAAAAGGGATCCCTTAAATAAATTTCAAGAACTCCATGAAGCAAATACATAAATCCAGCAACAAATGGAAAAGAAAGTAAAAACATTAAAACCCATCTTCTCTCACCTAAAAAGTAATAAGAGGCAAATAAAAAAAAAGATGTAGTTAAAAAGTAACCCACTTTTAAAATTGTTGCCCCGTAGATAATTGCAATTACAATTAGTAATGCCGTTTTTTTATATTCTAAAGTTCTATGTTCAACTTTTATAGTATCTGGATCTGGTAAGATTAATTTTAAACCAGAAAAAAATAAACCAGCATATCCTAAATAAATTGGAAAAGTTCTTGCATTAAAAGGTGCATTTTCATCGAACGCAAAAACCTGAATTTGATAAGCTGTATATAAATAAAATGCTGAGAAAATAAAAAAGAGCAGTGATATAATTTTTGTCGTATTTATATTCACTGCTCTTTAAATTAATTAATCCAGAGGATTAAATAACTCCTAGTTTCTTCATAAGAGCTGTCATTTCTTTCGTTTGAGTTTTTAAAAACTTAACAAACTTTTTGTCTGGGTTATAAATATTTACCCAAGCATTTCTTGCTCTTACAGCTTCCCATTCAGGAGTTTTTTGTACATCGCCTAACATTTTAGCAATAGCTTTTTTATCTTTGCTACTCATGCCTGGAGGGCCAAAAAATCCTCTCCAGTTTACGAATTGTACATCATATCCTTGTTCTTTAAGTGTAGGTGCATCAGGTGCATCACCAACTCTATCAGGCGCAGTTATACCAATGATTCTTACTTGGTCTCTTGCTCCCATTAATTCACCTAAACCTGTAGATATAATTTGAGTTTCTCCAGATAAAAGTCCAGCTAATGCTTTTCCACCTGCATCATAAGGAATATAAGCTACAGCATTTGGATCTGCACCAGCAGCTTGAAATGCTAAAGCACCAATTAAATGGTCCATACTCCCTCTAACAGAACCACCAGCCATTTTTATTGAACTAGGGTTTGCTTTATATGCATCAACAACATCTTTAAAGTTTTTGAAAGGTGAGTCTTTTGCAACTGCAATTGCACCATAGTCACCAATTACTCCAGCAATTGGCACAACATCTTTATAAGATAAAGTTCCACTTCCACTGACATAACCTTTGTGTCTTGTAATTGATCTCAAAACTAGTGGTGTTGATTGAACTAAGATTGTATTTTCTGGCTTAGTATTAATCATGTAAGCAAGAGCTTTTCCACCACCACCACCTGACATATTTTCAAATGATGCGCTTTTTAAAAATCCAGCTTTTGTCAAAGCTTCTCCAGTACCTCTAGCAGTTCCATCCCAACCACCACCAGCACCACCACCAATTACAAAATGTATTTTATCAATTGCAATTGAGTTGACTGTAGTTGTTGATAATAAAAGAGCGGCAGAGAATAAAACTGAAAAAAAAGATTTAATTAGTTTCATATTTCCTCTCGTTGTTATAGTTAATTACATAGATTAAACATACTTTTAGTAATCTAGTCAACAACCAAAGATAGAGCACATGCAGAACGTGATTCCCTTTAACCGAGAAAGTTTTGGGCAATTATTATCAAAAAAATTTTTATTAGTCATTGTGATCTCTATTCCTAGTGCGATTGTCGCTGACTTTTTTAAGGTCCCACTTGCGTGGATGATTGGTCCGATGATAGCAACCTCTTTGATTGCCCTAAAAGGTTTTCAAGTAATAATGCCAAGATTAGCCCTTAGCTCAATCTTAATTATTTTAGGATTACATATTGGAAACTATATTGATCAAAATTTACTTAATCAGATGGTTAATTGGATTTGGACCACAATTATAATGTTTTTTTATATTGTTATTAGCATTCTAATTGTTTCTAAATATTTACAAAAATTTTCTGATTACAAAGAAAAAACATCAATATTTTCTGCTGCCCCAGGTGCTTTAGGACCATTAATGATTTTAGCAGAGTATGAAAAATCAGATTTATCTCAGGTAGCTACAGCTCATTTAATTCGATTAATAATTATAATAACTTTATTCCCTTTTATAATAGTTAGTCTTTACCCAGCTGAAGCTTTAGAATTAGAAAAATTTGATTACATGTCTCAAAACCATTGGGAATTAATTATATTAATTATTGTTTCATTAGTGTTCATATTTTTTTTTGATAAATTTAAAGTTCCAGCTGCACTATTATCTGGAACACTCGTTGCAAGTGGAGTTTTACAAATATCTGACATCGCGTCATATAAATTACCTGATGCATCAATAAATTTTTGTTTATTAATTTTGGGAGCTTCTGTTGGATGTAGGTTTGCAAATAAAACATTTAAAGAAGTGGCAAATAACTCTTTTCATGGATTAGTTGCAACCATACTTTTAGTTTTATTAGGTCTGATAGCAGCATACGTTGCTACATTTTTTGTAGATAATAACATTTTATCACTGATCTTATCCTTTTGCCCCGGAGGTATTTATGAGGTAGCAGTAATAGCGATTGCTTTTGACCTTGAGCCAGATTTTGTTGCTTTTCATCATATTATAAGATTGTTATTTATACTCTTTGTCGTGCCAGTGATTTTAAGAATAATTGAAAAAACTAGGTTAAAGAATTAGATAATCTTTCAAAAACTCTTTCAGCACTTAAGTTTTTTAAATCCGTAACTTCAATTGGTTTAAAATTTTCTCTTTCAATACTTACTTTGTACGCTGTTGTATGTTTGCCGAATAATGTAAGACCTTTGGCTCCTACATGAGCAGCTATGTGCGCAGGACCAGTATCATTTGCAACAACAAATGAACTATCTTTTATCAGGGCAGTAAGTTGAGAAATATCTAGCGCTCTTCCATTATCCAGTAAAGCTAATGCATTAATATTTTTTGCTTCACTGATTTCAGTTGGTCCAGGAGCTGTGATAACTTTATATTCTTCACCATACTTACTCGATATTAAATCAATAAGTTTGTTGTAATAAGGCCATTTTTTAATTGTTAAATGAGGTGAACAGAAAGGAAATAATAAAATATATTTTGTTATTTTATAAAAATTTCTAATTTCACTAATGTCTGTAGCAGCCCAATTGAAGTCTGGTCTTAACGTATTCAATGTATTTAAACCAGAATCTTTCAATTGATATTCAAATCTTTCGAGAACCGAATTTTTATCAAATTCGCTTTTGTTTTTTCCTTCTGGTAAAGTTGTTATTGAGCTCGACCATATTTCCTTGCCTGCTTTTGGAAAAAGAATATTTTTATAAAAGTTAGTTCTAGATGAATTTTGCAAGTCAAAAACTTTTGAAAAATTATACTTTTTAATTTCACGCATTAAAAAATATAAATATATTAAATTAAATCTTGGTAGTCTTTTGTCTAAAATAACATTATGAATAAATGGATTTTTTTTGAATAAATCAATAAATGGTTTTGTAGTAAGAAGATGAATTTGATCATTTTTATGATTTTCAGATATGTCTTGAATAGCACCACTAGCTTGAGATATATCTCCTAAAGATCCGTGTTTGATAATTAGTATATTAGACATATTTATAACAAGATAACATAGTATTAAATTTTATGAATAAAATTATAGTAGAAGTTTCAGTTGGAGAACTTTTAGATAAAATTTCAATTTTAGAGATTAAAAAAGAAAAGATAAAAGATGCTGAAAAATTAAAATTCATTAATAACGAACACTCTATTCTTAAAAATCAGTTAGATGAAAATATCAAATCTGATGAAAAGCTGAATAATCTTTACCAATCTCTTAAAGAAATTAACTCAAAACTTTGGATTATCGAGGATGATAAAAGACAATGTGAGAAAGAAAAGGATTTCGGGGAAAAATTTATTAAGCTTTCAAGAGATGTTCATTTTCTAAATGATGATCGGGCAAAAATTAAATTAGAGATTAACAATCACACTGGATCAACTATCAAAGAAATAAAAGAATACACCAGTTATTAAATCATTAATGGGACTTCATTTTTCAAAAGAGGAATTTAGGATTAGAAAATCGAAAGTTTTAGACTCTATGAAAGATCAAAACATTGATGCTTTATTAATGTTTAGACAAGAGTCTATGTATTGGTTAACTGGTTATGACACATTTGGATATGTTTTTTTTCAAACATTAATTTTAGATAAAAAAGGAAACACAATATTACTTACTAGAACTCCAGATTTAAGACAGGCACAAAATACATCCAATATTAAAGATATAAGAATTTGGGTTGATAAAGATGGATCGAACCCAACCGATGATCTTAAAGTTATTTTGGATGAGCTAAATCTTAAAGGAAAAAAATTAGGAATTGAATATGAGGCTTATGGATTGACTGGAAAAAATACATTGAAGCTCAATAAGTCTTTAGAGAATTATTGTTCTGTTGAAGATAAATCAGACTTAATAACAAAATTAAGAGTAGTGAAATCCAAAGAGGAAATAGTTTATGTAAAAAAAGCTGCAGAACTGGCTGATCAAGCTTTGGATGAAGTTTGGAAATATGCCAAAGCGGGTGTGAATGAGTCTAAAATTTTAGCTGAAATGAATAAAGTTATATTTGAAGGAGGTGGAGATTATCCTGCAAATGAATTTATTATTGGTTCAGGAAAAAATGCTCTTCTTTGCCGCTATCAATCAGAAAAACAAACTTTAAATGATCAAGATCAATTAACTATAGAATGGGCTGGTACTTATAGACATTACCATTCAGCAATGTTTAGAACAATTCCTATAGGTAAAGCAGATCCTAAACATCATATAATGCATGAGGCGTGTGTTGAAGCGTTAAAGAATTGCGAAAATAAATTAAAACCTGGAAATAAAATTGGAGAAGTTTTTGATATTCACGCAAAAACTTTTGATGATCTTGGTTTTAATAAAGCAAGAATGAATGCATGTGGTTATTCTTTAGGTACTACTTTTGCTCCAAATTGGATGGATTGGCCAATGCTATACACAGGGAATCCATACGTTATTGAGCCTGGAAATGTTTTTTTTATGCATATGATATTAATGGACTCAGATAATCAATTAGCAATGAACTTAGGTGAAACTTATTTAGTCACTGAACAAGGTAACGAAAGACTTGGTAAACAAAAAATTGATTTGGTTGTGCTTTAATTAAAGCTGTATTTCTTTTCTAAAAACTTAATCACATTATGAATTATAAAGGTCATAAATAGATAAATACCACCAGCAACAATAAATACCTCAATTGGTTTAAAAGTTGTTGAAATTATATATTTTGCAACTCCTGTAAGGTCCATTATAGTGACAGTACTTGCTAAAGAAGTTCCTTTCATCATTAGGATAATTTCATTTCCATAAGCTGGTAAAGATTGTCTAATAGCAATAGGAATTTGAATTTTATAAAAGATTACTTTATTTGAGATACCTAAACTTTTACCTGCCTCTATTATTCCAGGTTTAATGGTTTGAAATGCTGATCTCAATATCTCTGAAGTGTAAGCACCCGTGTTTAAAGCAAAAGCAATTATTGCACACCAATATGGTTCCTTTAAAATTACCCATAAAACTGTCGATCTTAAGTATTCAATCTGACCTAATCCAAAATAAATAATGAATATCTGTACTAAAAGTGGTGTACCTCTAAAAACATAAGAATATCCATAAGCAAATCTATTGATAAATATATTTTTATTTAATCTTAGAATTGCAAAAAATAAGCCAATGAATAATCCAATTATTAAAGAAACTGAGAGAAGTTTTAAAGTTATTACAGCAGCATTTAGTAACTTTGGGAGACTATTAATCATTAATTCAAGATCCATTAGTACCCCCTACTATATTTAACTTCTAATCTGTTAATTAATTTCATACTCACAAAAGTAAGCAGTAAATACAAAACTGCAGCAAATGAATAAAAGAATAATGGATCTCTCGTTGATCCAGCAGCAATATAAGATTGTCTCATGATTTCAACTAAACCTGTAACTGAAATAAGAGAAGTGTCTTTAAGAGTTATCTGCCAAACATTACTTAGATTTGGAATAGCTAATCTTAATGTTTGAGGTAAAATAATTTTAAAAAATTTTCCAAATTTATTTAAACCTAAAACATTGGCAGCTTCGAACTGACCTTTATCAATTGATTGAATTGCTCCCCTAAAAACTTCAGTTGAATAGGCACCAGAAATTATTCCAATTGCAAATGCACCTGTGATAAATGCATTTATTTCAATATACTCATTATAACCAAATATTGATGCAACAAACATAACTGCACCAGTTCCACCAAAAAAGAAAAGGTAAATTACTAATAATTCTGGAACACCTCTTATTATAGTTGTGTAAGAATTAGCTATGAAATTTAAAAACTTATTTTTAGATAATTTTAATGGAGTAAAGATTAACGCAAAAAGAAAACCTATAATCATTGCTGTAATTGAAACAGCTATAGTCATTAGAGTGGCTCGAAATAACTCGTCACCCCAACCAGTATCTCCAAATGCTAGAAGTTCCATATAGATTGGCGACTATACATTATAGTCGCCAAATCTAAAATTAATTACATAGAGGCATCAAAACCAAACCATTTAGTAGCTATTCTACTAATGTCTCCGTTTTTTCTAGCCTTCTCGATTGCTTTATTAAATGCTTTTAATAATTCAGTATCGTCTTTTCTAATTCCAACTCCAACACCATTACCAAATGCTCCACCTGAAAAAGTTGGACCTACAAGAACAACTGGTTTACCAGATTTTTCAGCATAATCTGTAAAAGCAACTGCAGCTGCTAATGCAACATCACATCTTCCTGATGCTAAGTCTAAGTTGACTTCATCTTGAGTTTTGTAAGTTCTTAGATTTATTTTTCCTACATCACCAGATTCTAAAAAGTTTTGGTGAATAGTTGCTGTTTGTGTACAAACAGTTTTACCAGCAAGTGCACCCGTTAAAGTTTTTAAAGTTTTTTTAACTCCTGAACCACCTAGAGTAAGATTGATACCTTCTGGAGTATTCATACCTTCAAGGTCAGAACCTTTCATAACTGCTAAAGATGCAACTTCATCTGCATAACCTTGAGAAAAACTAATAGCTTTCTGTCTTTCAGCAGTAATAGACATACCTGCCATAATTGCATCAAACTTTCTCATAATTAAAGCTGGTATCATTCCATCCCAATCTTGTTCAACAATCTCACATTGTTGTCCAATATATCTACAAAGTGTGTAAGCTAATTCGACTTCAAATCCGATTAATTTACCTGATGCATCTTTAGAATTCCATGGAGGATAAGCGCCTTCTGTTCCAATTTTAATTTTATCAGCATTAACATTTCCAATTATTAAAAATGAAAATAAAACTGAAAAAATAATTTTTTTAAATATATTCATCATTCTCTCCTTTAATAAAAAAATATTATTTCACAAATCAGAGACTTTAAAAAGAAAAAACTAATGATTTATTGAAGACGAGAAATTCCAAGAACAATCAAAACTGGGTACATAAACCCTAGATAATTTGGTATTTCCAAAATGATGATGAAAAACGTTCATCCAATTTTCAACTTGAAGAGGTTTTTTATCTTGGCTGCCAACTTGTGCTGTAATTACACCCTTTGATTTTAATATTCTTACTAAAGAATCCATATTTTTTGCAGCCAAATCTATACAAAACTGATCATCGTTTAAATCTACAAAGATATGATCGTATGTATTATCTTTTACTGATTTAATACTCTGAAACGCATCTCCCCAAACACATTTAACTGAATTTTTCTCTGTAGCTTTTTTTCCAATGTCGCCTAAATGTTTATTACAAACTTCAACTACCTCAGGATCAAGCTCATACCAATCAATAAAATTAAATTTTTTAGATATGCATTCTCTAGCAACACCTCCGTCACCACCACCAATGATTGCAGCTCTTTCATTGTTTTTATTTAACTTCAAACCTGCACCCACAAATGTTGAGCTATACAAATGTTCATCAGACTCAGCTACTTGAATTTCACCATCAATAAACAATGATTTTCCAAATTGCTCTAACTCTAAAATTTCGATGTGTTGACCCACCTTTGATTTAAAATCTTCCAAAACTTCATTTACAACATATGATTTTTGTAAACCTGGTGAGCTGTAAATATCGTGATATAGAGATCTCGTATCTCTATTAAACTCTTTTTTAACAATTCTTTTGTGCTTAAATTCTTTTTTAACAATATCAATCGCTACTGAAGGACTGATTTTTCCACAAGTAAAGAAGTCAAAACTTATAATTCCTTTTTCAGGAAATGTATGAAAACTGATATGACTTTCAGCTAATAATGCAATAATTGTAAAGCCCTGCGGTTGAAACTTATATTTTGATATATTTAAGATTGTAACTTTAGCTACTTTAGCAATCTCTTTGATAACTCTTTCATAAACCGATGGATCATATTCTTTATCGGTACCAATAATATCTAAAGTAATGTGCTCCCCTACTTTTATCATGTTACCCTTTTTTATAATCTTTAGCTTTTTCCAAAACTTTTTTCATTTCTTCTAATGAAAGAATCTTTGGCTCACCTAACTTTAGTGCAATAGTGTATTGATGACAAATATTTTCTATCTCTTGTGCTAGTTCAAATGCTTGGTCTAGATTTTTTCCAAAAGCAACCTGTCCGTGATTAGACATCAAACAGGCACTTCTATTTTCTAAAGCTTTGATTACATTTTGTGAAAGTTCTTTTGTCCCAAAAGTAGCGTATTCAGCACATTTAATGTCTTCTCCTCCTGCAAGAGCAATCATATAATGAAATGGAGGTATGGATTTTCCGTGTGAAGATACAGCTGTTGCGTGTGGAGAATGTGCATGAACAATTGCATGAGCATCTTTTTTATTAACATAAATATCTCTATGAAATCTCCATTCAGAGGAGGGTTTGTTCACTGAGTCGTTATTTTCTGCTTCTTCATTTAAACCCATAAAAACAATATCTTCTGGCTTTAATGTTTCATATTTTTTTCCTGACGGAGTAATTAAATAACCTTGAATATTATCTTGTTCTGCTCTCAAAGATATATTTCCTGATCGTAGCGGTGAAAGATTTGTAGAGTTCAATTTAAGAGAATGCTCAATAATTTGATTTCTTTGATCTAAATTCTTCATTTAAATAATTCTTTTAGACCACTTTCTGATGCTTCACATATGCCTTTTTCGGTAATTAATCCAGTAACATATTTTGCTGGAGTTACATCAAAAGCCAAATTCATAGCTTTACTTTTTTTTGGATAAATTTGTATTTTCTTTACATTTCCTTTTTCATCTAAACCTTCCACATGAGATAATTCCTCTGAATTTCTCTCTTCAATTGGAATATCTTTATGATCTTTCATGTTCCAGTCAATTGTTGAGCTTGGTAGTGCAACATAAAAAGGAATTTTGTTATCGTAAGCTGCTAATGCTTTTAGATAAGTTCCAACTTTATTACAAACATCTCCATTGGCTAGAGTTCTGTCTGTTCCAACAATACACATATCAACCTCTCCTCTTTGCATCAAAATTCCACCTGTGTTATCTGCAATGATTGTATTTTTAATTCCTTCTTCATTTAATTCATATGAAGTAAGATTTGCTCCTTGATTTCTTGGTCTAGTTTCATCTGCCCATACATGAACAGGAATTCCTTTTTTATGCGCATGATAGATTGGAGAAGTTGCAGTCCCCCAATTTATTGTTGCAAGCCAACCTGCATTACAATGAGTTAAGATATTAACTGTATCTTTTTTTTTATTATAAATTTCCTCTATTATTTTAAGACCATTTAATCCTATACTTTCGCAAAATTTTATATCTTCTTCACATATATCTTTTGCTTCATTAAGAGCTATTTCTAAAATTTTATGACTATTTAAACCCGATAATTTATTCATCATTCTATCAACAGCCCATTTTAAATTTATTGCTGTTGGTCTTGAACTTATTAATTCATCTGCAGATTTTTTCAAAAATGATTGATCATTATTTTCAATAATTGCCAAAACTAATCCATAAGCTGCTGTAGCACCTATCAGGGGTGCCCCTCTTACTTCCATTATTTTTATAGCATTAATTGCATCTTTAACTGTCTTTAGATCCTTTATGATAAATTGATGTGGTAGTTTTGTTTGATCAATAATTTTTACAACATTATCCTCAAACCAAATAGTACGATAATCTTTTCCTTCTATTCTCATTTATTTAAAACTCTACCCGCAACTGTTTTAAGTTTATCTATAGTTTTTTTTGTTCTTTTTTCTGGTGCAGTAATAATAGCAACATCCAAGCAATTATTTGTTGGATCTTTAGGATCAATATGATTTTCAAAATTTTCTATCAGATTTTTTATCATATTTTTTGCTTTCGCGGCATTTCCTAAAAGAACTTTTATTACTTGTTGCACATCTACATTTTCATGATCTGGATGCCAACAATCATAATCGGTTACCATTGAAACAGATGCATACCTAATTTCTGCTTCTCTAGCTAATTTGGCTTCTGGCATATTAGTCATACCAATTACATCAGCTTTCCACGATCTATAAAGATTGGATTCAGCTAAAGTTGAAAATTGCGGCCCTTCCATTACTACATAAGTTCCGCCTCTTTGATATTCTATTTTTTCTTTCTTTATAGCTTCTTCACACGCATTCATTAGACCATTTGATGTTGGATGAGCCATAGAAACATGGGCAACGATTTCCTCATCAAAAAATGTTTTGTTTCTTGCAAAAGTTCTATCTATGAATTGATCAACAATTACAAATTTACCTGGTGGTAAATCTTCTTTTAAAGATCCGACAGCTGACACAGAAACTATGTCGGAAACACCTAATTGCTTTAAGGCATCTATATTAGCTCTAAAATTTATTTTTGAAGGTGAAATAAAATGCCCCCTTCCATGCCTAGGTAAAAAATAAACTTCTTTATTTTTATATTTTGACTTTAAAATTTGATCTGAGGGTTTTCCCCATGGAGTTTGTAAATCAACTAGCTCTCGATTTTCAAATTCCTCAACATCATATAAACCACTACCACCAATGATTGCTAATTTATTTATTGTCATCTTAAAATATTTTAATTAATTATTAATATATAATTTACTCTTATGAATTTAAAAGATTTTATTAGATCAATTCCAGATTATCCTAAAAAAGGGATATTATTTCGAGATATAACAACATTAATTAAAAATGAAAAAGCTTTTTCTGAAACAATAAATCAGATTGTTGAAAGGAGTAAAAAAGTAAAATTTGATAAAATTGCAGCTATTGAGTCAAGAGGCTTTGTTTTTGCTTCTGCTGTTTCATACATTTTAAAAAAACCATTCGTGATGCTTAGAAAGAAAAATAAATTACCAGCTGATGTTCATTCAATAGATTTTGAACTTGAATATGGTACTGCAACAATAGAGGTGCATAAAGATTCTATTGATGAAAGCGATAATGTCTTAATTATTGATGATTTAATTGCAACTGGTGGAACTGCTGAAGCTGCAGCTAAGCTAGTTGAAATCTCTAAAGGAAAAGTTGCTGCTTTTATTTTTGTTATAAATTTGTTTGATCTTCATGGTACAGACAAATTAGTTAAAAAAGGTTATAAAGTTGAAAACTTAATTGATTTTCCAGGTCATTAAAAAATGGAAAAATTAAATAAAATTTCTAAAATATTAAATAAAATCTATTACAATCTTTTCGTTGAAAATTTTAAAGGTAAACTGAATTTTAATTTTCCACCAAATTATTTTCGTTGGGATCTTATTGAATATTTGATTAACAAATACGGATATTCTGATTACTTAGAAATAGGTTGTGATCAAGATCAGTTGTTCTCAAAAATTAAGATACAAAATAAAGTTGGTGTAGACCCAAGTAGCGGTGGGAATGTAAGAAAAACAAGTGATGAGTTTTTTAAGGAAAATAAGAAAAAATTTGACATAGTTTTCATCGATGGACTACATACTTATGACCAAGTAAAAAAAGATATTTTAAATTCAATAAATTGTTTAAAAGAAAATGGTATTATCTTAGTACATGATTGTATGCCTGATAGCCTAAGTAAACAAGCTGTTCCAAGATATAGAATGGTTTGGAATGGAGATGTTTGGAAAGCAATAGTTGATTTAAGACAAAGAGAGGATTTGGAAATTTTTACATGTGAAATGGATCAAGGTATTGGAGTAATTAAAAAAGAAAAAAATTCTTCAATTTTAGAAATTAAAAAATCTCCAAGAAATCTAAAATTTAAAGATTATTTTGTAGACTATAAGAATTTACTGAGAGTTATAAGTTTAAAAGAATTTAAAGATAAATATTAAATTTCTTTATTTTTCCATGTCTCAGGGGTTAGATCGTTATCAATCTCAATGTTTAAGCGATAATTGAAATCTTTGGTCCCTTTTTTCTTAATGTATTCATAAGTTTTTTTTACTCCCTCAATCAGATCTACTTTTGTCTGATAATTTAATAATTTTCTTGCTTTATCAGCTGAACAGATCGCATGTTTAACTTCTCTAGGTCTATCTTTTTTATAAATTGCCTCAAGATTTGAACCTGTAATATTTGAGCAAATTTCAACTACTTTGTTTATTGTCACAAATTCTTCGTCTGGCCCTATGTTTATTATTTGTTTATTTAAATTTTCTTGATCTAACATTGGAATTAAACAGCTCAAACAATCATCAATATAGGAAAAACAACGTTTCTGTTCACCATCACCATAAACAATTGGTGATTTGCCTTGCAACATTCTATTTAAAAATATTGAAACAACATTTCTATAGGGATCAGTGTAAATTTGTTTAGGTCCAATAATATTGTGAGGGACAGCAATTACCCACTCTACATCATTCAATTCACAAAGATTTTTTAATACATCTTCAGCTGCTACTTTCGAAATACCATATGGATCAACTGGTTTTGGCTTCATATCTTCAGTAAAAGGTGTTTGTTGATCACCATATCTCGCCATTGAAGAACAAAAGATTATTCTTTTAACTTTTTCATTAATAGCCGCAGAAAAAATGGATACAGATGCTAAGTAATTATTTTTTGTAATCTCATATGGTGAAAAAACTGACAAACCCTCATGAGCTGTTGCTGCACAATGATAAACAACATCAATATTTTTCATTATTTCTTTTATCTTTGAAAAATCACTACAATCTAAATTATAAAATTTTACCTTTTTAGGGATATTATCCTCATAACCTCCAATCATGTTATCTATACCAACAACATTATGTCCAAGACTCAGTAATTTTTCAGATAAATGTGAACCTAGGAAACCTGCGACACCAGTTATTAGAATGTTATATTTATTTGCCATTAAAAATTTAATTATTATGCATTTTAAGCTTAGGTCTATACCATGATTTTCTTAATAAAACAGAATTAATAATACCTAATAATCTGTGTTTATAAATTTCACTTTTATATTTTTGGAATGTTATTAAAAAAAATACGAATTTTATTAACGATGAAGATAATTTCGGTAAAATCTTAATCATTGCAGATAAGTATCCATAATGTTTTTTATGAAAATAAAATGTTGACCACATCCAGTGCCAATTTCTTGATAGCTCCATGGGTTTCTCAATTTCTGGATTATGTGATTTGCCACCTAAATGGCTTACTTTGATTGTGGGATCTATAAATATTTTTGAATTATTTTTTTTTAACCTTCTACACAAATCTATTTCCTCAAAATAAAGGAAAAAATTATCATCAAAAAAATTAATTTGCTTAAGAGTTTTCATATTCAAAAACATTGCAAAACCTTTGACATTATCTACCTCTTTAATTTCTTTATCATCATTAATATTAAAATTATTATATTTTTCATTTTGAGATATAGGGGCAACAATTCCAAAATCTTCTAAATTATTGATACTTAAAAAAAACTTGTTTACTGTGTCAGTTTTTAAAGTCACATCGGGATTTACTATTAAAGCATATCTAGTTTGAACCCTTGATAAACCTAAATTATTTCCTGCCCCATACCCTAAATTTTCTTTTGACAAAATACATTCCACATTTTGATATTTAGAATGAATTTCTTCCTTTAATTTTTCATCATTTGAATTTTCAATAACGATGATTTTAATACTTTTTTCAATTGACTCTATGCAACTAAAAATTTTATCACTGCTATAAAATGAAGTGATTATGACAGTTAAATCGAAAGTTTTCATATAAAATTAATATGGTAGCGGGAAGTGGGATCGAACCACTGACCTCGGGCTTATGAGTCCCGCGCTCTAACCAACTGAGCTACCCCGCCTTTTGATGAGATTTATAATAGTTTAATAATTTGATTCAATATTTATTAATTAGGCAAAAGTTATTAATTTAGAGAAAATTTACTAATATTTTCTTAAAAAATGATTAGACCAAATAAAATCAACCCTGTAGAAGCAGCTGCTGAGAAATACAATTTTTTTTTGTTTTCATTTTTTTTGTTAATAGCAATTCTGTTTAGCAGAACATTTATGTTGCTACTTTTTGATTGAGTTGATGGTGGATCTTTTTCAAGGTATCTGGCTATAAGCTTTTCTTTAACGTTAATACCTGAATTTTTCATATCATCATTTAATCACGTAAAATTGATTTTTGCAAATTTGTTAGAAAGAAAGATAAATACCAAAGGACCCCACACCAATTATCAGCAACGATAAAATGAAAATATTTTTTTTGAGTTCCTTCGCTTCTGTTTCTTCTAGCTTTGACTTTAGGATATTTATATCAACTCTCTTCTTTGATGTTTTTAAAGGCTTTTCAGCAACATCAACATCATTTGGGGTCTCGATGTCAGCATGTGTCTCTGCAAAGCCTTTATTATTCATAGCAGAATTAATACATCAAAATATCTGTCGAACAATTTTCCTGAAGTTCAATTTGGGTCACTATTAGATTGACATGTGTTCAATTTGGGTCAATATTCTCGAATTCAAATTTATGAGTTTAGAACAAATCGATTTCAGTAAAACCTTAACCGACGATCAGGTTTATGAAAGTATAATGAATAACTACTCAGACTTGGCTAATGAGTGGATATCACATCAGTGGAATTGGATGAACAATGTGTACTGGTCTTTTAATGATCACTACAAATACATGATTATAATTTCACTTATAGAAAAAACACTGCAATTTTATGATCAAATGAATATTCAGCAATCGTATGAAGAATATTATTCTAAATCATATGTTCAAATAGATAAGTTTAGTATTACTGAATTATGTGAGAAATTAGATCTACCAAAAGAAACAATAAGAAGAAAAGTTTTAGAACTTGAGAAAGAAGGTGTTATTAAAAGAGATAAAAAAAAAATTGTTATTGATGGTAAAGCATTTACTTTTGTTAAACCTCAAAATCAAATTAAACTTTCATCAAAATATATCTTATTAGTAGCTGAAGCTTTGTATAGAGATAAGCACTTTTCAAAAAAATTTGATGTCAAGTTAATTGAAAGTTTAATCAAAAAAAAATTTACATTATGTTGGCGATGGTTTTATCGAATGCAAATACCATTAATAATTGGATATCACAAATTCATGCAAGATCTAACTACATTTCATGTCTGGGGAACTATTTGCATGAACCAATCATTGAATGTAACAAAAAATTTAAAAAATTCAGAAACAAAAAAATTAACATTAGATTATGGTGCTGCGAGTAAATTACTGATTGATAATGTTGGCTCAACTTCAGGTATAAGCGCAATGTCAATTTCTGACATGACATTAATACCAAGAGCTACAGTAATAAGAAAATGCAAATATTTGATTAAAAATGATTTGATAAAAATTAATGAAAAAAAACAATACGTTTTATCCACATTTAATTTTAAGAAAATTTTACCTTATCAAGCTGAGGCTTTTAAGTTTAAAGCTAAATTTATACGCAAAGTTTTAAATCTTCTTGTAATTTCCTAAATCTTTTATAACTTATCGTCCAATAACTTTGGGGTCATGGAGATAGTAACAAAAATAGCACCTATCATACTCGCATTAATAATGTTGGGTTTAGGTTTGGGATTAAAGATTGACGATTTTACGAGAATATTAAAAACTCCAAAGGATTTTTTTATAGGTTTTTTTTCTCAATTAATTATTCTTCCATTAGTTGCTTACTTATTAATTATTATTTTAAAAGTACCACCTGAAATAGCAATTGGAGTTATGATTATCGCTGCTGCACCAGGTGGAGTTACATCTAATATATTAACAAAATTTGCTAACGGAGATGTTGCTTTATCTATTTCTTTAACAGCTGTAATCAGTTTAATTTCTATATTTACCGTTCCTCTTATAATTTTTACATCTGCTGATTTATTTGGAATTACAAATATTTCTCAAAATATTTCAATGACTGGTATAGCACTAAAAATGTTTTTGGTTGTAACTGTTCCAGTAATCTTAGGGATGATTATAAGAAAATTTGCTGAAAATTTTGTAAATTCGAAAATTCAAATATTTGAAAAACTCAACATAATATTATTTGTTATTTTTTTTATAGCTGCGTTTTATGAAGAAAGAGAAAGTTTTATAGATTTTCTAATGCAAGCAGGTTTCATTACTTTTATTCTAAATATAATAATGATGATTGTGGCTTATTACCTTGGTAAAACTTTTGCTTCAGGAATAAAACAACAAAAATGTATTGCTTTAGAATGTGGATTACAAAATGGTACTTTAGCAATATTTGTTTCTACACAAATATTCGGTACAGATATAGTCTATATAACTCCAACAGCTGCATACGCTTTGATTATGTACATCACTGGTTTTATATTTGTTTTTCTTTTAAAAAATAAAGTTTAATCTGTCTTAAAATTGGTTTGTTTTATTGGTTTATTAATCAATTCAATTTCGTATTTCCTTTTCTCAACCTCGATAAATAATTTACTATCTCTCAATTTTTCATTAGAAAAATCGTTATTGATGTAACCAAAAGTCAGATTTTTCTTAAAGTTAAAAGAGTAATTCCCTGAAGTTGATCTACCTATTATCTTATCTTCTAAATAAATAGGCTCATCATGTATTAATAGTGGTTCTCCAGGTTTACTATCTTTTAATGTAAACATAGCAAATCTAGTTTTAATCTTTTCTTTATCAATCTTTTCAAGAGCTGACTTACCGATAAAGTCTACATTCTTTTTATTACTGATTGTAAACGATAAACCCGCTTGATATTGATTTTCCTCAGGGGAAATATCATGGCCCCAATGGAGAAAGCCACTTTCCATTCGCATGATATCCATTGCATGCATACCACAATTTGAAAGATTATAATCTTTTCCTTTTTCTATAATTAATTCATAAATTTTTTTGGCATCTTTAACTTCAACGTAAAGCTCATAACCTAATTCTCCAACATAAGACAATCTTTGAGCCCAAATTTTAGTATCATCTATTGAAATAAATTTTGCTGTTCCGAATTTGAAATTTTCATTATCAAAATTACCATTACTCAATGAACTTAAAAGACTTCTACTCTTGGGTCCAAATAGACCAAAAACACAATAATCATCAGTTAAATCTATTAATTCAATATCTTTATTTAAATGTTTCTTAATGTGATGCTTGTCTCTTTCTCTTGTTGCGGCAGAACTAATTATTCTAAAATGGTTTTCATCAATAGCCACTATAGTTAAATCAGTCTCAATACCTCCATCTGAATTTAACATATGAGTATAGGTACATTTACCAACATCTTTCTTAATATTCGCAGTACAAATTCTTTGTAATTCTTGATGGGCTTTATCAGATTTAATTTCAAACTTTGAAAAAGGAGTTAGATCAAATAAACCAACATTGTTAAGTGTATTACTTGTTTCATACTCAGCTGAGGGATACCAGCTTTGATAGTTATAACTATATTCATACTCTGCTTTTTCACCATCTAGTGCAAACCACATGGGTCTTTCATATCCGCCCGACACACCAAAGCATGCTCCAAAACTTTTCAAATTATCATGATGTGGAAGTTTTTTTATATCTCTAGAAGTTTTATGCTGTTTAAAAGGCCAGTGCATTCCATACAAATCTCCTAATGACTCTGTAATTCTTTTTTTGATAAAACCTAGCTCTGAATGAAACTTTTGAAATCTTTTTATATCATAACTAAAAATATCTTCATTAATATGACCGGTCATCAACCACTCTGCTGTAACCTTACCAACACCACCACCACTACCAATTCCAATACTATTTAACCCACAACATACAAAAAAATTCTTAATCTCAGGTACTTCTCCTAATAAAGTGTTGGTATCAGGAGTAAAAGACTCCGGGCCTGAAAAAAATTTTCTTATTCCAGCAGTTTCTAAAATTGGAAATCTTTTAATTGCTGAAGCTAAATAAGGTTCAAAATGTTCAAAATTTTCTTGAAACTCACCAAAGGAGAAATCTTCTGGAACTTTATTAGTTTTATTCCAAGCAGGAATTGAATTTCTTTCAAAAATTCCAACGAGTATTTTTCCTGCATCTTCTTTTATATATGTTCGATTATCAAAATCTCTTACCACAGGTAAAGTTTTAGATAAATTTTCAATTGGTTCAGTGATTATATAGAAATGTTCTGCGGGGTATAATGGAATACTGACACCAGCTTTTTCTCCTATTTGCCTTGACCACATGCCTGAGGCTAAAACAATATATTCACATTCAATTTTTTGACCTTTAACTTTAACTCCAGAAATTTTTCCATCTTTAATTAAAATTTCCTCTACAGGTGATTTCTCAAAAATTTGTGCACCTTCCATTCTTGCTGCTTTAGCCAACATATGAGTAACACCCGAAGGATCTGCAGCACCATCGCCTGGCATTAAAATTCCTCCTATAACTTCATCTGTATTAATTATGGGATAATCTTTTTTAATTTGATCTTTATCTAAAATTCTTACATCAACATCATAAAGTTGTGCGGTCGTTGCTTGTCTTTGAAGTTCTTGCCATCTCCCTTTATGTTGAGCGATTGAAAGTGCTCCGTTTAATCTTAAACCTGCAGAATGATCAACTTTTTTTTCAAGCTCTTTATATAAATCTAAAGTATATTTTCTAATTTTGGTGACTGCTGCAGTTGGACCTAATTGACTTACTAAGCCTGCTGCATGCCAAGTTGTGCCTGACGTTAATTGATCTCTTTCTAAAAGGATTGTGTCTTTCCAACCAAATTTAGCTAAATGATAAGCAACAGAGCAACCCACTACCCCACCTCCTATCACAACAACTTTTGTGCTACTTGGAAGTTTTTTTTCCATCTAATTAGTTATTGATTGCATCTCCTGGATTAACATATTCATGTCCAAAAACATCTGCAACCGCTTTATAAGTCACATGACCCTTGTGAACATTTAGTCCCGCTAAAAAATTTTTGTCTTCTCCAAGAGCTTTTTGATAACCTTTGTTAGCTAATTTAACTAAATAAGGAAGTGTTGCTTTATTTAATGCGATAGTGGACGTTCTTGGAACTCCACCTGGCATATTGGCTACACAATAATGAACGACATTATCAACTATAAAAGTTGGATCATTAAAAGTTGTAGGTTTACTTGTTTCTACACACCCGCCTTGATCGATTGCAACATCAACAATTACAGAGCCTCTTTTCATTAATTTAAGCATGTCTTTGGTAACTAACTTTGGTGCCTCTGCGCCAGGGATTAAAACTCCTCCCACAATTAAATCTGCTTCAGCCACTAATTTTTTTAAGTCTATTTTATCACTTTGTTCTGGAATAATTTTATCTCCAAACATTTCAACTAATTGTTTTAATCTTGCTTCTGATTTATCGACAACATGAACTTTTGCCTTCATACCAGTTGCTATTGTTGCAGCATTTTCACCTACAACCCCTCCACCTAAAATTAGAACATTTGCAGGCTCACCACCAGGAGCTCCGCCTAATAAAACTCCTCTACCTTTTTGGTTTTTTTCTAAACAATGTGCTCCTGCTTGAACTGACATACGACCAGCTACAGCACTCATAGGTGCTAATAAAGGAAGTCTTCCATTATCATCAGTAATGGTTTCGTAAGCAATATTAATACTTTTTGATTTTACTAAACCCTCAGTTAATTCTTTTGCAGCAGCCAAATGTAAATAGGTATAAACAATTTGATTTTCCCTAATCATTTCAACCTCAACTTTTTGAGGCTCTTTAACTTTAACAATTATCTCAGCATCATTAAAAATATCAGCAGCTTTTTCTATAATTTTTGCCCCAGCATTTTTGTACTGATCATTATCAAAACCTGCTTCAAAACCTCCATTATTTTCAACTAAAACTTCATGACCCTCTGAAACCAAAGTTTTAACACTACCAGGTGTCAGGCCAATTCTATTTTCTTGAGGTTTTATTTCTTTAGGTACGCCAATTCTCATTAACGAAATTTAATTCTTTTTACTCTTTGCGTAATTAGTAATTCCAGTTCTTAGTTTTTCTATGATTTCATCAATGTGTTTTTTTTCACAAATAAACATTGGTGCTATAATTAAGCAATCACCAGTCGCTTTGAAATTAACTCCTGCATCGTAACAATGTTTGAAAGTAGCTAAACCTGCTTTACCAGGTCTGCCATCAGTTTTAATATCTATACCACCCATCATTCCATAACCTCTTATGTTGTCTACAACATCAATATCTTTAAGAGAAAATAGACCTTCTTGGAAGTAAGGAGCAAGCTCTTTTGCTCTATTAAAAATATCTTCTTTTTCAAAAATATCTTGAACGGCTAATGCTGCAGCTACTGAAACTGGAATTCCTGAATATGTATAACCATGAAATAATTCTATTGCACCTTTTGGAGAATTATCCATCACTGCATCATAAATTTCTTCTTTACATGCAACTACACCAAAAGGAACTATTCCATTCGTTGTTGCTTTTGCCATTGTCATTATGTCAGGTGTTACACCAAATTCTTGAGCTCCAAAAGCTGAACCAGTTCTTCCCCAACCCGTAATAACTTCATCAAAAATTAAAAGTATTTTATGTTTGTCACAAAGTTCTCTTAGTCTTTGTAAGTATCCAACTGGTGGCACTAATGTTCCTGTTGAACCTGCAATAGGTTCTACAATACAAGCTGCAATATTTTCAGAACCAAAATTAGTACAAATTCTCTCTAAATCGTTTGCAATCTCAGCTCCTGTTTCAGGTTGACCTGAAATAAATTTATGTTCATCTAAATGTGTATGTCTCATATGAACAACACCTGGCATTAATACACTTGCATACGCTTTAACGTTATTGATCATGCCGCCTACTGATGTGGCTCCAATATTCATTCCATGATAAGCACGCTCTCTTCCAACAAATCTAAATCTTTGCCCCTCACCTCTTGCTTTATGGTAAGCAACACTAATCTTGATTGCAGTTTCTACTGCAGTTGATCCGCATATCGTGTAAAAAATTTTGTTTAAATTTCCGGGTGTGTGTTTTGAAATTCTTGTTGCTAATTCAAATGAACCACCAAAACCTTGTTGAAACGGCTGACAATAATCAAGAGTATTTAGTTGATTAGTTATTGCCTCAATGATTTCTTTTCTCCCATGTCCTAAAGGGTTACAAAATAATCCAGAGCTTGCATCGATTTGTGTTTTGCCATGATGATTTTTTAAATAAACACCTT
>CACEDX010000012.1:0-39557 GCA_902558445.1 uncultured Pelagibacteraceae bacterium | reverse complement strand
ATAAATTTTTTTTTTTTCATTTAGTGGGACCATATATCATCCTTAAATAATGCCAAATCAAGTTCTACTCTAGTTTTTAAAAACTTCAGACAATCTTTATATAAATCAATTCTTTTCTCCCTCTCTAAAATTTTATTTAATTCATTATGAATTTTATGAAGATAAATCACATCATTTGCACAATATTTCATTTGAGCAGGCGTTAAATCACCCCCGAAATCTGAATTTTGAAATTGTTTACTAATATCTACATTTACAAATTCCTTTATTAATGTTTTTAGTGAGTGATTATCAGCGTAACTTCTTGCTAAACGACTCGCAATTTTTGTATCAAGGATATTATTTGTATCTGTTTTTAGGTAAAACTTAATATGAGCCATGTCTGCCCTACCATAATGAAAAATTTTTGTGATTTTTTTATCTCCTAATATTTTTATTAAATTAGGAGCTTTATAACTTGATCTATCTAGTTGAATTATATGCGCATCAGAATTACCTGATGAAATTTGCACTAAACATAACGGGTCTCTTCTAACATTTAGACCCATAAACTCTCCATCAACAGCTATTACATTGCCTAAATCTAAATCATCTGGTAAATCGTTTTTGTGGAGTTTAATATCAATATTCATTTTTAAAAGTCTTATATATGAAAGCAAAAAATTGTCTAATTTTTGGTGGAAGTGGTCAAATTGGACGTCATCTAATCAGAAAGTTAACAAAAAACAACAATAAGGTAATTGTGGTTACTAGAAACATCCACCAAAAAGGCCACATAATTAAAACCCAGGGTAATGCTGGTTATATTGACATTGTTGAGGCAAATATTTTTGAAGAAAATAAAATTAAAGGTTTATTTGAAAAGGCAGATGTTTGTATAAATTTAATAGGTATTTTATATGAAAAAAAAGGAAGTTCTTTTAGAAATATTCATACTTTATTCCCATCTCTCTTAGCAAAACTTTGTAAACAAAATAATTTGAAACATTTTATACATTTGTCAGCATTAGGTGTTAGCGAAGCAACAGAATCTAATTATGCTAAAAGTAAGTTAGATGGTGAAAAAGAAATATTAAAAAATTTTCCTTTGTCCACAATCTTAAGACCGTCAGTTGTTTATTCAGTAGATGATAATTTTACAACTAACTTTATGACTCTACTAGGTAGGCTCCCAGTATTTCCCCTTTATTACAATGGACAAACAAAATTTATGCCCATTCATTCTTCTGATTTAGTTGATATAATTTATAATATTATCTCTAAAAATATCTATTCTCAGATAATTGAGTGTGTAGGGACCGAAACACTTACTCTAAAGGAAATAATTATAAAATTACTCAATTTAATTGATAAAAGAAGAATTTTATTACCTGTTCCTTTGTTTTTTGGAAAATTATCAGCCAAGTTTTTTCAATTATTTCCACAACCATTACTTACAGAAGATCAACTTAAACTTTTAAAATATGATAATGTTATATCTGGTAAATATAAAACAAATTTAGATATTGGTTTTCCGGCTAAATGCTTATTTGAAAAAGAAGTAGAAAAATATTGTTATATGTGGAAACAGGGTGGACAATTCTCAAAAAAAAATGTCTCTTAGTAAAAGTTAATAAAAGTTTTTAAGCTGATTTGATTTTTTTTTCTATAAATTCTGGCACCTCATCTTTGTCAGTGACATCATCTTTCTTACCCTTTGGTTGGTAAGCATAAAGCAAATGTAGTTTGCAATAAGAAAAATCTTTTAATGATGTCCTTCCACAAAAATAAAAATCTTTTTCATTTGGATGACCAATTGGCCACTTACAAGAGTTTTCATCTAATTCCTCGAGTGTTTTAGGATTTTCAGGCTCAAAATCTTTTTCAATTATTAGGGATTTAAATTTACTTCTTCGTCCCTTTTTTAATTTTAAATTTTTATTATCAATCGAACTTTCAAAGTTTTCATTCGTGGTTGCAGACCTAGTTTTTATTTTTGCTGAAAGATTAAGCCTGTGAGCTTTACCTATAACTGCATTTCTACTAATACCACCTATTATCTCTGCAATTTGACTTGCAGTATTGCCTTTACCCCATAATTCTTTAAGCTTTGCTACTTTTTCATCAGTCCAGCTCATAAAACATCTATATTTAGTGTTTAAAAATAATTTTTACACAATATACTGATATAAATTTGAATTAAACAAGTAATTAATCTTAGTTATCAACAAAAATAACTAACAAGTAAAATAGAAATATTCAATCCTGACTTGTATATAATATTATTGTTTATACAAAGTTTTAAAATAATAAAAAATTTATGAGCTATTTGGCAAAAAATTATAACAGAAAAAAAATTTCATTTGTTAGAGGCAAAGGATCTTATCTCTATACTGCGACTGGAGCTAGATACTTAGATTTTGTACAAGGCATAGCGGTTAATTGTTTAGGTCATGCTAATCCAAAATTAATTGAGACAATAAATAAGCAATCAAAGAAGCTTTGGCATGTATCCAATGCTTTTCAAATTCCTGAAGGAGAGAAATTAGCGAAAAAATTATGTCAAAAAACTTTTGCAGATTACGTAATTTTTCAAAATAGTGGTGCAGAAGCTACTGAGGCTGCTATTAAAGTTGCAAGACGATATTTTTATTCAATAGGTAAACCAAATAAGACAAGAATTTTGTGTGTAAAAAACTCGTTTCATGGAAGAACTTTAGCTACAATTTTTGCGAGTGGATCTAAAAAAATGACAGAAGGATTTGGACATGTGGGTGGTTTCGACCATTTTATTTTTGGAGATCATAAATCTTTAAAAAAAAGGATTACCAAAAATACAGCTGCAATTATGATAGAACCTATAATGGGTGAGGGTGGTATTAAAGTTGTTCCAGACTGGTGTTTAAAAGAATTGAGAAAATTATGTAATAAGAAGAAAATATTACTTATTTTAGATGAAGTACAATGTGGTATTTCGAGATCAGGTGATTTTTTTGCATTTGAAAAATCAAAATGTATCCCAGATATAGTGCCAATTGCGAAAGGTATTGGTGGTGGTTTTCCGATTGGAGCAGTTTTAATGAATAGAAAAGTTGCTGTGGGAATGACTCCAGGAACTCATGGCTCTACTTTTGGAGGAAATCCTTTAGCAATGGCTGTTGGAAATACAGTAATGGATATAGTTTCAAGTAAGAAATTTTTAAATAACATTAACAAATTATCCAAATACTTTTTATCAAATTTAGACCTTCTTAAGAAAAAGTATCCCAAAGTTATAAAAGATGTAAGAGGGAGAGGTTACTTAATAGGAATTCAACTTTACAAGGACCAAACAAAATTTATTCAAAAACTTATGGATAAAAAGTTATTAACCATTAGAGCTGCAGAAAATGTTATACGTATTTTACCTCCGTTAAATGTCAAAAAAAATGAGTTAGATCAAGCTCTCAAAATTATCGATAAAGTTTGCGCGAAACTAAAATGAAACACTTTATTAATCTAAAAGATATTCCAGCGAAAGATCTCAGAAGAATTTTGATTGATGCAAAAAAAAGAAAAAAAGCAAGAAAGAAACTTAACAATCTTGACCATGATAAAGGCATGCCTTTAAAAGGAAAATTATTGATACAAATGTTTGAAAAATCAAGTTTAAGAACTCGCTTGTCCTTTTTCTTAGCTATCTCCCAACTTTCTGGTCGAACTTTAACACTTAGACCAGATGAACTGCATTTATCAAAAGGTGGTGAAAGTATTGAAGATACTGCTAAAATATTGTCAAGCTTTGGTGATGCTTTCATGTTAAGAACCGATGATGATGAAAAGTTGGAGGAATTTAAAAAGCATTTAACAATTCCAATTATTAATGGATTGAGTCCGTCCTCTCACCCAACACAAATCTTGTCAGATGTATTCACTGTTGAGGAAATAAAAAAAAAACCAATATCAAAATTAAATATTACTTGGGTTGGAGACTCAAATAATGTACTAAATTCTTTGATTGCTGCTTCGATTAAATTTTCTTTTAGATTAAAAGTTGGTTGTCCAAAAAAATATCAACCTAATAAGAACATAATGAATTATATCAAAGAAAATAAAAATAGAATTATGATTTATAATGATCCAAAAAAAGCGGTCGAAGGAGCCGATGTAATTTTTTCAGACAAAGTAATATCAATGAATGATAAAGTTAATAAAAAAAGAAAATTAAGAGATTTTAAAAATTTTAAGATTAACAAAAATCTCCTAAAAAAATGTCCAAAAGCTATATTCTTGCATTGTCTACCAAGAGGAAGCGAAGTTGATGAAAATGTTTTTAAAAGCAAACAATCAAAAGTTTGGCTACAGGCTTTAAATAGAGTTCACGTACAAAAATCGATACTACTTTATTGTTTTGGAAAATTAAGGTAATGGAAGTGGGTTGTCGGAATTTTGATTCAAATATAAAATAACTGAAGCTCTATCTTTCTCTTTTTTCAATCCAGCGAAAGCCATTTTAGTTCCCTTAATCCATTTTGCTGGTCTTATTAGGTAACCATTTAATTCTTCAAAGGTCCAATTCTTTCCATATTCAGTAAGTGCTTTAGAATATTTATAATCGGAGACAACACCAACTTGTCTATTAACAACATTGTAAAGTGCAGGTCCTATATTATTTTTCCCCCCTTTGATAATCGAGTGACATGCAGCACATTTTTTAAAAACTTTTTCTCCATGAGCAAGATCTGCCATCGCCATTAAAGCTACAATATCAACTTTTTCTAATGATGTATCTGATTTAGTTTCTGTGCTGGCTGTTACTGCTTGTTCCACCTTCACGACATAACCTGGGGTTTTAGGTTTTTCTACATAAAAAATAGCATCGGAAAGTTTTCCAATACCAATAATAATTAGAGCAACTAATAAAACAGCAGCTATTATCTTGTTTAGTTCAAATGAATCCATTTAATTAAAATATTTTGAACATATAACACTATAAATCTAAAATTGCTCATATATTTTGATGTACAATTTTGCCTCTATTTATATTGTGCTCATAGTAAAATAAATAATGAAAACTTTGGTAATAATTCCTTCTAGATTGTCTGCCCAGAGATTGCCGGGTAAACCCTTGATGAAAATTAAAGGATTGTCAATCATTTCGCATGTTTTTAAAAAAGCAGAGGAAGCAAATATAGGAGAGGTAATAGTTGCAGCAGAAGACCAAGAGATAGTTGATGATGTTAAAAAAAATGGTGGACAGGCAATTTTAACAAAAAATGAGCATAAAACAGGTACAGATAGGATTTATGAGGTGTTTCAAAAAATCAATTCGGCGGATATTGACTTAGTAATGAATCTTCAAGGTGATGAACCTTTAATAAATATAGATGATATTAGAAACTTGAACAAAAAGATGATTGAAAGTTCTTCGAAATTAGGAACTTTAGCTTCCAAAATTCATGACAAAGCTCTATTAGAGAATCTAAATGTAGTTAAGGTTTTGACCAAAGAAAATTTAAATCAAACAAATTTTCCGGAGGCATTAAATTTTATGAGAGAAATTAGTAAAGAAAAAGAAAATACTTACCATCATCTAGGTATTTACTCATATAATAAAGATACTCTTGAGAAATTTGTTTCTTTAAATCAATCTGCTAGCGAGATCAAAAATAAACTTGAGCAACTTAGAGCACTAGACAATAATATGAAAATTAATGTTGCTTTTGCGAAGTTTGCACCTATAGGTGTAGACACAGAGGAGGATTTAGCAGCTGTTAAAAAAATCATGGAAAACGAATCTTAATGAATAAAATTTATTTTCAAGGTACATTTGGAGCTTATTCTCATCTGGCAGCATTATCAATTTTTAAAGATGCTGAAATTATTCCATGTAAAACTTTTGATGAATGTTTTTTAAAAGCCTCAAAAGATGATAATTCAAAAATTATTATTCCAGAGTCAAATAGAATTACAGGCAATATTGGAATTGAATATTTAATCTTTAAATATAGACTTAATATCTATTCTGAATATTTTCAGAAAATAGAACATAACTTATTAGGTTTACCGGGCACGAAAATTTCAGACATAAAGGATGTTTATTCCCATGGACAAGCACTTTCTCAATGTTCTAAATTTATAAAATCAAATAGCTTAATTGAGCACGTGAGTGCTGATACAGCTGGCTCTGCTGAAATGGTTTCAAAAACAAAGGATAAGACAAAAGCTGCAATAGCTTCATCTTTGAGTGCTAAAACATATAATTTAGAAATAATTAAAAAAAATATTGAAAATGAAAAAGGCAATCAAACAAGATTCTTAATTATGGGAAAAAATATATCTCAACCAGAATTTGGAAACAAAAGATATATTACATCTTTTTTATTCAAGCTTAAAAGTAAACCAGCAGCTTTATACCAATCTTTAGGTGGTTTCGCAATTAATGGTGTGAATTTAACAAAACTGCAAAGTTATCCAGAAAAAAATACATTCGACTCTTTCTTTTTTTTATGTGATCTTGATGGTCATATTGAGGATATAAAAGTTCAAAAATCCTTAGAGGAATTAGGATTGCATTGCCAAGATTTTCACGTCTTAGGTGTTTTTGAGGCGGACAAAATAAGAGGAAAATAAAAACAATCTTTTCTTGTAGACTAGAAATTATACCTGCTATAATAGGTTTGGGGGCTAGGGCGTTTGCTTCATGAAAACGGTCAGGGAAGAAATTCAGCAGCCGAACTAAAAGTGGAACGGGTCTAGTCTCCTCATTTAATTATGAATAAAAATTTTAAAGTATTAGCTCTTAAGTACAGACCGCAAAATTTTTTTGAATTGATAGGACAAGAAGTTATTGCTGAAACTATCATAAATTCTATTAAAGCAAACAAAGTGCCTAATGCATATCTTTTCACTGGTATTCGAGGTGTTGGTAAAACAACGATTGCTAGAATTGTAGCTAAATCTCTTAATTGTACAAATGGTATAGATAAAATATGTAAAGATGATTTATGCGATAATTGTGAGGCAATTACTAATTCCAGTCACATTGATGTCCTAGAGATGGATGCCGCTAGTAAAACAGGTGTCGATGATGTAAGAGACCTCATAGAATTCTCTAGATATGGTCCAAGCACATCAAAGTATAAAATATTTATAATTGATGAAGTGCACATGCTTAGTAAGCAGGCATTTAACGCTTTATTAAAAACTTTAGAAGAACCTCCTCAATATGAGAATGGAGGTGGTTTAAAATTTATTTTTGCTACTACAGAAATTAAAAAAATTCCAATTACTGTGGTTTCCAGATGTCAAAGATTTGACTTATCAAGAGTTAAATCAGGTGAATTGTTTGAATTTATAAAAAAAATTAAAGACAAAGAGAAGGGAAAAATATCCGATGATGCTTTGAGACTAATTGTAAAAATTTCTGAGGGGTCTGTCAGAGATGCATTATCTTTACTCGATAGAGCTTTATTAAGTTTGGACAAAGATAAAGAACTAGATTTAAATTCTGCTCAAAAAATTTTTGGATATTTTGATAAATCACAATTGATTGATTTATTTGAATTAATCTTAAGGGGGGAAGAAAAAAAATCCATAGAAATTTACAGAAAAATTTATGATCAAGGGGTTGAACCAAAAGTATTTATAAATGATTTTTTAGAGCTAGTTTATTACTTTAAAAATATTAACTCATTAAATATGGAGAGTACGAATTTTACTTTGAATGATGAGGAGTTTTCAAAAATAAAAAAAATTACTAACGAAGTTAGCGATGAAACATTAATATTATTTTGGCAGTTTACTTTAAAAACTCTTGGGGAGTTAGAAATTGTTAACAATCAAAATCTATCAATTGAAATGTTTCTTATAAGATTAATGTATTTAAAGTCCCTAGCAAATAAAGAGCACTCACCTTTGAGCAAGAATAAAATTGATCAATTTAAAAAGCAAGAAGATAAACAAATCATCGTGAACGAAAAAAAGAATGAAACGATTAGTCAGGTTAAGAATATTTCACAAGAGCAAGAAGTAAAAATTGAAAATAATAAAGGAATTAAAGCAGAGGAAAAACTAAATGTAAATTCATTCGACCAACTTTTAAAAATTTGTAATGAAAGAAAAGAGATTAAACTTAAGTATGAACTAGAAAAAAATGTAAATTTAGTTCATTTTGAAAAAAAACGTATTGAAATATCTTTTAATGATAATCTAGATAAAAATTTTATTAAAGATTTATCTTTAAAACTCTTTGAATGGACTGGAGATAGATGGATTATCACATTAAGTAAATTAAAAGGTGAGTTATCAATAAAAGACAAGCAAAAAAATAAAAAAATTAAAAATATTAATTCTGCTAAACAAACTAAATTATATAAAGATTTAATAGAAAAATTTCCTGATGCATATTTAATCAACGTCAACCCAAAAGAAGAAAATGATTAGATGACAGATTTTACAAAAATATTAGATAAGGCCAAAGAACTTGAAGCAAAGATGAAAGAAAGTCAGGAAAATATAAAAAAGATTAAGGTTGAAGGTATATCAGGAGCTAATTCAGTAAAAGTTATTTTGGATGGAGAGGGCATAATGCAAAAAATAGAAATCTCAGATGAAACATTAAAAGAAAATAAATCTGTTTTAGAGGATTTAATTACTGCTGCTTACAATAATGCAAAATCAAAATTGAGAGAAAAAACTAACGAAGAAATTTCTAAAACAGCTGGAGGATTTGGAATCCCTGGCTTTAAGTGGCCACTATAAGTATGCAAAATGTAAATGAAATAGATGAATTGATCAAGGTAATATCAAAACTCCCTGGCCTTGGACCTAAATCTGCAAAGAGAATTGTTTTAAAATTAATCAATAATAAAGATGAACTTGTAAAACCTATGGCCAACGTATTAGTTCAAATTTATAAAAATATAACAAGATGTAATTCATGTGGATCTTTAAAATCTAATCTTCAAGATTGCGTTAATTGTGTAAATCCGAAGGGGAATTTCAAAAAGATTTGTGTAGTTGAGGATATTGCTGATCAGTGGTCGATAGAAAATTCAAATATATTTCAAGGATATTTTCATATTTTAGGAGGAACAATTTCGTCTTCAACACTGAGAAAAGAGGATTTATTAATTAATTCATTGGTTGAGAGAGTAAAAAGAGATGATATAGAAGAAGTAATCTTAGCAACTAGTGCTACTGTTGAAGGCCAAACAACAGCATTTTATATTCAAAAGAGTTTAAAAAAAACAAAAGCTAAAATTACTAGATTAGCACAGGGTTTACCTGTTGGTGGTGAAATAGAAACTCTTGATGATGGAACATTATTCTCTGCTTTTAAAAACAGATCTGAAATCAATTCAAGCTAGATTTTTTTTCTATTCTGTTTAAATGCAGAAGAGGCTCCGTATAACCTGATGGTTGATCTTTTCCTTTAAATATCAAGTCACAAGCTGTTTTAAACGCTATAGAATTTTCAAAATTATCTGACATTCTTATATAGTTCCTATCGTTCGCATTTTGTTTATCAACAACTTTTGCCATGGCTTTCATGATTTCCATAACTTGAATTTTTGTTGTAACCCCGTGATGTATCCAATTAGCAATGTGTTGCGACGATATCCTCAATGTAGCTCTATCTTCCATAAGTCCAATATTATTTATATCAGGGACTTTTGAACAACCCACTCCTTGGTCAATCCATCTGACAACATAACCTAGAAGTGTTTGTGCCGAGTTAGTAATTTCCTTATTGATTTCGTCAACTGACCAATTAGGTCTATCAGCCACAGGAATTGTCAATAGATCATCTAATTTAGATTGTTCACGCTTCATAATTTTTTTTTGTTCATCAAAAATGTTTATTTGATGATAGTGAAGAGCATGCAATGATGCTGCAGTTGGGGAAGGAACCCAGGCACAATTTGCACCAGCTTTTAAATGACTTATTTTTTCATCTAACATTTCCTTCATTTTATCTGGCATTGCCCACATACCTTTACCTATTTGTGCTTTACCTGAAAAACCACATTTAAGACCAATATCAACATTATTATTTTCATAAGCAGAAATCCATCTGGATGATTTCATATCCCCCTTTTTAATCATTGGACCAGCTTCCATGGAGGTATGCATCTCATCACCTGTTCTGTCTAAGAATCCAGTATTTATAAAAAAAACTCTATTTTTCAAAGTTCTTATACACTCCTTTAAATTTGCAGAAGTTCTTCTTTCTTCATCCATAATACCAATTTTGCAAGTATACTTTTGTAAGCCAAGTAATTCCTCGACTTTGGAAAAAATTAAGTCGGTAAATGCTGTTTCATCTGGTCCATGCATTTTTGGTTTTACAATGTAGATTGATCCAGTTCTTGAATTTTTCTTTTTTTTAAAGTCGTGTAATGCAGCAGTGGTTGTTATAAAAGCATCCATAATCCCCTCTGGTACTTCGCTACCATCATTTAAAATTATTGATGAATTGGTCATTAAGTGGCCTACATTTCTTATTAACAGCAAACTTCTTCCATGCAATTTAAGACCTTTGCCTTCTTTAGAGATGTAGCTTCTATCAGGATTAAGTTTTCTCTCTAATTTTTTTCCATTTTTTTCAAATTGTACTTTTAGATCCCCCCTCATTAGACCTAGCCAGTTTCTGTAACATGCTACTTTGTCTTCAGCATCAACTGCAGCAACACTATCTTCATTGTCGCAAATTGTAGAAACCGCAGACTCTGCTATCACATCACTTATTCCGGCTATATCATGAGCAGCGCTAAATGCTTTTGGATTAATAATAATTTCAAAATGCAGGTTATTGTTTTTTATGATTATTGCCGTTGGCGTATTTATATCACCTCTGTGACCTACAAATTTATTTTCATCTTTAAGTTTAAACTCTTTATCTTCTTTTAAAATTATAAGATTTTTATCTTTTATTTTAAGTGCAGATATATTTTTCCAACTAGTCCCATCAATTGGAATATATTTATCAAAAAATTCTCTGACATATTTTATTACTTCTTGTCCTCTATTTGGGTCGTATCTTTCACTCCCTTCTTCCTCTGACTCAATAATATTTGTACCATACAAACTATCATATAAACTTACCCATCTAGCATTAGCTGCATTGAGAGTATATCTAGCATTCATTATTGGAACGACAAGTTGTGGTCCGGCAATTTGAGCAATTTCATCATCTACATTACTGGTCTCTATTTTGAAATCTGGCCCTTCCTCTTTTAAATAACCGATTTCTTTTAAAAATTTTTTATATTGCTCAATTTCGATTTCATTTCCTTTGTTATTTATATGCCAATCATCTATTTTTTTTTGTAAATTCTCTCTAATTTTGATCAGCTCTTTATTTTGAGGTGCTAAATCATGTACAGCATTATCAAAACCTTCCCAAAATTTTTCAGAAGATATATCTAAATCTTTTAGTAACTCCTTATTTACAAATGTCAGCAGTTCTTCTGAAATTTTTAGATTGTTCACATTTTGATAATTTTTGGACATAAATAATTTCTAAAACCCCCATAAAACTAAGTCAAATAATTAATAGTAGCATTGACATTTTGTTGTCAATTTCCATAGTTAATATCATATAATATGAAAAATTATCTTAACTTTGAAAGTGATATAAAGAATTTAGAAGATGAATTAGATAAACTTAAAGATCCATATAATCAAAGAGGACTTTCAGAAGTAGATACACAAAAAATTTCTCAGATACAAAATGAGTTAGATGAAAAATTAAAAATGGTATATTCAAACTTAGACCCTTGGCAAACTACAATGGTTGCTAGACATGAGGATAGACCAAAGTCAAAATTTTTTATAGATAATTTGTTTCAAGATTTCATCCCTTTATCAGGAGATCGTTTTTATGGCGAGGATCTTTCAGTACTATGTGGATTTGCAAAGTTTAATGGTTTATCAGTTTTAGTTATTGGACAGGAAAAAGGAGAGGATTTAGATTCAAGAATTAAAAGAAATTTTGGAATGATGAGGCCAGAAGGTTACAGAAAGACTATTCGGTTAATGCAGTTGGCTGATAAATTTAATATACCAATCATATCATTTATTGATACTCCGGGCGCTTATCCAGGTGTTGGTGCTGAGGAAAGAGGTCAGGCAGAGGCCATCGCAAAATCAATAGAATGTTGTATGAAATTAAAAGTTCCAACGATTGCAATTGTTATTGGGGAAGGTGGTTCGGGAGGTGCAATTGCTCTTGCATCATCTAATAAAGTTTTAATGTTAGAAAATGCAATTTACTCAGTTATTTCTCCTGAGGGATGTGCAACAATTTTGTGGCGAGATCCAAAAAAAATGCTTGATGCCGCTAAAGCGATGAAGCTTTCAGCTAAAGATTTACTAGAACTCGAGATAATAGATGAAATTATACTAGAGCCATCTGGGGGTGCGCATAGAGACAAAGATTTGATACTAGAAAATGTTAGAAATGCTTTAAATAAAAATTTAGAATATTTTAAACAAATGTCCCCAGAGGAAATATTTGACGGTAGAAAAAATAAATTTTTAAAAATAGGTAGAGGTAAAGGATTTATGAGTAATTTAAATGAATTAAGTTCGCTAAATTTAGAAAAAAGTAATTTTAATCACTTTTTAAAATCCAAAAAAATATTTGTTGCAGGTGTTGGACTTACAATTTTTGTTATAGGATTGATTCTTTACTTTTTATAAAGCTCCACAGCATCGCTTATATTTTTTGCCAGAACCACACGGGCAAGGTTCGTTTCTACTTATTTTTTTATCAAATGCTTTTTTATAATTCTCTTTTTTTTCATCATTATTCATGTTTTTAGTTTGTGATTGAACTAAAGTTAGATTCATTAATATTGTTGTAAAATCTACTTTCAATCTATTTAACAAACTTTCAAACAAGTGAAATGCTTCTTTTTTATATTCCACTAAAGGATCTCTTTGACCAAAAGATCTTAACCCGATAACTTGTCTAAGTTGTTCTAAATACTGAATGTGGGATTTCCAATTTATATCAATAGTTTGTAAAAAAATTCTTTTTTCTATATCTTGTGATTGATCTTTACCTAACAATTTTATTCTTTCCTCCCTGCAGTTTTGAAATTTATTATTTAATGACTCTCTTAAGTCTTTATCATTACAATTTGTAAGTTCCTCTAGGTATGAATATATAAAATTCTTTCCTAAAATTGATTTTAGTTTATTTTCAAAATCAGTGCTTTTAGGATTGGACTTTTTCTTTATTTTGAGTCTAATAAGATCATCAATAATTTCGTTTAAAAAACCATTAGAATAATCAAAAATTGTGTCACTATTCATAGCATCTTCTCTTTGACTAAAGATTACATTTCTTTGGTCATTTAAAACGTTATCGTATTTAATTAATGTTTTTCTTATGTCAAAATTTCGAGCCTCTACCTTTTGCTGGGCTCTCTCTAAAGCTTTATTTATCCAAGGATGATCAATACTTTCTCCATCTTTAAGACCAAGTTTTTGTAATATATTATTCATTGAGTCTGATCCAAAAATTCTCATTAAATCATCTTCAAGACTTACATAAAAGATTGAATTTCCTTCATCACCTTGACGTCCCGATCTACCTCTTGCTTGATTGTCAACTCTTCGAGACTCCATTCTTTCAGTTCCAATTACAAATAATCCACCTAGTGATTTAATTTTTTCTTTATTCAACTTTAATTCTCCATCTGGAATTGAGCCTTTCTTTCCACCAAGCTGAATGTCTACTCCTCTACCAGAAATACTGGTAGTTATTATTACAGAATTTTCTTTGCCAGCGTTTGCTATTATTTCAGCTTCATTTTCATGATTTTTAGCATTAAGTACTTCATGTTTAATACCCTCTTTGTTTAATAGATTTGAATATATTTCAGATTTATTAATACTAGAGGTAAACACCAATAAAGGTTGACCTTTCTGATTGCACTCTTTTATCTTTCTAATGATAGCATCATTTTTTTCAGTCTCTGTTCTAAATATTTGGTCATTAAAATCATTTCTTATCATTTTTTTATTAGTTGGAATGACAACTACTGGAAGATTATATATTTCGTAAAATTCTTGAGATTCTGTTACTGCTGTTCCAGTACAACCAGAAATCTTATCATATAATTTAAAATAATTTTGATAAGTAATTGAAGCTAAAGTTTGATTTTCAACTTTTATAGGAATTCTTTCTTTTGCTTCCAAGGCTTGATGAAGCCCATCACCAAATCTTCTTCCTTCAAGAATCCTACCGGTTAATTCATCTATTATTTTTAACTCATCATTTTGAATGATGTAATCTTTACCTTTTTGAAATAAATGATTTGCTCGTAAAGCTTGATTTACATGGTGAACCAAACTCAAGTTTTCAGGATCATAAAAGTTATTATTTTTTAAAATTCCCGCATTTGAAAAAATTTTTTCAATATTGTTTATTCCATCATTGGTTAAAAGTACATTTTTGTCCTTTTCATCAACCTCGTAGTCTTTTTCTTTTAAATATCTGATTAATTTATCTATAGCCAAATATTGGGATGTTCTATCTTCTGCTGCTCCAGAAATAATCAATGGTGTTCTGGCCTCATCAATTAGACAGGAGTCTATTTCATCGACTATAGCAAAAAAGTGTTCCCTTTGCACCATTTCATCTTTTGAAAATTTCATGTTATCTCGTAAATAATCGAAACCTAATTCACTATTAGTTGCATAAGTAATGTCACAATTATAATTTTGCTTTCTTTGCGAGTCATCTTGATCATTGTTTATGTAACCAGATGTTAATCCTAAAAAGTTATAAATCTCACCCATTTCTTGAGAATCTCTTTTAGCGAGGTAATCATTTACAGTTACTATGTGAACCCCTTTTTCATGAAGAGCATTAAGATATGCAGCAAGAGTAATAGTGAGCGTTTTTCCTTCACCAGTTTTCATTTCAGCAATTTTAGACTCTTGTAGGACTATTCCGCCTACTAACTGTACATCGAAATGTCTTTCTCCTCTTTTTCTTCTTGAGGCCTCTCTGACTAATGCAAAAGCTTCAGGCAATATCTGCTCAATTTTTTCTCCTTTTTTAATTTTTTCTTTAAATTCGATAGTTTTTTTTGGAAAGTCCTCATCTTTTAAATTTTTAATTTCTTCTTCAAATGAATTAATTTTGTTTACAAATTTAGCAATTCTATCTAGTTCTCTTTGATTATTGGATTTAATTAGTTTTGAGAAAAAGTTAAGTGGATTTAGCATCAGTTTTTGATTTATTATTTACTTATAACCATTTATATAATCATTAAATAATTATTTTAAATATAATGGGTATTAATTTAACAAATTTTCTATCATCTAAATCAAAAAGCAAGAGATTAAACGAATTTCAAGATCTTGATCATATTGATGGTGTAGCGATTTCTACGATTAGTGCTGACTTATATAATAGTTCTCGAGATGATTTAGTTATGTTTTATTTTAGAGACGGAGTTAACTATGCGTCTGTTTATACCCAATCCAAAATAATTTCTGAAAATATAAAATGGAATTTAAATCAAAAAGCTAAAAAAATTTTTTCATTAATAGTGAACACAAGAAATGCTAATTGTTTCACTGGAAAACAGGGTTATAAAAGTCTCGAAAAAATTGCAGAAATTATCTCTCAAAAATTAACACAAAAACAGAAAGAGGATGAAGATCAACCAAAAAAAATTAATTCAAAGGAAATAATTTTTGGATGTACAGGAACTATTGGTGAGATTTTTCCTGAGGAAAAAATAATTAATAAAATTCCTGAACTAATTGAGAAAATAAAATATACACAAAATAAGTATATCTGGATGAAGTCTGCATTAGGGATAATGACTACCGACACACAGCCTAAAATGGCAATGGAAGAATGTACAATTGGTGGAAGTGATATAAAGATATTTGGGGTTGCTAAAGGCTCAGGCATGATACAACCTGATATGGCTACAACCTTAGCATATATTTTTACAGATGCAGATTTACCAAATGATGTACTTAAAAAACTTTTAAAGAAAAATATTTTTAATACTTTTAACGCTATCAGCTGTGATAGCGATACTAGCACTAATGATATGGTTTCAATTTTTTCAACTGGTAAGTCAAAACATCCTAAAATTAAAAATGCTAATGATGAAAAAATTAAAAACTTTGATTTTGCTTTAAATAAGGTTTTATTAAATTTAGCTAAAAGAGTTGTAGCTGATGGTGAAGGTGCTTCAAAATTTATAACTGTTAATATTCAGGGGTGCAAAAATGAAGATGATGCAAAAAAAATAGCTTTTTCAATTGCAAATTCACCTTTAGTAAAAACAGCTATCTCAGGCGAAGATGCAAATTGGGGAAGAGTTGTAATGGCAATAGGAAAAGCAGGTGTACAAATTAAACATGAAAAATTGTCTATTAAATTTGGTGAGATAAGTGTTGTTTCTAATGGAAAGCTGAATTCTAATTATAATGAGGATGAAGTATCCGAATATATGAAAAGTGATAGCATTGATATTAATGTTGATATCTCCTGTGGTTCCAAAAGTTTCAAAGTTTACACGATGGATTTGACAAAAAAATACATTGAGATTAATGGAGATTATCGAAGTTAGATTTGGTCTATTGAAATTTATAGAACTGTTACTAAATAATTATCATGATCAAATATAAGTTGATTTGCAAAAATTGTGATTTCTCATTTGATAGCTGGTTTGCTTCATCTAAAGAGTATGAAAAACTCATAAGTAAAAATTTTTTAAATTGCCATAAATGTAATTCTCAAAAAGTTGAAAAAACTTTAATGGCTCCTCAATTAATAAATAGAAATACCATCGATAATCTTGAAAAAAAGAACACAAAATTAAATGACATAAAAAACAAGATTAAAGAATATCAAAAATTCATCAAAAGTAATTTTGATTATGTGGGTGAAAATTTTGCTTACGAAGCAAGGTCATTACACTATAACAAAAAAAATAAGAAAAAAGGTATTTATGGCACAGCTACAAAAAATGAAATTCAAGAACTTAAGGAAGAGGGAGTTGAGGCTGAAATGATACCATGGATTGAAGATAAGAGTAATTAAACTTTATTAAATTTTCCGATATAATTAATGGATTTATCTGAGCTTATCGACCATTTGTCAGTAATAATATTAAACTTCATTCCGTCTAGATTTTGTAATTGAAGATTATATTTTTTAGAAATTTTAATTAAGTAATTAGGATCTACAAATTTATCCCATTCGTGAGTCCCAATCGGTAGCCATCTTAAAATATATTCTGCACCTATTATTGCAAATAGATAAGATTTTAAAGTTTTGTTTATTGTTGCAACAAACATTATACCCTCTTTTTTTAATAGTGATGAACACGATTTTAAAAAAATATCAACATCTTCAACATGTTCAATAATTTCCATATTCAAAATTACATCAAATTTTCTATCTATTTTTAAATTTTCTGGTGAGGCAGTTAAATAATTAATTTTTAAATTATTCTTTTTTGCATGAAGTTTAGCTATTTGTATATTTTTTTCTGATGCATCTATGCCAGTTACTTCTGCTCCTAGTCTGCTCATAGGTTCTGATAGTAAACCACCACCACACCCAATATCTAATAATCTAATTTTTCGTAATGGCTTTTCTGAATTTTCAAGTTTAAAACTATTAATTATATTTTCCTTTATATATGAAATTCTAATAGGATTAAATTTATGTAATGGTTTAAATTTACCAGTAGGATCCCACCATTCTTCTGCAATTCTAGAAAATTTCTCTATTTCTTTTTTATTTATTGTGCTAGTTTTCATAACAAGATTAACAATATATTGAAGATGTATTAAATCAATAAATTTTAATTAAAAATATTTATCATGAAAATTGTAGTATTAAAATTTGGTGGAACATCAGTTGGTACAATTGAAAAAATTAAAAAAGTTACTGATATTATCATTGAACATAAAAAGAAAAAAAATAAAGTAATAGTTGTTTCTTCAGCTATGAGTGGTGTGACAAATGATTTGATCAAAAAATCAAAACAGATTAGTAGCAATTTCATAGACTCCGAATATGATGTTTTAGTATCATCAGGCGAGCAGGTCGCATGCTCTTTGATAGCTGGAGGATTAAACCATAAAGGTTTCAAATCAAGATCTTGGCTAGGTTGGCAAATACCAATTTTTACGAACGGTCCTTATACAAACTCAAGAATTCAAAAAGTGAATAAAAATAAATTATTAAAATTTCTTAAAGAAGGAGGGATTCCTATTATTACTGGCTTTCAAGGGGTAAATATAAACGAGAGAGTAACCACGATAGGTAGAGGAGGTTCGGATGCAAGTGCAATTATGATTGCAAAATCTTTTAAAGCACAAAGATGTATTATTTATACAGATGTAGAAGGTGTATACACCACAGATCCAAATAAATTAAAAAAAGCAAAAAAAATTAAAGTAATTTCTTATGAGGAAATGTTAGAAATGGCATCTTTGGGTGCTAAAGTAATGCAACCTGTCTCAATTCAAGATGCAAGATTAAATAGAATTAATATTGAGGTAAAATCTTCATTTATAAAAAAACCAGGAACAATAATTACAAAAAGAACAAATTTAAATAATAATAGAATTATTACAGGAATTTCTTCAACGCATAATGATGCAAAAGTTACTTTAGTTGGTGTAAAAGATAGACCAGGTGTGGCAGCATCAATTTTTAAACCACTATCAATCAATTCTATTAACGTTGATATGGTAGTACAAAATATCTCACCAAATGGAAAAGAAACCGATTTAACTTTTACAATTAAAGCTGAAGATCTTAACAAAACAAAAAAGATAATTAATGAAAATAAAAGTATAAAATTTAAAAAAGTGTTATTCCAAAAAGGAGTTTCTAAAATATCAATAATTGGTGTTGGAATGATCACAACTCCCGGTGTTACTTTTAGAATGTTTCAAGCTTTAGCAAATAAAAAAATTAATATCCAAGTTATATCAACATCTGAAATTAAAATATCTGTTTTGATTAATAAAAAAGATGTTAAAAAAGCCTTAGTTACATTGCATAAAGAATTTAAATTACAAGAATAAAAAAATGAGTATCAGACCTTTTAGAGATATTAAAAGACGTAAGACTAAAACTATAAATGTAGGCAATATTAAGGTTGGAGGTGAAAATCCTATAACTGTACAATCAATGACCAATACCTTAACATCAGATGTTAAAAGTACGATTAAACAAATTCAAGAAATACAATCTGAAGGGGCTGACATTGTTAGAGTTTCTTGTCCTGATGAGTCATCATCTAAAGCACTTAAAGAAATTACAAAACACGTTGATATTCCAATAGTTGCAGATATACATTTTCATTACAAGAGAGCAATTGAAGCTGCAGAAAATGGAGCGAGTTGTTTAAGAATAAATCCTGGAAATATTGGAGATAAAAAAAAAATTGTTGAAGTAATTAAATCTGCTAGAGATAATAATTGTTCAATCAGAGTAGGCGTTAATGCTGGTTCATTAGAAAAAGATATACTAGAAAGATTTAAAGAACCTTGTCCGGAGGCACTGGTAGAAAGCGCTATAAGAAATATTGAAATTTTAGAGGACATGGATTTTTCAAATTTAAAAGTAAGCGTCAAATCTTCTGACGTCTTTTTATCCGTAGAGGCCTATCGTCAACTTTCAAAGAAAATAGATTATCCACTTCACTTGGGAATTACTGAAGCTGGTAGTTTTATATCAGGGAGTATTAAATCGTCAATTGGCTTAGGAATTCTTCTTAAAGAGGGAATTGGAGACACAATTAGAGTGTCTCTTTCTGATGATCCAGTAAAAGAGGTGGCGATTGGAAATGAGATACTAAAATCATTGAATCTTAGAAATAGAGGAGTAAAAATCATTTCCTGTCCGTCCTGTGCGAGACAAGGCTTTCAAGTAATTGATACCGTAAGAGTTTTAGAGGAAAAATTATCACATATCAAGACACCAATTACTCTCTCAATTATTGGATGTGTTGTAAATGGCCCTGGCGAAGCTGCTATGACAGACGTAGGAATTACAGGTGGGCAAAAAGGAAGTAATATGCTTTACCTTTCTGGTGTTCAAACTGAAAAAGTTATGACAGATGAAATGATAACGAGAGTGATTCATGAAGTCGAAAAGAAAGCTTCTGAATTAGAGAATAATTCAAAATGATACCAGAAAAAACTATCGAAGAATTAATTACTCGACATTCTTCTCTAGAAAAAGATTTAGCATCAGGAAATGTAGATAAGAAATTGTATGCAGAAAAATCAAAAGAATATTCTGATTTAAATGAAATTGTTCATAGCGCAAAGAAATATGCTTCATATAAAAATGATAAAATTGAACTAGAAAAAATTCTAAATGATAAAAATTCTGATGATGAGTTAATGAAAATGGCTCATACTGAATTAAGTGATCTTAACTCACAATTTGAGAAAAATGAAAAAAAATTAAAATTATTTTTACTACCAAAAGATGAGGCTGACAAAAAAAATGCCATCATAGAGATAAGAGCTGGTACTGGCGGTCTAGAAGCAAGTTTATTTGCAGGTGATCTGTTCAAAATGTATGAAAAAGTTTGTCATAAAAAAAAATGGTCATTGGAATTAATATCTATTTCGAGAAGTGACGCAGGGGGATTAAAAGAAGTTATAGCATCTATTAAGGGTAACAACATCTATTCAACTTTAAAATATGAAAGCGGTGTACATAGAGTTCAAAGAGTCCCAGATACAGAAACTCAAGGTAGAGTCCACACTTCAGCTGCAACTGTTGCGGTATTACCTGAGGCAGAAGAGGTTGATTTAAAAATAAATGAGACGGATTTAAGAATTGATGTTTTCAGAGCTGGCGGTCCTGGTGGTCAATCTGTTAATACAACTGATAGTGCAGTAAGAATAACTCACATGCCATCTGGCTTGAGTGTTTCACAACAAGATGAAAAATCTCAACATAAAAATAAGGCAAAAGGGATGAAAATACTGAGAGCAAGATTATATGAGTTAGAGAGAACCAGAATAGATCAAGAAAGATCAGCGGATAGAAAAAGTAAGATTGGCACCGGAGATAGATCTGAAAGAATTAGAACTTATAATTTTCCACAAGGAAGAGTCACAGATCATAGAATTAATCTCACATTACATAAGTTAGAAGAATTTTTGGAGGGAGAAGCATTTGATGAAATAATTGAGTCTTTATCTCTAAAAGCACAAGAGGAAAGTTTGAGCAAACTTTAAACTATGAATATACAGAGTGCATTAAAAAAAGGACAATCAATTTTAATAGATAATAATATTATATCAGCAAAACTAGATAGTGAAATTTTAATGTCTCAAGCAATTAGAAAGAATAAAAAATTTATAATTTTAAATTTACATAAAAAAATTAAAAAAAGGGATCTTGACTACTTTGACAATTTAATTCAAGAAAGAGCTAAGAGTAAGCCGATAGCCCAAATAATAAAAAAAAAAGATTTTTGGAAGTATGAATTTATAGTAAACAATAATGTATTGATACCAAGACCAGATACAGAAATTTTGATTGAACAAGCTCTTAAATTAGTAAAAAATAAAAACAGGTTGCAAATATTAGATGTTGGAATTGGCTCTGGTTGCATTTTAATGTCAATTTTGAAAGAAAAGAAAAATTTCATTGGAACTGGCATTGATATAAGCAATAAATCATTACAAATAAGCAAGGTTAATGGTCATAAATTGAGAATAAATAATAGATTGAGATTATTTAAATCAAATATTGACAATTTCAATACAGGCAAATATGATTTGATATTATCTAATCCTCCTTACATAAGAAAAAATAACTTAAAATGTTTGGAGAAAGATATTGGTTTTGAGCCTAAACAAGCATTAGATGGTGGATTAGATGGATTATCAGAAATCAGGAAAGTGATAAATAAATCGTCTGAACTGATAAAAAAAAGTGGTCATTTCATAATAGAAATTGGTTTTGACCAGAAAAATAAAGTAAAAAAAATATTACGTGATAAGGGGTTTCATATAAAAAAGACTGTTAAAGATTTGTCAAATCATGATCGTTGTATAGTAAGTATTAAAATTTAATAAAATGGTTACATTTAGAAATAACAATGGACGAAGAAACAATTTCCGAAGAAATGAAAGAAATTTTAAGTCTAATGGTGACAGAAACAAATTTAATAATAGTTTCTCAACCTCTGAAAATTTTCAAAGAAAATCTCCAGGTAGAAATAATCACAACGCGCCTAAATTAATTGAGAAATATAACAACTTAGCTAGAGAAGCCTTATCAACTGGGGATAAAATTTTATCAGAAAATTACTTTCAGCATGCAGATCATTTTACGAGAATATTAAATGAGAAGGGGACTCAGAGAAAAATAAGTTTTAAAAATAAGGATTTAGAGGAAACCACTGACACAAATGAAAATAGAGAAAATAAAGAAAACTCTATATCAAATGAAAAAGATGGTGCTGAAGACAAACATTCAGAAATTAATTAATTCAGACCAATTATTTTTTCAGATTTTAGCACATCTAATTTAATTCTTTTTGTTTCAAAAATCTTTCTTTCATCTCCTTTTAAAACTTTTCCTGATGGGAGCTTTAAAGTTTGAGAATTTATCTTTTTTCCATTGACTATCACCTCGTAATGTAGGTGTGGTCCAGTTGATTTGCCAGTAGACCCAACATACCCTATAGTCTGTCCTTGTTTTACCCTTGTTCCTTTTCTGATGCCTTTAGCAAATTTTGACATATGTGCATAAACAGTTTGATAAGTAGAATTATGTTTTATGACAACACAATTACCACCACCTCCACACCATCCTGCTTTTTTTATTACTCCATCACCAGATGCCATAATGGGTGTTCCCATTGGTGCAGCAAAGTCTGTCCCTCTGTGCATTTTATTAAAACCATCAATTGGATGTTTTCTCATTCCAAAAGGTGAAGAAAGTCTTGCACCATTTATTGGTGTTTTCATTAATGCCTTTTGAACACTCTTTCCACTTTTATCATAATGTCCCTCATTGTTTTTTGAGTCAAAATAATATAATGAATTATCTACACCACTTAGCTTTAGATTTGCATAAAGTATTTTACCTGTTTCTATTACATTTTTTTTATCGTCTAAAAAAATTTCATACATAATTTGGAAACCATCTTGTTTTCTAATATCTCTCTGAAAATCAACTTGAAAGCCATAAATTCTAGCAAACTCAACTATAATTCCTGCTGGAATTTTTTGATTTGAAGCTGATTTATAGAGACTTTCTAAAATAATGCTCTCATCATAAACTATGTTTTTATTAAGTTTAGTTACTAAAATCTTCTGATCAAATTTATCCGTTTCTTTCTTTCTTGTGAGATAAATCTTTTCTGTATTTGATACTTGAAATACAAATTCTTTAATAACCGAGCTTGTTTGATCTATTGTAAAACTAAACTTTTGATTAACATTAAGTTTATTTAAATTTATTTTTTTACTTAACTCTTTTTTAATTTGGTCTATTTCTGACTTTTCCACTAAATATTGTTCAAGTATTTTATCGAATGTTTCCCCTACATTAATTTCATGCTCAATTTTCTTAAATCTTGGCTCTAAGCTGTCTAATATTTGGTTAAATGATTTTTTGAAATAGACGTTATCTAATAAACTTGAGTAGTTATTAAAAATTTTTTTTTTATTGTAATTATAATAAGATGTGAACGTTATTGTGATTAGAATAAGCAAGCCTAATGCAAATATCTCTAAGTTTTTTTTGATATTTAGTTTAATTTTTTTTAACATCTTAAATTATAGAAGATGTTACTAATAGTTTATGAATCGGCAAATATCAAAAAAATCCTTATAATTAAGGCGTTTTTAACAATTTTTTTATTCTTAAAAGCTTGATTTCCTCTAATTTTAGCCTATAAGCATCGAACTTCTCAATAAAATTATTGTAAAACAATAAAATTAGCGAGGATTATTGAGCCTTTTAGGCTTAATTAGCTATTTAAAAAGTAAAAATTTAAGAAGAGAAGTGTGGACGGTTAAGGTTACCAAAATTTGTCGTACACACTTCAACATTATATAAATTTTATTCTTAGAATTTATATAGAAGCTAGTGTGCGCCGTTTTTAAACTTGAGAGTTTGATCATGGCTCAGAACGTACGCTGGCGGCACGCCTAACACATGCAAGTCGAACGAAGTAGCAATACTTAGTGGCAGACGGGTGAGTAACATGTGGGTATCTACCCTTTGGCCTGGAATAACACGAGGAAACTTGTGCTAATACTGGATAAGTCTTTACGGAGAAAGCTTTATGCACCATTGGATGAGCCCGCACTTGATTAGTTTGTTGGTGGGGTAATGGCCTACCAAGACTGTGATCAATAGCTGATTTGAGAGGATGATCAGCCACATTGGGACTGAGACACGGCCCAAACTCCTACGGGAGGCAGCAGTGGGGAATCTTGCACAATGGAGGAAACTCTGATGCAGCGATGCCGCGTGAGTGAAGAAGGCCCTTGGGTTGTAAAGCTCTTTCGTCGGGGAAGAAAATGACTGTACCCGAATAAGAAGGTCCGGCTAACTTCGTGCCAGCAGCCGCGGTAATACGAAGGGACCTAGCGTAGTTCGGAATTACTGGGCTTAAAGAGTTCGTAGGTGGTTGAAAAAGTTGGTGGTGAAATCCCAGAGCTTAACTCTGGAACTGCCATCAAAACTTTTCAGCTAGAGTTTGATAGAGGAAAGCAGAATTTCTAGTGTAGAGGTGAAATTCGTAGATATTAGAAAGAATACCAATTGCGAAGGCAGCTTTCTGGATCATTACTGACACTGAGGAACGAAAGCATGGGTAGCGAAGAGGATTAGATACCCTCGTAGTCCATGCCGTAAACGATGTGTGTTAGACGTTGGAAATTAATTTTCAGTGTCGCAGTGAAAGCGATAAACACACCGCCTGGGGAGTACGACCGCAAGGTTAAAACTCAAATGAATTGACGGGGACCCGCACAAGTAGTGGAGCATGTGGTTTAATTCGAAGATACGCGCAGAACCTTACCAACACTTGACATGTTCGTCGCGACTTTAAGAGATTAAAGTTTTCGGTTCGGCCGGACGAAACACAGGTGCTGCATGGCTGTCGTCAGCTCGTGTCGTGAGATGTTGGGTTAAGTCCCGCAACGAGCGCAACCCTCACTTTTAGTTGCCATCATTAAGTTGGGCACTCTGAAAGAACTGCCAGTGATAAGCTGGAGGAAGGTGGGGATGACGTCAAGTCCTCATGGCCCTTACGTGTTGGGCTACACACGTGCTACAATGGTATCTACAACAGGAAGCGAGACAGCGATGTTAAGCAAATCCTCAAAAGATACCTCAGTTCGGATTGCACTCTGCAACTCGAGTGCATGAAGCTGGAATTACTAGTAATCGTGGATCAGCGTGCCACGGTGAATGCGTTCCCGGGTCTTGTACACACCGCCCGTCACACCATGGGAGTTGGTTCTACCTTAAGGCAAGGCATAAAACCCTTGACCACGGTATAGTCAGCGACTGGGGTGAAGTCGTAACAAGGTAGCCGTAGGGGAACCTGCGGCTGGATTACCTCCTTTCTAAGGATGAATAAAAGTAAACTTTTATTCTAAATAATATACATAGGTTAATGTTGACCGTCCTCATTTCTCTTCTTAATTAGTGTTTCTCTTGCATGGGGGCCGGTAGCTCAGTTGGTTAGAGCACACCCTTGATAAGGGTGGGGTCGAAAGTTCGAGTCTTTCTCGGCCCACCAATTAATGATTAAGGGGGATTAGCTCAGCTGGGAGAGCGCCTGATTTGCATTCAGGAGGTCAGCGGTTCGATCCCGCTATCCTCCACCAAGCACTTAGTTATAAAAAATTGTAAATAAAATAATTAATATCAATATCTATATCCGAACATTAGAAATGTTATTAGCTAATGTTCAAACAAAAATTTGATTCAACACAGAATTTTTTTCTGTGCATAAATCAAGCGTTTAAGGGCGTGTGGCGGATGCCTTGGCACTGAAAGCCGAAGAAGGACGTGATATACTGCGATAAGTTTCGGGGAGCTGTATGTAAGTTTTGATCCGAAAATTTCCGAATGGGGAAACCCACCACTTTATGTGGTACTTTAAATTGAATACATAAGTTTAAAGAGACAACCTGGAGAACTGAAACATCTAAGTAACCAGAGGAAAAGAAATCAATTGAGATTCCGTTAGTAGTGGCGAGCGAAACCGGACTAGGCCAGTAGTTTTGATAAAAAAATTTGAATAGTTTGGAAAAGCTAACCACAGAGGGTGATAGTCCCGTATAAGTAATGTTTATTAAAATTCATGAGTAAAGCGGGACACGTGAAATCCTGCTCGAATATAGGGGGACCACCCTCTAAGCCTAAATACTTTTCAGTGACCGATAGTGAACTAGTACCGTGAGGGAAAGGTGAAAAGAACCCCTATTAGGGGAGTGAAATAGAACCTGAAACCGCATGCCTACAATCAGTCGAAGCTCTTTTTAGAGTGACGGCGTACCTTTTGTATAATGGGTCAGTGACTTAATTTATCTAGCAAGCTTAAGCCATCTAGGTGTAGGCGTAGCGAAAGCAAGTCTTAATAGGGCGAATAGTTAAATGAATTAGACCCGAAAACGAATGAGCTTACCATGAGCAGGTTGAAAGCAAGGTAACACTTGCCGGAGGACCGAACCAGTTGACGTTGAAAAGTCTTTGGATGACTTGTGGTAAGGGGTGAAAGGCCAACCAAATTCGTAGATAGCTGGTTTTCCGCGAAAACTATTTAGGTAGTGCGTTGAGTAAATAGATGTTTAGAGGTAGAGCACTAAATGGGCTAGGGGGAAGAGATTCTTACCAAACCTAATAAAACTCCGAATGCTAAACATTGTTCCTCAGCAGACAGACTGTGGGTGCTAAGGTCCATGGTCGAGAGGGAAAGAGCCCAGACCACCAGATAAGGTCCCAAAATAATGATTAAGTGTGAAAGGATGTGGAAATTCCTTAACAGCCGGGAGGTTGGCTTAGAAGCAGCCATCCTTTAAAGATAGCGTAACAGCTCACCGGTCTAATAGAGTTTCTGCGCCGAAGATGTAACGGGGCTAAAATCATTTACCGAATCTGTGGATTCATAATTTTTTTAAATTATGACTGGTAGCGGAACGTTCTGTAAGCCTGTGAAGGGATACCTGTGAAGGATCCTGGAGGTATCAGAAGTGCGAATGCTGACATAAGTAACGATAAAAGAAGTGAAAAACTTCTTCGCCGAAAATCCAAGGGTTTCTGCGCAAGGTTAATCCGCGCAGAGTTAGTCGGCACCTAAGGCGAGGGCGAAAGCCGTAGTCGATGGAAATAAGGTTAATATTCCTTAACCAGATGGTAGTGACGAATCTTGTAAGTTGTAAGTTCTTAATGGATTGAGCTTGCCGCGAAAAGGTTCCAAGAAATAGCTCCATCATAAGACCGTACCCTAAACCGACACAGGTGGATTAATAGAGTATATTTAGGCGCTTGAGAGAATGATGTTGAAGGAACTCGGCAAAATGCTTCCGTAACTTCGGAATAAGGAAGACCTTTTTATAGGCAACTAAAAAAAGGTGGCACAAGCCAGGGAGAAGCGACTGTTTATCAAAAACACAGGGCTCTGCTAACACGTAAGTGGATGTATAGGGTCTGACGCCTGCCCGGTGCTGGAAGGTTAATGCGATGGGTGCAAGCTCATTTCTGAAGCCCCAGTAAACGGCGGCCGTAACTATAACGGTCCTAAGGTAGCGAAATTCCTTGTCGGGTAAGTTCCGACCTGCATGAATGGCGTAACGATTTCTCCGCTGTCTCCAACATCAACTCAGTGAAATTGAATTCTCCGTGAAGATGCGGAGTTCGCGTAGTTAGACGGAAAGACCCCGTGCACCTTTACTGCAACTTTACATTGGTATTAGGAAAAACATATTTAGTATAGGAGGGAGACATCGAAGCAGAGGCGTTAGCTTTTGTGGAGTCACCAGTGAAATACCTCTTTTGTTTTTCTTGATATCTAACTGATAGCCGTTATCCGGCATCAAGACATTGTATGGTGGGTAGTTTGACTGGGGCGGTCGCCTCCCAAATAGTAACGGAGGCGTGCGAAGGTAGGCTCAGAACGGTCAGAAATCGTTCGTAGAGTGCAATGGCATAAGCCTGCCTGACTGTGAGACTGACAAGTCGAGCAGAGACGAAAGTCGGTCATAGTGATCCGGTGGTTCTGAGTGGAAGGGCCATCGCTCAACGGATAAAAGGTACGCCGGGGATAACAGGCTGATACTGCCCAAGAGCTCATATCGACGGCAGTGTTTGGCACCTCGATGTCGGCTCATCACATCCTGGGGCTGGAGCAGGTCCCAAGGGTTTGGCTGTTCGCCAATTAAAGTGGTACGTGAGCTGGGTTCAGAACGTCGTGAGACAGTTCGGTCCCTATCTGCTATGCGTGTAGAAGAATTGAGAGGAGTTGACCCTAGTACGAGAGGACCGGGTTGAACATACCACTGGTGGACCGGTTGTAGCGCCAGCTGCAGTGCCGGGTAGCTAAGTATGGACGAGATAACTGCTGAAAGCATCTAAGCGGGAAACTCACCTCAAAACTAGTTCTTCCTATAGAGCCGTGGTAGACCACCACGTTGATAGGCTGGATGTGGAAGCGCAGTAATGCGTGTAGCTGACCAGTACTAATAGCTCAATTGGCTTGATTTATGCACTGAAAAAAATTTTAACTTAGAATATTAAATAACTAAAAAATATTAAAACCGTAGGTGATAATTTTTTCATTAATTTTAGTTTTTCTTATTGAGATTTTTATACTATTTCTAGTAAATTTTTTTAAGAAAGATTTTCAGTGGCTAATTACTGAAAAAGACTCTTTTCCAATAAAAGATGAAAAAAAATTACAAAGATTTTTTTCAAATAACTATTCCAAAAACCTTGGTTGGGATTTAAAGAAGGGTACATTTGGATTAGAGGAAACAAATAAAAAAAAAACTTATTATAAAATATCTAATAAAGGATATAGGGTTGACCCAAATAAATTCAAAAATTCTAAAGTTTCAGTGTTCGGAGATTCTTTTGCTTTTTGTAGATATGTGAATGATGATAAAACTTGGCAGAAGTTCCTTGGAGAAGATCTTCAGACAAATGTGAGAAATTTTGGTGTTGGGAACTATGGTTTAGATCAATCGTATCTAAAATTTAAAACTACAAAACTCGATGCTGGGACAAAGACAATTATATTTAATTTCGTTCCACACACAATGGAGAGACTTTACTCATACTGGCGTCATTATTCAGAATTTGGAAATATACATGGCTTTAAACCAATGTTTTTATTTAAGAATAATAAGCTTTATTTACAAGGGAACATCTTAAAAAAAAACTACAAGATAAAAGATATTAAATCAAAAATTGATCTAATTCAAAAAAAAGATGTTTTTTATAATTTGAGATTTAAAAAAAGAATTTTTAAATTTCCATACACATTTTCATTCATAAGAAATTTTAGTCTATATTCGAAAGTTTTCTTTTGGCTTTCCTTAAACTTTTTTTTTAAAAAATTAAGCAGCAATAAAAATAAATTTTCAATAAAAGCTCAACAAGCGATAGTAAAAAAAAATTTGTATGATGCGAATATAATGTACAAAAGTAAAAAATATACAAATTTAATTAAAAAGTTGATTTATGAAATTAAGAAAGTTGCAGACAAAAAAAAACTTAATACAATTTTTTTGATATCACCAACGATTATTGACATAAAATTGTTCAGAAATAATATTAAATATCAGGTAGAATTTTTCTCAAATATAGAGGGTATAAACTTATTAAACTTAACAGATAATTTATCAAAAAAAAGAAACTATAAAGATTATTTTGTTGATGATAAATATGCAGGACACTTATCAGTAAAAGGGAACAAATTTGTGGCTAAAGAACTTTTAAAGTTTATGAAAATAAAAAAATTTATTTAAAATGGTTATTTGGATTATAGGAGTATCAGGTTCGGGTAAATCTTTTTTTGCCGGGAAATTGAGCAAGAAACTTCAGACTTTAACAAAAAAATTAATCTGGATAGATGGTGATAAATTCAGAAAAAAATATTCTAAAGACTTAAAATTTAGCTTAAAAGACAGACAAATAAATTCTAAAAGAATTCAAAAACATTGTCTTCGTTATGATAAAAAGAATTATTTAGTAATTTGCTCGGTATTATCTATTTTTCCAAAACATCAAAAAAAAAATAGAAAAATCTTTAGCAAATATATTCAAATACAGATAAATGCAAATTTTGATAAAATTAAAAAAAGAAATATCAAAAAAATTTATACCCAAAAAAAAAATGTTGTTGGTAAAGATTTAAAATTTCCTAAACCATTTAAGTCAGATTTAATTTTAAAAAACAATTTTACTAAAACTTTTGAGAAAAATATTGTTAAAATTGAAAAAATTATTAAAAAAAAATTATATCTTAATGGCTAACTTTTTTTTAGTAAAGTTTGTTGATGATTAATAAACTAAAAAAAATTCTAAAAAAAAATCACATTTTTTATTTTGTGATCTTTTTTATATATCAAAAAATTTTAATTTCTTTACTTTCGAAAATAAAAAATTTGATTACCTCTGTTCGAAATTATAAAAAAAATAAAATTTTTCTACTTAAACCAAAAGAAGTAAGCAAAATTATTCTTTACGAAAAAGAATTTTTTTTCCCCAAATATTCAGTTGTATATAAAAATTTTTTAAATGAGTTAAAAAAAAAAAAAACTCTTGAGTTAGAATACAATTTAATTTCTAAAGAATTTTTTAAAAGTAATATAGAATGTATAATAGATGTTGGGGCTAACATTGGTTATCAATCTTTATTTTATAATAATTTTTTTGGCAGTAAAACAAAGATTTATTGCTTTGAACCTCATCCTATAAGTTTTAGTTTTTTAAAAAAAAACTTGTCAACATATGATAATATTGTCTTAAATAATTTTGCTCTAGGTAATGAAAATAGTCAAGATTATATGTCAATACCCAATCACGAGGTACAAAAATTATCTGACTTAGGAGTAATGAGTATAGGCCAACATTCAAAACATTTTAAAACTAAAATTATTATTAAAAAATTTGATCTATTAGAAATCTCATTAAAGAATTTCAAATCAATATATGTTAAAATTGATGTGGAGGGATATGAGGGCAATGTTTTAAAAGGTATGTCTTCTTTTTTAAAAAGTGACTTAAATATTTTCTTAAAAGTAGAGTTTAGTAAACATTTTAATGATGTGGAAAAAATTAACTCAACAATAGGAGTTTTGGAAAAATGTAATTATAATTTTTACATTAAAGAAAGTTCAAAATTTATCAAAATGAATAGACGAGAAATTGAAATGTTTTTAATTTATAGAAACACCGAAGTTTTTTGTAAAAAAAATAATTAAATTTTGAGAATTTTAAAAGAAATCTTAACTTAATCAAAATGTTGAAAAATAAGTAAATAACGGCACTATATATTGAGAAAATATTTTAAAATTTTTGTTTAACTGTACATATAATGAACCTATAATGTTCAATCATTGAACATCATGAAAAAAGCAGATGATCATTTTGAAGTGTTAAGAAAAATACAATCTAAACCTCATTCATCTCAAAGGCAGCTCGCGGGAGAATTGGGGTTTAGCTTAGGTAAACTTAATTATTGTCTTAAGGCTTTACAAAAAAAAGGATTTGTAAAGTTGAATAATTTCAAAAAAAAAACTAATAAAATTGGACATCTGAGATACATAATTACTCCAAAGGGTATAACTGAACGTACAAAGCTTACAATAAATTTCATGAGAAGAAAAATGAGAGAATATGAAGAATTAAAAAAAGAATTAGACAAAGAGAAAGCAGATCTTTGATTTTATGAAAATTTTAGTTACTGGTAATGCAGGGTTTATAGGTTTTCACGTCTGTAAGAAACTTATCGAAAGAGGAGATACAGTTGTGGGTGTAGATAATTTGAATGAATATTATGATATAAATTTAAAAAAAAGTAGATTAAAAATCTTAAATAAAATTAAAAAAGAATTTAAAGGGAAATATTTTTTTCATAAAATTGATATTTCGGAAAGAAAAAAATTAAAAAAAGTTTTTTTGCGTTATAAATTTGATAAAGTTATTCATCTTGCTGCTCAGGCTGGTGTAAGATATTCAATAAATCATCCTGAGCTTTATATAAAAAGTAATCAATTGGGTTTTTTTAATATTATCGATTTATCTAAAATCTTTAAAGTATCTCATTTCCTTTATGCAAGCTCTAGTAGTGTATATGGTGATACTACAAGACTACCCTTTAGAGAGGAGGATAATACAGATAAGCCAAGACAGATATATGCAGCAACAAAAAAGTCAAATGAGCTGATGGCTTATAGTTATAGTAGTTTATATAATTTAAGAACAACGGCACTTCGTTATTTTACAGTTTATGGACCATGGGGAAGGCCAGATATGGCTTTATTTAAATTCACAGAAAATATTTTAAAAAAAAAAAGAATAATAATTTATAATAATGGTAATCATTTAAGAGATTTTACATATATTGATGATGTTGTAAAATTAACTTTACTTGCTTTAGATAAAAATTTTAAAAATAAAGCAAAAGTACCATTTCAGGTTTTTAATTTGGGAAGCAACTTTCCAATAAAATTAAAAAAGTTTATTAGTATTATTGAAAAAATAACTAAAATTAAATCAATAAAAAAAAAAACATCTTTACAAAAAGGAGATATGATAAATACCTATTCAAATTCGTCTAAAATTTTTAATGAATTAAAATATAAAATAAAACCCAATCATAATTTAAATATAGCTAAATTTGTAGATTGGTATAAAAATTATTATTCATAGTGAAGTATGTGCAAAATATATAAAGAGAAATTATAGAGAGAAATGAAAATTAATTTAATAGCAGAGATTGGCTGGAATCATATGGGAGACATAACTCTTGCAGAAAAAATGATAAAACAAGCAAAAAAAAGCGGTGCTGATTATTGTAAGTTTCAGACTTGGTCCGAAAAAAACTTAAAACCAGGGCCCTGGGATACTGATGGCAGACGAGAAATTTATAAGAAAGCAGGATTAACAAAGGAAAAACATCATTTGCTAAAAAAAATTTGCGAAAAAGAAAAAATTAATTTTTTAACATCAGTTTTCAATATAAATGATCTTGAATTTGTCAGTTCAATAAATCCAAGTATTGTTAAAATACCAAGTCATGAAATCTACAATTTTCCCTTAATTGAAAAAGCTTCTGAATTATTTGAAAAGGTTTTAGTATCAACTGGTGCAGCAAATTGGGAAGAAGTGAAAACAGTCTCTAAAATTAATAAAAATCAAAAAATCATACTAATGCATTGTGTTTCAGCTTATCCGTGTAAACTAGAAAATATTAATTTTCCTAGATTTGAAAAACTCAAATCTCTGTCAAAAGAAGTAGGCTATAGTGGGCATTATTCTGGTATAGATGATGCATTTGCTGCCATGACACTTGGCGCAAACTATATAGAAAAACATTTTACAATTGATAATGAATTGCCTGGTAGAGATAATAAATTTGCAATTTTACCTGAGGCCTTTTCCTCCATATCTAAATTCAGGGATAATTTAATGAAAATGAACTTAGATAAAGGTTTGGATTTGCAGGAATGTGAGAAAGATATATTTAATAATTATAGAGGGAGATGGGGAAAATGAGTAGAGACAGAATCTCAGTTATAATAAGAACCAGAAATGAGGAAGATTGGATTGGTCATACAATTCAATCAATAATAGATCACATTGAAAAACCTGAAATAATTATCATCGACAACAATTCCACAGATAAAACCTTAGATATAGTGAAATATTTTGAGCAGGCTCCAGGCTTAGAGTTTTCGGATAGTTCTCATCACACTAAAATTAAAATAAAGAACATTAAAAATTATTCACCTGGTAAAGCTTTAAACTTGGGGGTAAAAAATTCTACAAATAATTATATTCTAATTATATCTGCACATTGCGTGTTGACTAAGATAAATTTAAAAAAAAATATAAATAATTTAAAAAAATATAGCTGTATTTTTGGAAATCAAATTCCTGTTTATTTTGGAAAAAAAATTACAAAGAGATATTTATGGAGTCATTTTGGAAAAGATAAAGTCGAAAATATGTACTCAAAACTTGAAAATCGATATTTTTTTCATAATGCATTAGCTTTTTTTAATAAAAGTGTATTAAAAAAATATCCTTTTGATGAGAATCTTGTTTCTAAGGAGGACAGGTATTGGGTTAATAAAATCATAAAAAAAAATAAAAAGACTCTTTACGATCCTTCACTTGAGGCAGTTCATCACTATACCAAAAATGGAAATACATGGAAAGGAGTTGGGTAGCATTTATAAATTTTAATGAAAAAAAAAAAGGTTTTAGCAATTACTTTGGCACGCGGAGGATCAAAAGAAGTTAAAAATAAGAATATTAGGAAGATTAATGGCAAACCATTAATATGGTTTACAATAAAAGAGGCTTTAAAAAGTAAATTGATTGATCAATACATAGTATCCACTGATAACCAGGCAATAAAAAAAATATCTCAAAAATATGGCGCTGAAGTACCATTTTTAAGACCTAAAAAATTTTCCACAGATAAAGCCAGCTCAGTTGAGGCACTGCAACACGCTGTTAAATATTTGGAAACAAAAGAGAATAAAAAATTTGATATAATTGTTGAATTAATGTGCACAAACCCTCTCAAAAATTTTCAAGATATAGATAATGTAATAAAAAAAATCATTAAAACCAATTCAGATACTGTTATTGCTGTACACAATATTCAGGATCACCATCCAAGACGATTAAAGAAAATAATAAAAGATAAAATAACAGATTTTATGGAAGAAAAACCCGAGAGTCGAAGACAGGATTTAAAACCATTAGCTTATGTAAGGAGTGGTTCAATTTACGCAATACAAAGAGATTTTTTGATGAAAAAAAATAGGAGGTATGGGTCAAGAAATAGTAGACCTTATATTTTACCTATTAGTAGAGTTATTAATATCGATACAGAATTAGATTTTTTGACTGCTGAATTAATTATTAAAAAAAAAATTTATGGCCACCAAAAAGATTAAAAAAATACTTTCTATTACACCGATTTCTCATATTAAAAATGTCAAAAAAGAGCTTAAGAAAATTGGAAAATTAAAAATTTTGAATGATCCAACCAAAAATGATGTTCTAAAAATAGTATCAAATTTTGACGCAATATTCACAAATCCAAATAAATCTAAAGTTTTTTTAGGAAAATCAATTATGGATAAGGCTGTTAATTTAAAAGTAATATCAACAGCATCAACAGGAACCAATCATATTGATCTTAATTACGCAAAAAAGAAAAAAATAAAAGTTCTTTCTTTAAAAAAAGAAAAAAAAACAACAAATAAAATTTCATCAACAGCAGAGCATGCTTTAGCATTAACTTTAGCCTCATTAAGAAATATTACAATAAGCAATAAATCAGTTTTAGATGGAAAATGGGACTATACAAAATTCATTGGAAATCAAATCGACCAATTAACTATAGGTATTATAGGATACGGAAGACTTGGAAAAAAATATGCAAATTATTGTAAATCGTTAACTGGCAATGTAATTTTTTTTGATCCATATACCAAAACAACATCAAAAAAAATTAAAAAAATTAATTCTATTTATAAGTTGTCAAGTATATCAAATATTATTTCAATTCATGTTCATCTTGACAATAAAACTCATCATATGATTTCTAAATCTTTTTTTTCAAAATTAAAAAAAGATGTAATTATAGTAAATACATCACGCGGCGACATTGTCGATGAAAATGAATTAATAAAATTTTTAAAGAAGAATAAAAAAGCAAAGTATGCTACAGACGTCTTAGAAAATGAAATTTTTAAAAAAAAAAATAACAAATTAATAAATTTTGCAAAAAAAAATCAAAATCAAGTTTTAATCACTCCACATATTGGTGGAATGACTATAGAGGCTCAAGAAATAGCATATAATTTTGTTGCAAAAAAGTTAAGAAGTTTTTTTTTTAAAAGATAATGCATATTATTTTACTATTTAAAAGGATACTAAAAATTTTTTTATCAAAAAAAAAAATTACTTTACCAAAAGAAAAAAGACTCTTTATTTACGATGCCAATACTTATAGAACAGGTTATAAAAATTTCTTAACCACTGATGAAACTTTTGTTTTTGACGTGAGATATGAAAGTATTTATGTAATTTTATATATTAAGGCAATATTAATTAAATTATTTTTTTTCTCCAATCAAAAAATAATTCAATTATATACTATTGAAATTATTAAGGTTGTTAACCCTCAATTTTTAATATGTTTTTCTCATTATAGCTTTGCATTTTGGGAGTTAAAAAAACATTTTAAGAATAAAATATTTATAATGTGTCAACATACTATAGCTCTTGGTTATAATGGAGAATATCATCCAAATCCAATTTTACTTGCAAAAAAAAAATTTAAAGAAAAAAAAAAAATTGATCATATTTTTTTATGGGGTGAGGCTATGATAAATGGTTACAAAGAATGTTTAGATGGAAAATTTTATACTTGTGGATCCATAAAAAATAATTTTAATAAAAACAAAAATATAGAGAATGAAAAAGATTTGGTATTTATGTCACAATATTTTGATAAAGAAGATCATATCAAGATACCTATTGAAGATGGTACCTATATATCAAGATATGAATTCAAACTGCGAGAAAGAAAAGAGGCTTTAAATTTTTTATATCAGTATTGTTTTAACAAGAATTTAAACTTAGTTATTGCACCAAGATCATTTAATAAAAAAGATCTTAACTCAGAAAGAAATTATTATGAAAATATTTTAAATGGTTGCCAATTTAAATTCTTAGATAGAACAAAAGAGTTTCAAATTTATGATTACTTCAATAAGTATAAATATTATGCTGTAATCGATTGTTCGACAGGTTATGAAGCTTTAGCTCGGGGTAAAAAGGTGGCACATTTAAACATTGTGTATGATGTGAGCAGAGTTTCGGGCGGACAGGGCAATAGATATGGATGGCCAGGTCAATTTGATTTAAAAGGGCCTTTCTGGACCAATGAAGCCAGTAAAGAGGAAATTTTTAGATGTTTGGATTTTATTTTCAAAACGAGCGAAAAAGATTGGCATGACATAAAACAAAAATATGTAGACCCAATCATTATTTACGATGAAGAAAATTTTAATTTTAAAAATAATCTCAAAAAAATTGGTCTAAAATTAAATTAGAATGAGTAAAATTAAAAACTTTTTTGAATTAATTAATCTAATTGGATCAGACAAATATTATATTTTTTTTCTTATTATATTAATGTTTTTATCTACATTACTGGACTTGCTGAGTTTTAGTTTAATATTTGGATTTATTCAAACTTTATTTAATTTAGATAACATATCTTCAGATAATTTTTTCTTAAGTTTAGATTTTTTAAATGATTTTAAAAGAGAGGATTTATTAGTTTATTTTACAATAGGTTTAATATTATTATCGTTTCTCAAATTATTAAGCTCTATATATATTAAATGGTTAATTAATTTATTTTCGTTTAAACAATACGCAATATTACAGGTGAAATTAATGTCCGCATATCAGAACATGGGTTATACTGATTATATTTTACGATCATCAACTGAATATATAAGGAATATAAGAGAAGTATGTTCTCATTGTTTATCAAAAATTTCATATTCTTTGAAAGTATTAACTGAATTAATATTCTTATTTGTTGTTATTTTATTTCTTATATTTTTTAATTTTAAAGTTTTAATTTCAATCACCTTGATAATCTTACCAATTATTTTAGTTTATGAGATTATTCTTAAACCAATAAATATCCGATATGGTAAAAAAAAAATTGACTCAGAGGGCCACGTATTAAAAAATATTTATTCTGGAATTTTTGGACTTAAGGAGATAAGAGTGTTATCTAAAGAAAACTTCTTTATAAAAAATATTTCATCATATGCAAATAGGGTTTATGAAGCTGAAAAAATATCACTCTTAATAGATGAGAGCCCTAGGCATGTATATGAATTTTTTTTAATTTCATTAACTCTAATAATTTCATTAATTTTAGTAAAAAATAATAATGATTTTTCAACCTTTCTGCCTACTATAGGTGTTTTTTTAATGATAGGCTTGAGGTTATTACCGAGTATTTCTATTATCACATCTAGCCTAAACAGACTTGGTTTTGTCCAATATGCTGTAGGGATAGTGTCTAAAGATCTTAAGAAATATAATAAAACAAAAAATCCCACAGAATTGAATAAATATAAAAGTATTGAAAAAATTAAATCAATTAAATTTGAAAATGTGAGTTTTAAATATAATAATTCAGACAAAATAATCTTCAAAAATATTAATTTTTCAATAAAACAGAATAGTTGTATTGGAATTATGGGCGAGTCTGGGGTTGGTAAAACAACCTTTGTAGATATTTTACTTGGCTTACTAACTCCCTACGAAGGAAGTATAATTGTTAATGATAAAGAACAAATTAATTTGAGCTCAGATTTTTTAGGGGAAATAGCTTATTTACCTCAAGAACCTATTATTTTAGATGAAGATATAAAAACTAATATATCACTTACAACGGATAAATCAGATATTGATTTTGATAAATTGAAGGATTCAATAGAAAAGGCAAATTTACATAAAGTGATAGACGAACTTCCACAGAATATTGATACTAAGATTGGAAATTCAGGTGTAAGACTTTCAGGAGGACAAAACAAAAGATTAGCATTAGCAAGAGCTTTTTATCATGGAAAAAATGTTTTAATATTAGATGAAGCTACAAGTTCATTAGATAATAAATCTGAGAATTATATTGCAGACCAAATTAAAGATCTAAAGAATAAATACACTATAATAATTATAAGTCATAATTTTAATATTTTGAAATACTGTGATGATATTTTTGAAATAACTGATAAAAAAATAAATCCTTTAGACAAAGATAAAAAAAATTAGTGATAAAAGATTACAAAAATTTAATTAATAATTATAAAGAAAATTTATTTAATTTTACTAAATATTCATTTTTTGAGAGTATTTATAGGGTATTAGGAATACTAATTTTCCCAATAGTAAAACATTTTAATCCAAACATAATTTCATTTTTAAGTTTACTAATGAGCATCATAGCATTTTGGATCTCAATAATTTCAAATGCATTTGCTTTATCATATATAATTATATTTTTTTTATTTTCTTTTATTTTGGATTTCACAGATGGGATGGTGGCAAGATTTAACAAAAAAAGTAGTTTTAATGGAAGGTTTATAGACGGTTTGTTTGATATAATAGTTTTTGGACTTTTACATATTGTATTATTTGAGACTATTATTAAAAAAGAAACAAATTTTTTTAACTCTTATTTCTATTTGTTGACGATATTAATATATCCAATTCAACATCTCATAATGGATCGTTATTCTGCTATTGCAAGGTG
>CACEDX010000011.1:0-46205 GCA_902558445.1 uncultured Pelagibacteraceae bacterium | reverse complement strand
CTTTCTTTTTCTTCTTAACTTTTTTCTTGACTGCTTTCTTTTTCTTTTTAGCCGGTTTTTTCTTCACTGCTTTTTTCTTTTTAGTAGCTTTCTTTTTCACAGCTTTTTTCTTAGTAGCTTTTTTCTTAGTAGCTTTTTTCTTTTTACCCTCTTTTTTCTTAACTGCTTTTTTCTTTTTAGAACCTTTTTTAGTAGCTTTTTTCTTTTTACCTTTTTTCTTATCTACTTTTTTAGCTTTTTTCTTTTTATTCTTTTTCTTTTCTGCTTTGGCTTTTTTCTTTTTAGCTTTTTTCTTTTCAGCTCTTTCTTTTTTAATAGCTACTTTCTTCTCTTTATCTTTTTGAATATTTTCTTTAATGATTGATTTAATTTCTTCTTTTTCAAAACCCATAGACTTAAGCTCTTTTCTTAATTGCTTTTTCATTTCTTTTCTCTTACCTTTCTTCTCTTCTGGTGAGAGCTTAGCAACTCTTAGAGCTTTCATCTTTTTATTAAATTTCTTTAACTGGTTTTTAGTAATTTTTTTGGCTTGTCCGGGTGCTTTACCTTTCGTCATTGACGCCATGCTGTATGGATTATCAAGTAAAGTTGAACCTAAATTGTTTCCAACTAAAACTGCTCCAGGTCTCATTCCTAACGTATTATTTTTTCCTGGACCGATTAATAAAGTATCAGTTTTACCTTTTGATACGATTGTTTGAAATTCTGTTCCTCGTGATCCAAGTGTTCCTTCCGGCACTTCTACAGTTAAACTATCCGGATTTTTTTTACTAATTAAACCAGAGATTACTTTTAAGCTTCCTTGTTTGACACTCGCAACAATTTTTCCATCATTTGTTGCAGGATCAAATATAAATGTATCCATCACAACTTCTGAGTCTTCACCTATAGTGAATGTCGATTGATCTAAAAGTAAAATTTGTGTACCAGATCCTGCACTAGCAACAATTGTTTCATTTAAATAAATTTTGTCACCAGCTTTTAATTCTCTAGTCTCAGTTTTTACAGTTCCAGAAATTGCACCTACAATTCCAACTAATTGTTTTTCGATGGTTAATTTTTCCTCAGCAAAAACACTTGTGCCGATCATAAAAATTAGACCTGACAGAACTGACAATAATTTTTTCATTATCGTAAAACTAACAAAAATATAAAAAAAATAAACTTTAAAAGCTCAAATTGAACGTGAAAAAAAGCAATTTATAAGCGAATTTTAAAAAAAATTTGATTAATTAAGTTTTAAAGCCTTTGAAAAACTTAATGCGAAGGAATCGGCTAAATAATCATAGTTCATTATATTTGCCTCAGAAAAAGTTTTTTCATATGACAAGTTAATAAATAAAGTTCTATTAGGGTCAATGATTGGAAAGATATCTCCTATGGCTTTTGTAATCATAATATCAGTTGTTGTTGCATGGTCAGATCTTAACTTTGTAGAGTCTACTGACGTATCGGCAACTTTATAATCATTAAAACTGGTTGAGGCACTCCAAGCTATATAAGCCCAAGGAAATGCAAAATTTAAACCAATACCAAATTCATAAGTTTCATAATCATTTCCTGCATCTACTTTTGCATCCGAGTCACTATAACCTAGACTTAAAGAACTAGAAATAATTGGAGTTAAAATTACATCATAACCAAAAGTAAAACCATGCCCAATTGAGTTAGTTTCATCTGCAGTTGTATCTTCTGAATTTTGGTTCGCTTTAGAGTCTGAATACGAGTAACCATAACTAAAAGAATGTCGCTCCCCTGCTGTAAAGAAACCTCCAACTCCAAGCATAAATGAAAAACTGTCTGCATCATGCTGCGCATCAGTTTTACTCATAATTACATAGGGACTTAAACTCTGATTACCTAAAGTAGTATCCAAACCAATTGTTAATCCATAACTTTGAAAATCATCATCAGCTTCCTGATATTGATTTGATGTAGAATGTGCGAAGTTTAATAGCAATGATGATTCTTCTCCAATAGGTCTTGTTGCTGTTATACCTAATGATGCACTTTCTGTTCTGTCATGTCTTGCGGAAGTAAAATTAGCTATTGCATCTGACTCTAATTTTTTTCCAGTTTTTGAAACACTATTTACGTTATTGGAAAATGTTGCACCAAATCCAACATCTGCTGTTAAATTCCACAAACTTGGTTCCCGATCTCTTAACTCCTCTTCAATTTCTTGTAATGTTTCTAAATCTTCTGGTTCAAGATCTCTTCTTAATTTCATTTCCTCAATAATAGTATTGGCCTTTTCAGGAGAGTCGACTTGGACTAAAACAGATAATAAATATAACTTGATTTCAACATTGTCTGGATAAAGCATATTCAATCTCTCAAGTGTTGAAATTGTTTGTTTAAAATTTCCAACTTTACCTTGTTGTTGCGCATATTTTAAATTCAAATCTAGGTTATTAGGATCTTGTAGGATTTGCATATAGGTAATATTTTTTTCTGATGAAAAAGCAGATGTTGAAATCAACAAAATTGTTGAGATCAATAAATATTTTAATCTTGATAAATTAGAAAACATAAAAAAGAAAAGATATTAAGTATATTGTTTTTTTCAATTAATTAATTTTAGAAATAAGTCTTATTTTCCAATACTTATCAATGTCAAGTCATCAGATAATTTTCTATTTTGACTAGTTCCTATTACAGATTTAGTAATGTTATCTAATTGCTTGATGGTATCTTTATTATAATTTTGTTCGATGATACCAATCGAACCATCAATGCCTATTTCTTCACCTTGATTATTTAGACTTTCTGACAAACCATCGGTGAACGCATAAAACCTTGAGCCGTTTAATTTTGTTTTATGAATATTATAAATACTTTTATCTTTTTGTTTGATCACCCCTAAAGGAGGTGCGGAACTTTCAAACTGATCATATTTACCTTGTCCGTTTCTTAAAATTGCAGGTTGATGACCCGCATTGACCCATCTAATTTCATCGGTAATTAAATTATATTCTCCTACAATTGAGGTCACAAACATTCCAGCAGTTTTAGTATTATTTAAATCATTATTCATATGAAAAACCATTTCGTCTGGATCTACTTTAGATTGAGCTAAAACTTCAAATAAAGTTGATGCTTTAGCCATAACCATACCTGCATGAATTCCTTTGCCAGCTACATCTGCAATTATAAAATAAATACTATCATTGTGTGGGTAAAAACTAAAAAAGTCACCTGAGACTTCTCTTGCTGCAATATTAATTCCATGAACTGGATAATTTTTTAAATTTCTTTTGGGTAAAAAATTTTCTTGAACTTTTACTGCAAGTTTTACTTCTTTTGAGATTCTTTCTCGCCACTTATTTTTTTCATCCTCACTTGTCTCAAGTTTGCTCATGAGCTTGTTATAATAAAGACCAATAACACCGCCAGCTGTGAAGGGATCCTGTGGACCTCTTATCTTAAGATCACCAGACTCTGATTGTTTATCCAAAATAGTAATTAAGTCGTGTTCAATAGATACAGCATTATGTTCAGCAATATTCAACCCTAGTTCTTCTTGAACAGGGCTAACTCTGAGTGGATAAAATTTATTAAAAAAACTTAAGATTATAAATGAAGATATGAATGTAAATGCACCTATAGAAATTATACCAATTAATTGAATTTTAATTTGTGAAAATCTATCAAGCCCCGTATCCAAAATATTTAAGTCACTAAATAAACCAACCGCTAATGTTCCCCAAACTCCTGCAGCTAAATGAACTGGTACTGCACCAACAACATCATCAATTTCAAATTTATTTAATAATTCATTAACAATAATTGCAATGATTGCCCCAACGATCCCTACAAAAATAGATGTCACTGATGTCATGGAATTACATCCAGCAGTAATTGCAACTAGTCCTGCTAGTGGGCCTAATATAATATAAAACGGATCTGGCTTTTTAAATCTAAAGTATGAAACACTTAATCCAGTTAACAAACCAAAGGCTGCAGCTAAAAAAGTGTTAATTAATATTAAAGGCACTACTTCATCCATTGCACCATTACTACCCCCATTAAAACCAAACCAACCAAACCATAATATGAGTGTACCCAAAACTGCTAAAGGGAAACTGGAACCTGTAAATTTTCCTTTGTTTGCATCAGAGTATTTTCCAATTCTTGGTCCTAATATAATTACAGCTGCTAAAGCTATCCATCCACCCACTGAGTGAACTATCGTGCTTCCGGCAAAATCAACAAAACCTAAATCTGATAACCAGCCTGTGGTTTTAACTGTTCCTGTAATTGCAAGCAGTTGATCAACTGTATCATATTTAGATAGATAACTTGAAGACCAAGCCCAGTGACCTACGATTGGATAAATTATTCCAGTCGCTAAAACAGTCATGATTAAATAACCATTAAACTTCATTCGCTCAGCCACTGCTCCTGAAATGATAGTTGCAGCTGTTGCAACAAACATTGCTTGGAACACAAAATAAGTCATGTACTCAGCTTTATCTGTTTTAAAGAAAAATAAGTCAGTACCAAAAAATCCGTTATAAGAAGTACCAAACATCAAACCAAAACCAAAAATCCAAAAGATAACTACCGAGACACCGAAATCTGCTGCATTTTTTAAAGCTACGTTGATACTATTTTTATGTCTTGATAAACCAGTTTCCATACACATAAAACCCGCCTGCATAATGAAAACTAAAATCGCACAATCAATAACCCATAAAGTATCAATATTACTTGTAAGTATATCTATTACTTCTTGGGCCATATCTTTATTCATAATTTTAGTTACCTAACAAAAAAATTTCAACTAGCAATTAACTTGGTGATCAAATTGATTTTTAATGATTGTTTTTAACAGTCAGTATCTCTGGTATAAACTCCATTACGAGTTAAAGTAAGTATACATGGATTTTCACCTCCAATAGTCTCTTCAGCAACGATTAGATAATTAGCGGCACCCGTACTTGCGATACAAATATTATAACCAATATCAACTCCTATAATGTCAGCGTTATCAAATAAATTAGCTTGAATAGCATCAGAAGAAGCTCGAGTTGGTGTGCAACTACCATCATCTTGAGTATAGTAACTACCAGCATTTGAGTACTCTTCTGTTTGTGCCAAAGAAATTTGTTGCATTACATTTTTAGCAGACTTTTCTTTAGCTCCAGACATATAGCCATTGTAAGCTAAAACTCCAACAGCTGACAGAGTTCCTATTATCGCGACCACAACTAAAAGCTCTACTAGGGAAAACCCTAGTGAGCTTTTAATTTTCATATTTTTTTTATGATGCAGTTGATTATTCTGCTTCAACTTTGTTTAACAACACATCAGAAGACGATTCATCATACTGAGTTTTGACAATCAAAAAACCTTCATCATTACCCTCTCCTAGCGTAATTGTCGTGTAGCCTTTTCCTGACGCCGCGCAAGTAACTGAGGCATTTGTAGAGGTTGGCGCAGTAGAGCCATCTGTCACTCCTTGACAAGCTGGTGTGTAAGTGTTTTTAAAATCAGCAAGTGTTGAAAGAGCTGCAGTTTGAATTGAAGTTGCAGTTCTACCATCACAAATTAAACTTCCACCCATTGCGCTTGTTTCTGTACCAATGTTACATTTTTGAATTTCTGCTGCTAAATATTTTGTTACTGCACCTTGGTTAGATTTAGATGCATTAATTTTTGCACTTTTTGTATAACCATTGTAAGCAACAACACCGACAGCTGCTAAAATACCAATAATTGCAACAACAACTAGTAGTTCAATTAGTGTAAAACCTTTGTTATTTTTCATGTTTCCTCTTTAATTAATTAATTAATCAGAAAATTTATAATAATTATCAATGATGTAAACTATAAATATTGCCTAATTTCACTCAATATTTGAGTTGGTTGGCCAATTTGGGTTTAATTTTTATATGTTTTTTGTTATTAGCCTTATAGAATATTCAAAATAATGAAATTTAAAGTTACTGAAGTTGAAAATATAAGTACTGTATTCCTAGATGGAGAGATAGATATGGATGTTGCAGACAATGTTCGAGAAGTAGTTTTCCCACTTATTGATTCTGGAAAAGAAGTGCATTTAAATTTAAAAGGTGTTCAATATATGGACTCATCTGGAATTTCGGTTTTAGTTGAAAGTAATCAAAGAGCAAAACAAAAAAATACTAAAGTTGAGCTTAAAGAGGTAAGCCAACCTGTTGAAAAAGTTTTGGCAATGGCAAGGAAGTTTCTATGACATATAAAGTGACAGACGAAGGTGACACTAGCACTGTATTTTTAGATGGTGAGATTGATATGGACAAAACAGAGGGCGCGAAAGAAGTTATTTTTCCTCTGATCGATGCTGGTAAAAATGTAAACTTAAACTTGAGTAGTGTCCAATACATGGACTCATCAGGTATATCAGTCTTAATCGAAAGTCATCAAAAAGCATTAGAAAAGGGAACTAAACTTGTAATTAAAGATGTCAGTAAATCAGTTTTAAAAGTCATTATGATGGCAAAGTTAGAGCAAATTTTAAATTTGGAGTAATTAGAAATAATGAGTACTGAAGTTTCAGATTCAACAAATTTATCTGAAAAAAAAGATTTCTTAGTAAGATCTTCGAGCTTGAAAGATGTTAGAAGTTTCTCAAGAGAAGTTTTTGAGAAATTTAAAATTAATGAAGATTTGAGAGAAGAATTAGTTTTAGCAATTGCTGAAGCAGCGCAAAATATTGTAAAACACGCTTACAAAGATTATCCTGACACACAAGATAGAATGGCTGTCAGAATTTCTTGTACAGATAAAGAGCTTGAAATTTCTTTTTTTGATAAAGGCAAACCAGTTGAAAAAAGTAAGGTTAAACATAGGGCAATTGATGATGTTAAACCAGGTGGACTTGGTACTTTTTTTATTCAAGAAATAATGGACTCTATAAAATTTAAAGAAGGCGATAAACCTTGGATCAATAATTTAGTATTAACAAAAAAATTATAAATTAATTAATTAAAGCACCAACGTTGAATATTGGTGAGTACATCGCTATCATCAATCCACCAATCATCACCCCCATAAAAACAATCATGATCGGTTCTATTAAACTAGACATATTATCAACAGTCGTATCAAATTCTTCTTCATAATAAGAAGCTACTGAATTAAACATTTCATCCAATTGACCTGTTTGTTCACCAACAGATATCAATTGGCTAAAGGTTGGAGGAAATAATGGTTCTTTTAAAAAAAGTTTTGTTAACGTATCTCCTGAAAAAACTCCTTTTTTAACATTCTCTAGAGCGTCTGTGATAACATCATTGTTACTGACTGATTTTGCAATCTCTAAACTTTCCAATAAGTTTACACCTGCAGCACTAAGATTTCCCATGATTAATGAAATTCTAGCTAACATAGATTTTAAAATCATATCTCCAAACACTGGTAATCTTAAAACTTGTCTGTGCCATCTAAAACGTATTGCGGCATTTCTTTTTGTAATAAACCTAAATCCAATAAAACCAGCAATACCACCAAATAAAATAACTTTTCCGCCTGTTCCTCTTAAAAAGTCACTCATTGCCATAATGGTAGCAGTAGCTGCTGGCAGCTCTAAACCCATACCATCATACATTTTGGCAAATACTGGCACCACTTTAACTAACATGAAGGCACTGACCGTGATTGCCACAGTAAACATTATCGCCGGGTACATTAAAGCAGACTTAATTTTTTTCTTAATTTTTTCTTTCTTTTCAAGTGAGTCTACAATTTTTAGCAAGAAGACATCCAGTTTACCGCTGGCCTCTCCTGCTTTAATCAGGTTAACGTAAACATTGTCAAAATGTTGTGGATATTTTTCAAAACATTTCGATAAGTTAACTCCACCTTCTAAGCTCTTTCTTATATCTTCAATAATATCCTTGATCCCTTGGCTTTCCATTTGGTCTCTCAACATGGCTAGCACTTGAAGAATTGGCAGACCTGCTTTAACCATAGTGGCAAATTGCTTAGAAAATATAAGGATATCCTCTACTTTTACTTTTTTACTTTTGCTAAAAAGAGATGATCCACTTTTTTTCTTTTTTTCACCAGTTTTTTTCTTAGACTTAATAATATTTGTAATGATGATTTTTTTTTCTTTTAATAAATGAGAAGCTTCATCAAGGTTTATTGCTTCTATATCACCCTCAACATATTTCCCGTCAGATATTCCTTTATATGTAAAAGCTTCCATTTTTACTCGCCTGAAAGAACTCTTTCGTACTCTCTAAAATTAAGCTCCCCAGATGCAATCAGTCTTCGGCCCATATCTTTCATAGTTTGAAAACCCTCTTTAATTCCAATTTCCCTTAATTCTGGTGTAGTGGCTTGTCGCAAGATTGCTTCTTTAAGTGGTTTTGATACGACTAAAATTTCATAAATACCTTGTCGACCTTTGTAACCAGTATTGCTACATTTGGTACAACCTTTACCCTTAATAGCTTTAACTCTCGATGCTTGCTCGGCACTAAATCCTAAATCTTGTAAAACTTTTGGATTAACATCATCGTCAGGCACTCTACAATCTTTACAATTTTTTCTTGCCAATCTTTGTGCAACAACCAATTGAGTTGCAGCACTGATTAAATAATCGGGTGTACCCATATTTTGTAATCTAGTAATTGTACTTGGTGCATCATTAGTGTGAAGTGTACTAAAAACCAAGTGACCTGTTAGCGCTGCTTTTAAACCAATATCAACAGTTTCCTTATCCCGCATCTCTCCCACAAGAATAATTTCAGGGTCTTGTCTTAAAAAAGACCTAAGTGCTGAAGCAAATGTTAACCCAATATGATCTTTAATTTGAACTTGCCCTACGCCATCCAATTCATATTCAACAGGATCTTCAGCAGTTAAAATATTTAAATGAGGTTTACTGACTTCTTTTAAAATACTATATAAAGTAGTTGATTTACCAGATCCCGTTGGACCAGTTACAAGTATTAATCCTTGAGTACTATGAATTGCTTTTCTAAGATTTTTTAGATCTTGCTCTTCAAAATTTAATTGTTCTAATTTGATATCACCTGCATCCTTATTAAGGATACGCATAACAATTCTCTCATTATTCGCTGTTGGCAATATTGATAATCGTAAGTCTACTACTTTATTATCTATTTTAAAGTTGATAGCTCCGTCTTGTGGCAATCTTCTTTCTGCGATATCTAGTTTACCCATAATCTTAAATCGAGTAACCACAGCTCCATAGTTGTCGTGAAGAAATTGTTTATATTGTTCTTGCTCTTGCAACATTCCATCTAATCGATATCTCACTCTAGAACTAAATCTATAAGGTTCAATGTGAATATCACTCACGCCCATTTTGATGGCCTCTGCCACTACCGCTGTACTAAATTTTATTACCTCTGACTCATTTTCTATAGCCTCAATATCTTCTTCAGGTGCTTTTTCTAAAACTTCACCCGCCTCTCCTAAATCAGACTCAAAAGTTTTTATTTTTTTTCTGTTTTCATCTCGTATTGATGCAATTGTTACTTCGTCAGTTTCACTGGCTAGTCTCTCTATAAACTCTGAGATATCTGTAATTTTTGCAGCATGTAACTCGATATTTTTTTTTGTGATCGCTTTAAGATTTCTCATCAACCCAAGTTTTGAACTGTCTGGGATAGCAATGTGCAAAGTCTTTCCATCAATCTTGAACGGAGCTACAAAATTAACTTTAATGTAGTTTGAGGGTAATACAGTTTTTACATCATCTGTAATTTCAACCTTTTTCAAATCAATAGTTTCTAAATTTTGCTCTTTTATTAATAAATTTATTATTTTTTGTTCATCAGTAAGTTTTAATTCAAAAATAGATTCAATTTGAGATTTATTATTTTCTGAGCTTACTTTTTTGATATTTATTAAATCTTTTCCAGAAATAATATCATTGTCAATTAAGACATTGACTAGATTAATTTCACTTTCTCTACTTATCTTAAGCATTATAAAATCCTTGGTGCAATAAATACTAATAACTCATTCATTGTGTCAGATTTATTGGATCCACTCAAGGCTTTACCAACAACTGGTATTTTTGAAACACCTGGCACACCATCTTTACCACTTGCAACATTATTTTTCTTAATTCCCCCAATTACGACGATATCACCATCAGCTACTAGAAGCTTAGTATTTATCTCCATTTTATTTATGCCTGGAGTTCCGGGATTCGATCTATTCGGAGTATCATTATTTACCTGAATTTGGAGCATTACATTACCATCGCCAATTATATTAGGTGTCACTATTAACTTAAGTGATGCGTCGACCGGTTTATCTTCTCCCTCTCCACCATCAACATAGATTGTTTCTCCCTGATTAATACTTGCTTGCTGGTTGTCTAATGTAAATAATTTTGGATTGGAAACAGTTTTTGATAAACCTTCGCTCTCTAGTGCATCAAGTTCAATTTTTAAAACAGCAGAACCTGTCTTTTTCAATATTCCTATTCCAGCAGTTGCAGCTCCAGCACCCACATTAAGAAGGTTATCATTACCAGTTCCTAATTGAGCAGTCGTATTTCCCAGAGTAGAACTTTCTCCACTAGGTGCACCAATAGTTGAATTGCCATCTAAAATTCCTCCAATTCTCTTTTTATTTCTTGTATAACCAACGCCAAGCCTCTTTCCTAAATTTTGTTCAAAGGATGATGTAGCTTCAACAATAAAAGCTTCTATTAAAACTTGTTTAGTTCTCTTATCAATTTCTCTAATGACTTTATCTACAATATCTAAGTCTTTTTCTTTACCTCTGACAATAACTGATCTTGTGGTTGCTTCCTCCGTCACTTGGATAGGAATAAAGTTTCCACCAGTTCCAACTGTTGTAAATAATTCTGTTATTGTCGCTTTAGCTTCTGCAGGAGTTATATAATAAAGTCTAAAAATTTCTGAAATAATTGGTTCGACAGAATCTTCTATTTCAACTTTTTTCTTAACCGCAGATGCTCTTGCTGATTTATAACTTTCTTGTGAAGTCAAATTCGCTGGTGTTGATACTCTAATTATATTACTGGCAACGTCTATATCTGCTGCGTAACTTTTTAAATCTAACAATGCATTAAATGCTTTATCCCATGGTACATTATCTAATTCTGCAGAAACTGCACCAGCCACCTCATCTCCCACCAAAATATTTATTTTTCCAATTTCAGCCATTAAACTCATTGCTTCTTTAAAATCTAAACCTTGAAATTTAAAAGAAACATTTTGCTTTAAGGAGGTAAACTCTTCAGAAATTAATAAATAGTTTCTTTCTTTTACAGATGATAATTGTTTCCTCTTTTTAAGTTTGATCACATCTCCATCGATAGGAACAGGGCCCATTTTTGCACTTTTTTCTAATTCTATTTTTCCAAGTTGTTTAACATCAGTTTTTATTAGGGGTGTATCGTGTTTAAAGGCTTTAGATTTTTTTGCAAATTTATCCGCACAACCATTTAAAAGTAAAATTAAAAATGGAATTAAAATAAATGATATATTGTTTTTAAATTTCATAATTTATTTACTTCGTTCGGTAATTTGATTTTTGAAGTTTATGGTCATTAAAGATTGACCATTTTTCTCAAAAACTGCTTCTCTATTATTTAATGCCACCAATTGAACTCCAGGACTTAATTCCTCAAACATGCCTATAGTAAGTACTTCGCCACTTGCATTAACTAATGAAGCGAATCCAACATCCTTTTCTGCAGACATTACTGCAACTAATTTAAATTTGTACAAGCTCATTTCATTTTGAGCTTCATTTGGATCACTAGCTAGTAAAGTGCCACCTCCAGATAAAGAGCTATCACCTACAAATGGGTCATTGAGTGGAAGAGGCTCCTCATTACCAATTTCAGAAGAGATGTTGGCTTTGGTATTTGCTTGTTTTTCTTTAACCTTTTGATTTATCTCTTTAGCTTTTTCGATGATATTTTGTTGATTATCATGACTATCAGCCATTGATAATTTTGACATTAATATAAAGAGTAACGAGATAAAAATTATTTTAAAAAAATTCATCTGGTAACCCCACTATTGTTAATGTTCCTCTCACTTTTATCGCTCCGGTTGAATCTCCTTTTACCACCTGTATAGACTCTTTGTCAAAGTTTAACATTTTATTTGAGAGCGAAAGAGCTCTTTTAAATTTAATATATCCAATAAAATTGCCATTAATTTCAAAATCTACTGGGATCAAATAATAAGCGACATTCTTAATATTTTTAACTTGAGTCTTTTTCCTCTTTTTTTTTGCTTTTTTTCCATCCGCTTTGGCTAAAGCCTGAGCCTTCAATACTTCTTTGATTTTCTTTTTTTCAATTTTAGAAATGACTAAATCATTTTGTCCAGCATAATCACTTAATGTTTGATAAAGACCTTCAACCTCGGCTTTTGTATGAAATAAACTAGAATACTTATCATATTCTGGTTTCAACTTTTTAATTTTTGCTTTCATTGCATTTATATCATTAGTGAATTTTACAATTTCTTGTTTCTTTAAATTCATATCATCCAATTTTGCTTTTCTAGATTTAACCATTGGATTTAAGATTGCGTAATAAATGATTAAAAATAATACAATAGCGCCGAAAATTATTCCGATTTTCGTAAGTGTTTTTTTGTCAGCTAATTTTGTAATCTGATCTTTAATATCAGACATATTTAAATTTTTTAAATCTATATTCATTGCCATGATTATCCTCTACCTCTTTTAATTTTTACAAAAACTCTAAAACCTTTCATTGATGCTGTTCCTGCTTTACCCTTCGGTAATCTCATTGACGATAATGAAGCTTGTGCAACTAATTTTTGTTTACTCAAATTATCAATAAATTTTAATATATCTTGATCACTTGCTGCTAGTCCTTGAATTGTTAACCTGTTAGATCCATTAAATTCAACTTTATCAAATTTAACTCTTTTAGGAACACTCGATGCTACTTGTGCCAAAACCCTATATGTTAATTCTTTATTAGAGGAAAGAGTTTTACTTAATTTTAAAGACGTATTGATTAGTCCAAGCTCTTTAGAAACTATTTTCTTTTGTTTAACTGCTTGAGCATGTTCGGTCTTTACAAGATTGTATTGTTTTAACTTCGCATTGTATGAAAAAATATTCCAAAAAGATAAACCAAACAATACTAGATATATTGCAGCAACTGCTGCTGTAATTCCTTTAAAAGCAAACCCTGAAATTGCTTTCATCTTTTTTTGTTTCATGACACTTGATCTATCGGGTAATAAATTAATATTTTTTACTGCAGTAACAAATTTATAGTAACCAAAAACATCAAGCTTTCTAAAAGCCAAACCAATAGAAGTTGACAAATAAGATCTGTTCTCTCTATTGTTTATTGCTTGTTGAAATTGACTTGGAATTTTTAATCCCTCAGTTGGATCAAATGTATTAAATCCAACATTCATTAAACTTTTTCTAAAACTTCCTAAATACTCCTCAACGTTTTCAATGTCTGTTACTACTTTAATATTTCTAATTCTTTTTTCATACTTGGTCTCAAAATCCTGAATAGCTTGTTTAACTTGGGTTACGTATCTTCTAACTAAACCTTCTTTTTCTTCAGCATCATCTGACTCTTGTAAAATTTTTCTATCTTGGCCTCTAATAAAGATATCAGTAATTATTGGGTTATTATCGTATAATATCATTAAGTAATTTTCATCTAACCCAAATTCTAAAACTGCAGTTAAATTTGCATCTTCAACTTTATTTGTGAGTTGATTTGATTGATCGACTGCAGACTTTAAAGCAAAACATTTAACATCAATAATTACTGGGTTTAAACCAGCATTCTTTATTATTGATGTATAACTATTTATATCAGTGAGTTTCGATGCTACAAATAAGATATCCATTGTGTTATCTTTTTGATTTCTATTAATTACCTGATGAAAAATAGAATAATCCTCCAAGCTATCTGTAAGCTGAACTAAGTTTTCCCACAATGAATTAGTTTCAATTGCTTTACTTAACTCTTCATCTTTCATTAAAGGAGCAGTTACAACTCTAATAATTGCACTTGTTACAGGAATAGATATTGCAACGTTTGGCGATGATATTTTGTATTTTTGTATTGCTAATTTTAACTCTTCTGAAAATTTATCCGCATTTTCAATTGGTGAGCTATCATCAGTAACCTCAACTGGATGAATATGAAACTTATCTAGAACCCATTGATTTGCTTTGTTGCTTGATACTTGAACCAATCTAATTTCTTTGTTGGCAAGTTCTACTCCTAATATTTCTTCACCCTGAACACTTGATTTCCCTAATTTAGATTTAAAAAAACTTTCAAACTTTGATTTTAAATTACCTACTTTTGAATTTTTTAAAGATGATTTACTTAAATTATTTCCGAAAGAAGGTTTTTTTAATTTAATATCTTTTAATTTTCCAAAAATATTTGTAATTTTACTTTTTAATTGATCTTGCTTATTTATTTCTGCGCCCTCAGTAGATGCCATTGGAGAAACTTGTTCTTGATTTTGATTTTGAGTTTCAACAATTGGTGTTTCAACTTTTTGTTTATCCTCTGTTAATGAAGTATTCTCATTAGTAACATTTTGAGTTTCGTTAACTTGCGCTTCGCTAGTTTGATTTTTTAATTTTTCGCTTTCCTCTTGAATATCATCAAACCATTTTTCCAAAATTGGAATTGCTTCTTCTAAATTTGTTGTACCTGAGGATGAAATTTTTTGTTTCCCATCAATATAAAGTCTACCAACCCAATTTTTTGATTTTAATTCACCCTTATACTTATCTTGTCTTACATAAATATGTAGTCGACCATCCTTTTTATGTATAACTTGATGTCCAGATCCGCTGTCTTCATCTTTTTTTTCAATAGAAGTATCAGAACTTTGTTGCTCATTGTTCTCTTGGGTGGTTGTATCACTAATTTGAGTTTCTAAATTCTGATTTTCCTCTTTTTTTTCAGAAGAAGCTCCCAAAACATCTGTTTGATCATTAGTTCGATCATTATTCTTAATTTCTTCACCAGAAAAATCATTATTATTAGAATCTACACTCTCAGGTTGATTATTTTGATCAACTGACGGTTGATTCTCTGACTCATTGTTAGTTGAATCCTGATTTATATTTTTTTTATCTTCGTCTTGATCACTCATAAAATAATTTAAAACGTTTTCTCTAACACAATTTAACGAATCTCTAACACAAATTAGAAATTTAGTCTAACACAAAAAAAATTTTTGTGTTCAAAATGGGTATTTTTTTTTAAAAAGCAAGTAAAATAGCCATTTTTGATAAAATTCTATTTTGAGGTTAATTTTTATATTTTTTTTTTACTCTAACACAAGATCAAAAATTAAGTTGTGTTAGAGTATATTTAGATTGTGTTAGAGTTTTTTTAATTTTTTTAAAATTAAAAAAGTCAATAAAATCAACAAAAATTTAATTTTGCTCAAGATTTAGGTTTTTGTGTTAGAGATTTTTTTTTTGTGTTAGAGAGATAAATTTTTTTAATTTTTTTCAACTAAATCATGAATCAAATGGATCTCAAGCGTAAAAATTTGATAAAATTTCATTTTCACCTCTCAATTGATCTTTTTTTGCAAAAATTTTAAGTAATTTTTCACTTTTGAAGTGAATTATATTAAAAAAATATTTTTTTAAAAAAATTTTAAAAAATTAATAAAAAATTATCTTTTAGAAAGTTTTTTAACTTAAATATTATTTTTTTTGCTTTAATTAGGGTTTCCTTTTATGTCAGTTGTTAATTGTTGATAAACCATTACTGTTAATGCATTTAAATTTCTCATAACTCTTTCATAATCCCATGTAAGGTTAACATCATTACAATTAAGCTCTCTAAAATAATAAACTTCTGTTAATGGTAACGCAGGTACAAGTTCAGCAGCAATAATATTTAGTTCGTTAGTTTTTTTTTCAATAGTAAAATTATATCTACAAACGTTTGACGTTGCCCAATACATAAGTGTTGTGATAACAATTCCAATTACAATCATTACTTTACTTATGCCGATCATAAAAAATTAAATTATAATGAATCAACGACAACAATAGTCAGATCATCTTTTTGAATTCGTCCTGACTTAATTATATCCTCAACAATTTTATTTAAGCGTTCATGATTTGGATTTTGTTGATACTTTTTAATATAATTTTTAAATCCATCAGACTCTAACATGTTGCCCTCAGTATCTTTTATTTCTGTGATACCATCAGTAAATATATACATTGAACTATTTAAAAAATTAATTTTTGTTTCTTTAAATTTAAATTTAGGAGCAATACCTAAAGGTGGCCCTGCTTCTTCGAAATTTGAAAAGTTTCCGTCATTAGAATAAATAAGCGGAGGTTCATGTCCTGCATTTGCTAAAGTTAATTCTTTTTTGTTACTATCATAAATTCCAATTAGCATTGTAACAAACATTCCTCTCGATGTTGTCTCACAAATTTCTGAATTTAAAATGTTTAATAATTCTGCTGCAGAAAAATTTGTCTTACTTAAACATCTGTACAAACTCGATGCCTTCGACATTAACAAAGAAGATTTAATTCCTTTTCCTGATACATCAGCAACACCAAAACCATAAACCCCCTCAGATAGTTCTGCAAAGTTGTAAAAATCTCCTGAAACCACTTTAGCTGGAATATTTATTCCTGCGATAGGAAATTTTTCTTTTTGATTTTGAGATAGTAAAGTTTTTTGTATTTCACCAACTATTTCAATTTCTTTTTGCATTCTATTTTTATCTACTAAATCTTTTGCCATCTTCGCATTATTAATTGCTAATGCCGCAGGCCCGGATAAAGTTTCTAAAAGTTTTCTATCGTTCTCCTCAAATAGTTTGTTATTTGTTTTTTTATTTAAACAATGAATAACTCCAATACACTCATCTGAAACAATTAATGGAGAACACAAAACGGAATACGTAGTAAAATTTGTTTTATTATCTAAATCAAAATAAAATTCTGCAATTTCCCTAACATCTTTACGTACATCTCCAACTCTAATACATTTTTTCATCACTGCTGCCTTACCCATTACTCCTTGAGTTATAGGTATTTCAAAATCTTCGAGGTAAGCCTGATGTTTTGATGCGATACATTGGAATGATTGATTTTTTTCATCTATTAAAAAGATATTAGCAGCTTGTGCATTTATTCTTTTTATAATTAATTCTAATGAGTTATTTAATGTTTCTTTTAAATCAAGAGTCTTAGCAAACTCTTGATTCATTTTAGTGACTAACTCCAAATCTTTACTACTAGTGTCATCTACTTTAGTTGTTTCTTTTTTTTTTGTGCCAAAAAACATGCTATTTATAAATTGATATTCATTAATTTTTTGATATTTTTGAGTTTGATGGAATTCATTATTCATACGCCTAATTTCTATTTGCATTTAACAGATGCAATGATGCTAATACAATATTGCATTGATGGGCTCATAGAATTTTCCTCTCAATTTAAACTATAAATTGTGTCCTATATTATAGTATTTATCTTCGGAAGTATATGGGGAAGTTTTAGCAATGTTTGCATCCATAGAATTCCTAAAAATATGAGTGTTGTGAAGGGAAGATCCTTCTGCCCTTCATGCAACAAACAAATTAGATGGTACAATAACATTCCTCTATTATCTTTTATAATCCTTAAAGCTCGGTGCATAGAGTGTTCAACTAAAATAAATGTAAAATATTTTTTAGTTGAATTAATTTCTGGACTTAATTTCGTTTTAATATTCTATTTATTTGGTATTTCGTTAACAACACTTCTATTTTTTATTTTAAGCATATGTTTTATAATTATTTTTTTTATAGATCTAAAACATTTTATAATCCCTAATGAGCTTACATATCCTCTAATGGTCATTGGTTTTTTAAAATCATTCGATCCTAATCTAAATTATCATTTGTTTCCAAATTTTATCAATTCATTAATAGGTGGAATTTTTGGTTATGTAATAATTTGGTTAATAATTTTTATTTATAAAAAATTAAGAAATAAAGAAGGAATGGGTTTAGGTGATGCAAAATTACTTTCTGTAATTGGTTTTTGGTTTGGCTGGATATCTATTCCATTTGTAATATTTTTTTCATCATTTGTTGCTTTGATAAGTGTAATTCCAGATTTAATCAAAAATAAAAAAAAACTTTCATCACAAATACCTTTTGGGCCATTCATTATCATTGGTAATTTAATTTTTCTATTTTTATTTGACCAAATAAAATTATTTTTAAATTAAAATTAAACTCACATTGATCAGCAAGTTGTTAGAAATATGTTTTAAATGATATTATAAACTAAATATGAAAAAATTTTTACTTGCAATTATAATCTTACCAATCTTTTTTTATTTGTTTATTGAATTTATTGGAGACAGAGTTATCAAAAACATATTACAAAATAATATGTCAAGTTCATTAAACAGGGAAGTATTGATTAAAAATTTAAATATAAATTATTTAAGTGGAGAGGCAAATGCTGAGGGAATTACATTATTAAATAAAAGATTTGAAGGATATTTAATTAATATAGAGTCAGTTAAAGTAATTTTAGATACCTTTTCAATTTTTTCAAACAACATTTTAATAAATGATGTGTTGTTAAAAGATATTAGTGTAAATTATTATTTTAATTATGCTGAACAAAAAGTAACAGATAATATAAGATCTCTAAAACAAGATCTTACTTTTAAAACTTCAAGTTCAGAGTCAAAAAAATATTTTAATATCCAAAATCTTGATGCCAAAAATATCTCTTTATCTATATTGTCTCCAGATTTTGATATTGATAAAACTTTTACACTTAAAGACTTGAGCTTTAATAACATTGGTAATACTCAAAAGAGTACTAATTATAAAGACACTTTAAGAAAAGTTTTTGATGAAACAATTGATACTATCAAAGAAAAAATGATTAATAATAAATTTTTAGATCAAATTCAAAATTTTAATACAGAAGATCTAGATAAGAAAGTAAAAGATAAACTTAAAAATAAACTTAAAAATTTGATTAATTAGTGGAAACTTTTTTATACGTTAATATTATTATCACAGCCTTAAATGTATTTATTTTAGCTTATGCTTATTCTTTAAACTTTTTTCCAATCAAATGGCGTAAGAAAATTAACCAAGATACTCTTGTCGGTTTAGCTATCATATTTATAACTATGTTAAATATGTTTGCGTGGGTTATTTATTTTTATTATGAAATATTCGATCCTTTAAAAGAAATTAAAGAACTCATTACTTAATTATTAAAAGCCCGTGTCTCTCCAGCCACCCTTATTAGTTAAAACTTCTCCAGCAATTGCTAATATTGAATACAATGTATCAGGATTTTCGCTAGGTCCGGCAACGTTAGCATATAATAGCTTATCGAAAATTACTAATTCTGATAGGACACCTTCTCTGACAAATGTACATGCTCCAGCATTGGCAGTGCTCCCTTTAACTAACTTATGTGAGTTATTGGTACCACATTCATCATCTGAGGCACAAATATAAGCATTTCCTATATTACATCTATTTGTTCCTGGTGGTGGTTCATAAACAGGAAAGTACACCTGGCCTTTAAATAAAGTTGGTGGGGCTGAAGCTTTTCTAAAGCTTCGTCCTCCTGGTATAGTAACATTTCCATCTGCAGCTATTGCAGTTCCCTCTAAATGTATAACCCAACCATCCTCAGTAGACGGACATTCATTTCCAGAAGCGTCGCCTGTAACATCGGAACAATGATTTAAATTCTCAATTGATTTTGCAGCATTTGCACCTCTGTGTGCGAGTTCTCTAAAGTCAGTATTTGTCTCTCGTGGAATAGTTACATTGTTTAAGTGCTTAAAGAATGGATAATCTCTATCTCTTATACCATACAAAATGTTATCCATAGTTGAAGTTCTATCTCCCAATTGAGCAAAGTCACCTGTTCCACCAAATAGCCAGAAGTCTTTTGTGCTCACACCAACTCCTGCATCCATACCAAAGAATGTATAACGTTTATTATTTTCTGATGCATCTAATCTGAATAAGGTGGTTTGATCAAACAATTGTGCACCATTTTTCTTAGAGTCAGTAAAATTAATTTTTGTTATCTTACCCTCTCTATCGTTAATGTAGACCATTGCACCTCGCCAAGGTATACCAAACGCAGTGTCAGGTGTAATTACGATAGGCGTTGTTGGTATAGCGTTATTAATATCGCTTCCATTTGGTGTTTCAATAACTGTATTTTCTACAGTTACTCCAACTGGATCTGTATCAACAATTGTTATTGGTCCTGAATTTATATCACCACCATAAATTCTAGCAGGTTCAGACATATCATCTAGTTCAATTGCAAATACAGAAGAACCAGCACATAAATTATTATTCGCTAAACCCGCACCCATTATTGCAACGTATTTATCTTTTGATCTTTGTCCTTCTTCACCTGGGACATCAGACGGTAATCTTACTACTCTTGGAGTAGACCATGTCTCACCTAAAGTACTATAATCTAGTGTCGGTTCTAATCCAGAAGATACTGTGCATGATGATTGTATAAAGAATCTATCTGTACTTGATGTTTCGAATTCACTTCCACCAGGGTTATATGTCTTAGCATCTGCAAAAGTTATTTCAAAACGACCATTAATCATTCTAGCTGAACTAAATGGGACTGGCACGAACGCTCCATCAATTAATTGGGTAACATTCAATTGATCCCTAGGGATAGTAATTCCATCCGCCACATCGAAACTTATTTCATCAAATGTATAAGTGGTGCCTTGATAACAAGAATTTGTTCCATCTACATAAAAAGTCCCACTTGTAGCATCAGAGTTACCTTGACAAGTTGCAATATCGTCTTGTTCATCTGTCGTAGTTACCGGTGGTTCAGCAAATAGATCATACCCATCTTCTTCTATAGCTCGTGTTAAATTAGCATCCGCTTTTTGAGCCTCTAGTGATGCTTCAACACCTGCTGAGCTTGAAAAATATTCATACTCGCTGATATTTCCTTCCTCATCTGCAATGTAGACAACGTTATTAATATAATCATTATACACAGAGAACATATGCAATGGTCCTTTACCAGCTTTAACAATAGGATTTGTGACATCTAAAACTGAAAAACCTGCTCCCCCTCGACCATACGGAATAAAAAGAATTGTACGCCAACTCTTTTTGTCCTCTATTGAGCCATCCATACTTAAACCTTTTATGAAAACATCATGAACAACTGGTGATCCATCAACTCCAAAAATTGCATTAGTTCCTCCCTTACCACCTTCAATCCTACCATCAAGATCCTTATTAACAAGCTTAGGTAATTGACCTGCTATAAATGGTGGCATAAAAGCCCACTCCTCTCTTCCTGTTTCTGCATTAATAGCGTGCAACAATCCACTATTAGAACCTGCATAAAGCACATTTCTTCTCGAGCTGTATGTATTCTTGAAGCTTTGATAATTATTTATAGTTCTAAAGTAAGCTTCTTGATTATTATCTGTAAATTGTGTGCTACCATCAGGAGGTCCGATTTCAACTAACTGAGAATGATAAATATCACCTAAGACATGGCCTCTCACCTCTGTTACAATACAATCACCATCGTAATCAAAATAATCTGTTCCTTTAACAAAATTAATTAAACCCTCTATTTCATCTTGAGTCCCAGTTTGACCAACTGAACAATTTGACCCAGCATGATGGTAATCATCTAGTTCAAAACCAAGTTTTAAAAACAAATTATTAATTCCATTCAAATTTTCACTATCTGTATTAAAATTATCCCAATTACCGATATAGCTGACTTCTGGCATGGCCGTCCAAATATTTCTACTATCAGCAGCACCTGCCTCACTTGATTGCTCTCTTATTTTTTCAGCTGCATCCCAATTTCCTGTGAAATTTGCATCATGTTCAACTGTTCCGTCTGGGTTTAATTTCTTTTTCAAGATAGTTCCTTGCCATTCGCCAAATTGCTCATAAGCAAATTGGGCTTGATACAAAGAACCTCCCTCTTGTATGGTTGCAGTAATTGAGGGTGCAGTGAATGACAATCTTTCAGCAAGTATCTGTCTAATTTTTGATTGTAATTGAGTTTTGAGTGACTCCGGAGTATCTGCAACTATAGTTGGTTCACATTCAGTACTATTTGCATCATCACAAGATCCTATACGCGCTAAAGCATCGAATAATTGCATTCCCTTTACTTTAATTCCGCCACCATAAGCTACAAACAAAGTTCTTACTCCTAATTGAGTTCTTAATTGTTCAATTCTTTGAGCCGCAAAACCTGCCTGGCCTCCAGTACCTGTATTGGTCATCATTCCATCACCAATTACAATTACGTAATTTAATTGACAGTCTGAGGCTGGATCATAGGCTTCGTTATCCCCTGAAAAGTAGTAATCAAAAGCCATCTCTGAGAACGCATTTGCATCTGTTCCCCATTCTACGCCAAGAGCTTGTAAAATAGGTATAGTTCTTGCTGCACCCTCAGAACTTATCCCAACATTTATACATGAATTCTTAGTGCATTGATTACTTCTTCCCCTATTGTGAGTTCCTGTCCAACCGGAATAATACGTGCACTGTGAATTATTACGATGACACGCTGCACCTCCCCTTGGGGTATCCTTTCTGCCTTTATTTCCCTCTCCCGCGTTCCAATGGCCAAAACCAAAATTTGCACCAGCAGTTAAAGTACCATCAGTCAATATACTTGTAATTGCATCTTTAGCACCAGTCCATCTAGTAACTGCTCCTCCACCAATTTGATTTTGCCACATGGTGTCTCTATCTGCAGCAGTGAATCTAGTTGTATTCAATTCATCTACATGTGGTCCGTTACTATATAATAGTCGATTACCGACCACCCTTATACCTGTTATACCGGTGTGAATTCTTATATCATCAGCAGCGACACTTCCCGCTAATCCACCATTTTTCAAAGTGCTACGAAAACCTGCACTAACTTGTGTAGGACAAGTTGTATTGCTAGTCCATTCATGCTTATCTATAGTGGTATCATTCCACCTGCCGCCATAAAAAACGTCATCATTGTTCTCGTCAATATCAAAAACGTCTATATTTGGACCACACTGTCTAAATGGATTATTGGTGTTTGCTGGAAGTGCATTTACACCTGCGCCCATAGTGTATCCATACAACCTACCACCTGCTGATAAATATACTTCTGATGCATTGTCTGTAACTCTAATTCGAGCCGCATTGTAAATTCTTCCATAAAGATCGGTTCTTCCTCTTCCTCTTCCTGCTGTTTGTGCACAAGAACCATCAGCAAAATTACAAGTAAGCATAAATGCACCTTTACTAGCTCCACCCAATCCATAAGCATAGATGGCTGGACCGCCAGCTTGTGAATTGAAGGCTATGTCGAAACCCCTAAAACTATGAATACCATCTCCTGTTATAGCTAATCGACATTTATAATTAGTGTCTAAAGCAAAAATATGCGGCACCTTTTTATCATTGTGCATTCCAACAAATAATAAATTTTCCCCACTAATGTTGGTTCCACCAACAGTTACGTTTGCAACATATTGTACTTCATGCAATCGTTTAAATGCACCAATATTATAACTTCGAGATGTATTTGTGCCTGCACCAATTCGCCAATCACATGTGGCTGTAGTTTGAGCCCCTGTAAACCATACAGGTCTTGTATAAGCTAAATCGTCAGTTTGTCTTAAACCTTCAAAATTTATTCTAGTACCATCTGAATTAAATAAATATAATCCCCCATGTTTTTTGTGTGCTGATGATAAGACTTTATTTCCATTGCCATCTACAGTAACTGAGGAAATTCTCGGAATACCTAAACCGATTTTGTTATTCATACTTGCAGAGCTATCAAGAAGAATTAATATATTAGCCGGCACATCACCTTCGCCTGATCCTGGAGGAACGCCTTTAGAGTTTGCTATCTGATTAAAATTCAGAAAAAAAACTAAAACTAAAAAATATTTTAAAACTTTCATCAATTTGTTATCTCTAAAATATCACCTTTAATTAAATAATCTTGGTACTCAACATTTGTAAGCTCTAATGTTTCATATATCCCATCAGGTTCATCTATCTTACCATATAAAATTACACTACCACCAAAACTTAAATCTATTACCCCTACCCATTCCTCTGCTTTAACTTTTTCATCATCTAACCCAAAATTATTTTTAGCAAATTGGTAAATTTTATTCGTATTTTTAGCCTCCAGAGCCTCTATTTGGATTCCAATTAACTTTTTTTCTCTAACATAAACTTTTAAATAAGTTTCATTTAAGAGCGGTTCATCACATACATAAGATGTATCATATTCAACAAGCACTGTTTCATCTCCATAATCATCTTCTGCAGATAAAGTAAATTCATCATATCTATCGCCTAATGTGGCTATAGATGTACCCATACTTTCTTTTAAAAAATTACAGGCATAAGAAACGGATGTTAAACTAAAAATTAAAGCAATAATTAAATTTATTTTTATTAAAAGTTTCATTTTTTTTAAAAATATAACTTTTTCCTTATTTATAAAAATATTTAAAATTGTCTAAACTATCCATTTTGGGCATTAGCTTGATAATATAACTAAGGATTCTAAAGGAATCAAGATATCAGGATCACTTATATCATCAAGATCAGAACCGCTTGGCATTAAGTATCCACATCCATATAATTTATAGGCAGTGCCTTGACGCTGAACATTAGTTGAGGTTTTTTTTAAACTTGTCCCTGCTCCTTTAAAAGTTGAACTGCCTACATTGATTGCAAAAAACTCCCATCTAAATCTTTGCATATGTTCAATTTCAGCATTCGATGCATTTTCAGCAACAAGAATTGGTCTTATTAACTCACCAAAATTCCAATTTTCTTGTTGTACTGCAACAAAAACAATTCCGTTATTATCTCTCACTAAATTTCTAAAGCTGTTAGCGCATGCAGTATTACGTAACTCATTAATATTTATTGGTGTGCCTCTTCCATTAGGCCAAGGTGAAGTTGCATCAGTATGCCTTGCAAACCCTCCATTAGCTACCGCATCTGCTCTTAACTGATCCATGTAATCAGTGTGAGCTTGCAATTCCTCTTCACTAGCACCAGCACCTGGAGCGGGGATAGAAGCCTGATCATTAACTGGATCAACCCATGGACCAATCATTTGATTAATCAAATATTTTTCAGCTTCAATTAGCGCATGCTCTGCAACGTAGAAGGTTTGTTGATACTCGTCACTAGTATTATTACTTTGATGGTCACTTGAAGAAATAACAATCAAGGCTCCACCCATTAAAGACATCACCAATAAAAGCACAAGGGATAGAACAAGTGTAAAACCTTTTTGACTTTTTCTATTTTTATTCATTAAAAAACTCTATCATCAATTATATTTCTTGTATGAACTGTCACCACAACACTATCTCTTAAGTATCTATCAGTAAATTTTCTGATCGTTCTTGAAAATCCAGTCAATTCTCTTTCTTTACCACCTCTAGCTTCAAATCTAAAAAATTCTTTCTCAGATCTAAACGAGATCCTAATGTCTACTGATCTTACTTTATACAAGTTATCTCTTCCACCTTGAGAAGATGGGTTGGGAAATGGCGTAAGAAATCTTCCTTCTTGATCAAGAGCTATAAACTCCATATCCTCTACATAGTCTCTGACTAACTGATCATGATAACATGCTGAACAATCGCTGACCCAAGTACCTGTCTCTGGCCAGCTTCCTGTATCACTATCACGTGCTTGCAGCCAACTAATCTTCGATTTATAGACTGCGTATCTCGGATTGCTGTTATCATTATCTGAAACTGGCCGTGCGTAATAAGTTATTTTATATCTCTTGTATGGCTGGCGTATATCAAATTGATCAAAATCATCATAAACAACATGAATTTTATCACAACATAAATCAGTTGGATCATGTTTGACTACTGGTGTTGGAACTGTATCACCAATATTATGACCTAGTGAATTTGGTATTATAACTACAGGATCATGACTTTCTCTTATAGTGGTAGCACCACCTACAAATTGTAAATAACTTTGTTCGGGGTAATTCATCGAGTTAGTTCCTAAATAATATTTAAATCCTGACATTCTGATATCTCTTATTAGCAATTCTACTAAATCTCTTGATGATCTACTGATTTTTGCTTTATCAACAACTTGGTTGTAAGTAGTATTTACAATGGCGTAAGTTGAATACATTGCTGCCATCATTAAAGAAGCAACAACCATTCCTATCAAAATTTCGACTAAAGTAAGTCCTAATATATTTTTAATATTCTTTTTATTCATTTAAATTACTTCGATCATTAATTTCTAATCTCATAATCAGACTGGAAATAAAGAAATTTTCTTTTTCTTCCATCATTTAAAAACATTTCAACTCGTCCAATATGCATCACTGCATCAAATACAGAGTCCTGATTATGGGTACAGCCATTCCATCTGCATACTGAAAATACTTCTAAGCTTTTTGTTTCAGCGTTGCTCTTACATTTTAAAAATCTATTTTGATTAAATATCAAATTCCATTTTGCTTCTTTATTTCTTGGCGCATCAACTTCTTGTGTTTCATAAATATTTTCCTGTTTTGAAGAAGTGGTTGCTGCATCGCCTGTATTTGTAGCATTTGCGTTGAGCGAAGGCCCTCCGCCACAATCTAAATTAGCTTGCCAACCATTATTTTCTAAATACCTAGAGAATTTCATAACTCCACTAGCATCACCTCCACTCGCTAATGATATAGATCCATCAGGATCATACACAATATCCGCACTATCTGAATTAATTCCATATAAACTATTTTTACTACCAATTACATCTTCAGCAATCATACTTGTTAAATAATTTGCTTTGGTTCGTTCTCCAGAATTATCAATAGACTGAATTGAAAAATTCGTCATCTGCAGTATCGCTATAAAACCAATACCGACTACAGCAGTAGACACCAATGCCTCTAAAATTGACAAACCAGAATTATTAGATTTTTTTTTCTTCATATTATTGTTGGTATATCCATTCTCCATTATTTACATCTGGAGGATACCACTTTTCAACACTAATATTACCGAATCTTGACCATTCAATTGCATATAATTGACCATGTTCTGTTAGAGGTTCGCCTGTTGTTGGATCCACGTCACACTGGATTGGTGTATTAGATCGATCACAAATAAATAAATAATTATCGACAGTCACCTCATTGCTTGTTGGAGAAGAAGAGGCAAGTTCACCATTTCCACTGAACCATAGATCATTTTTACCAAAACAAACTGCCCCAACTAAACCTGTCCATGTTGTAGCAACTCCTTGTAAAGTTATTTGTCGTACTTCAATATTATCCGAGCCTTGCTCCGGGTCATCATCCCAATATGCATCATCTGTTATATTGCAAATATTGGCATAATCAGGCGTTCTATTAGCTGTCCACCAAACACTATTTCTATTATTTAATAAGCTTGCAAGTGTTTCTGCTTTCATTCCTTTAGACGTGACAACTATATTTCGATCTGCGCCATCAGCTTCCTCTGATATATGAACTTGAACAAAAGCGTATTGCCCTCTTTGAGTTTGTGAATATATTCCTTGTATTAAAGATCGTATTTGAATAACTGCATCTCTTGTCTCTCTATCTTTCCGCCAATCATTAAACCTTGGGTAACCAACCGCGGATAGTACTCCAATAATTAAAACAACAACAATTAATTCAAGAATATTAAAACCTTTAATTTTCTCGTCCTGCGCTCGCATCTATCTTTCCTGCTTTTACTAAATCTTCTAAAGATTTGGTCATTGTAATCATACCATCTTTAACAGCAGTTTGCATGATGCTTGGGATCTGATGAATTTTGGATTCTCTTATCAAGTTTTGAATGGGAGGTGTACACTTCATCACTTCAAAAGCACCACAACGGCCTTGACCATCTTTTGTTTTAAGAAGCCTTTGAGTTACGACCATTTTTAAAGATGTAGAAATCTGTGCTCTGATCTGAGCTTGTTGTTCAGGTGGGAATACGTCAATAATTCTGTTAATCGTACTTGGGGCACCACTAGTGTGCAATGTACCAAATACTAGGTGTCCAGTTTCAGCAGCAGTTAACGCAAGAGAAACAGTCTCTAAGTCTCTCATCTCTCCAACCAAAATTACATCTGGATCTTCTCGAAGAGCAGCTTTTAAAGCTGTTGCAAAGGTCTGGGTTTGTTTACCAACTTCTCTATGAGAGACAATACTTTTTAAATCTTTATGAATAAACTCAACTGGGTCCTCAACAGTTATAATATTTGAGGTTCTTGTTTTATTTATCTCGTTTACAATTGCAGCAAGAGTTGTTGATTTACCTGAGCCGGTAGGACCAGTTACTAATACAAGTCCTTTGTGCATATCTATAATATCATAAAGTACTGGAGGTAAATCAAATTGATCCATTGTTGGGATTACACTTTCCACTCTTCTCAATACTGCAGCAGGCCCCTGAATTGTTTTATAAAAGTTTGCTCTAAATCTAAGTCCGCTTAACGTCACTGATGAGTCTAGCTCATGGGTGTCCTGAAATCTTTTCATTTCAACTTCATTACAATTGGTTGATATCAAATCTTGCAGGTCTTGAGCTTTTACTAACACATCAGGTATTTTGTGAATTTCACCTGTTTGTCTGTAAGCTAAAGGCCAGCCAGTTCTTATATGAAAGTCAGAAATTTTTTTATTATTTTTTGCTAGTTCTTCTAATTTTTCAAACATACTAAATTTTATATATAATTTTTAGAAAAAACAATATTTAGTTACCCTAGAGCGACCAAAATAGGTAATTATTTAATAGAAAAAATAATAAAGAACCCACACAATCAGTGAGTATTCAAAAAAGTTTTTTGTAAGAAGCAATTGCTTTTCTGTGAATTTTGTCTTTAAAAATTTACCTAAGAAGATAAATCCCACATGAACCAAAGCTATTGAAATTACAATCCCAATTAAAATATATTCAATTGAGAAATTTTTATAGCCAAAATAAATTGCAGCTAAAAAAGTTAGCCAAGAGACTTTGGAAATAAAGATCTTGAATATAAGACCTGCTTTTTTACTAAAAATGGATTGTGTCTTTATTAAAGAGTAAGACCAGGTTAGACCAACTAAAAAACTAATATACTTTAAAATCATTTTTTATTTTTTTCATGAAATACTAAACAAACACCATTATTACAATATCTTTTGCCTGTGGGTTGAGGACCATCATCAAAAATATGTCCATGATGGGCACTACAATTTTTGCAATGATATTCTGTTCTAGCATAGCCAATTAAATAATCAGTTTTAGTCTCAAAGACATCTGGTAAAGATTTATAAAATGATGGCCACCCGGATCCACTCTCATATTTAGCGTTTGAGTCAAATAATTTTATTCCACAATTAGCACAATGATAACTACCTTCTCGCTTTTCACTATTGAGTTCGCTACTCCCCGCGCGTTCAGTGCCATCTTCAAACATTACCAGTTTTTGTTCAGCAGTTAAATTTGGATTCTTTTTGGTCATTTAAGTAATTTAGCACAGGATTGATGTAAAAAAGAATGTAATTCAACTAATTTGTTAAAATCTTTATTGTAACCACCGCCAAGAACACCACACAAAGGTACTCCTTTTGAAAAAAAATTTTTTGTTACCATCTCATCTCTTTTTCTAATTCCTTCATCGGAAATTTTTAGTTTTCCTAAGCGATCATTATGATGAATATCTACTCCCGCAATATAAAAAACAAAATCAAAATTTTCCTCATTTAATTGATTAAGATAAAATTCAAGTACCTTAATATATTGTGTATCTTCCATGTTATCCTCCAGTTCAACATCAAGATCACTGATTGATTTTTTTGCGGGATAATTTGACTTAGAGTGCATGCTAAAAGTAAAAACATTTTTATTTTCCATAAAAATATCAGCATTACCATTACCTTGGTGAACATCTAAATCAACAATTAAAATTCTTCCTGCTAAACCTCTATCAAGTAAATATTGAGCCGCGACTGCTACATCATTAAATACACAATACCCTGCACCCCCATCAAAATTAGCATGGTGGCTACCGCCTGCAGTATTGCAGGCAACTCCATTTTTAATTGCAAGTTTAGTAGCTAACACTGTTCCACCAGTTGCAACTAATGATCTTTGAATAACACTATCCACTAATGGAAATCCAATTTTCTTAATTGTATTTTGATCTAGTGTTTTATTTTTAACATCCTTGATATATTTTTCTGAATGTGCTCTTTTCAAAGTTTCATCAGAGCATGCATACGGCTGATGAAATTTTTTAACTATCTTTTTATCAATTAGATATTTTGCAAGTTCTCCAAATTTATTAATTGGAAACTTATGATCATCACCAATTTTTGCAAAATAATCTTCGTGATTGACAACTGATAAATCCATAACTATTCAATTACTCGGATTGGCTTACCACTGGCACAAGCTTCAAGTGACTCAATCATTTGACTATAATAAACATTATAGTTTTCAGCAGTCACATATCCTAAATGAGGGGTGAGCAAAGCATTAGGTAAAAATCTTAATTTGTTATTTTCTGGTAAAGGCTCTTTTTCATAAACATCCAGTCCAGCACCCGCAATTACATTTGTGGATAAAGCAATGATTAAATCGTCTTCATTAATTATTGGACCTCTTGAAGTATTAATCAAAAAAGCAGTTTTTTTCATTTTATCAAGTTCTTTTAGAGTAATACAATTTTTATATCTTTCACCGCCTTGAACATGAATTGATAAGAAATCAGAATTTTTAATTAGATCTTCTTTTGAACAAGGTAAAACATCAAATTCTTTACATTTATCAAGATTAAGATTTTCACTCCAGGCCATTACCTCCATACCAAAAGCTTTACCTATTTTTGCAACTTGTGAACCTACTTTTCCAAGCCCAATTAATCCTAGTATTTTTCCCTTGAGCTCAATACCAACTGAAGTCTGCCAGTAACCCTGGTACATATTATCTATTTCTTCTTTTATATTTCTAGCTAAACCAAGAATTAAAGCCCAAGTTAATTCTGGAGTTGGGTTTAAATTACTTTCTGTTCCACTCACTATAATCTTTCTTTTTTTGGCAGTATCGAGGTCAATTGATTTATTTCTCAAGCCACTGGTAATTATAAATTTGAGCTTAGATAAATTCTCTATAATATTTTTTGTAATCGGTGTTCTTTCCCTCATAACTAATAATGCCTCAAAATCAGCCAATTTATCTATGACATCAGCTTCATCTTCAAATGGCTCACTAAAAATTTTAATTTCATATTTTCCTGCAAGTTTTTCAAGATCAACAAATTGTTGAGAAACATTTTGATAGTCGTCTAATATTGCAACTTTAAGCATTTTTAATTTCTTTATTTGATAAAAACAAACCTAATATAATTAAAATTGCCCCAATCAAGTGAAAAATTTGAAATTGTTCATTATAAAAGAATATCGCCATCAAAGTACTAAATAATGGAATTAAAGATAAAAATATTCCAGCTCGATTTGCCCCAATGATTGAAACAGCACCAGCCCAACAATAGTAAGAGCCAATACTTGGAAATATTGCAACATAAGCTAAAATATAAAAAAAATTACTACTCATCACAATAATTTTGCCTTGTGTCATATCTAAAATAAATAGAGGCAAAAGAAAAATTAATCCAAATGTGCAAATTATATGGACAAGAGCAAGTAAAGATACTTCAAAGGTTCTTTTTCTCAAATATGCAGAATATATTCCCCAAGCAATAATTGCTCCGACCATAAATAAATCGCCTTTGTTAAAATTTAAGGTAAGTAAAATATTTAGATCAAGTTTAGTAATAATAGCTAAAATTCCTAAAACTGAAATGACTAATCCAGATATTTGAAAAATATTTGTTTTTTCAATTTTTAATAAAAAACAAACTAAAATTATTGTTACAGGTATTGCGGTATTAAAAAGTGATGCATTAATTACTTGCGTGTAATTTAAAGCGTTATAAGTAAAAGAAGTAAATATACATACACTGGTAGAACCTAGAATAAGAAATAATGATAAATTTCCTTTAATTTGATTTTTTAATTTTAATATCTCTTTATAGGTGAAGGGAAGTAATATTATCCATACTAGGCACCACCTTAAAAATGCGAGTGAGTTGGGAGGTATATTTTCTAAATAAGCGAGCTTTGCTAATGTAAAGTTTCCTGCCCAAAATAATGTTGCACATACTAGCATGATGTATGCCTTAGTATTTTGCATTTGATTAACTAAATCTTACTGAGCTATAAGGGTCTAAATTTAGATTTGTGTTTTCTTTAGCTATCATTCCAGAGACAATCTTTCCAGAAATTGGACCTAATGTCCATCCTAAATGATGATGACCAAAACAATAAAATACATTTTTATAATTTTTTGAGGGTCCCATTACAGGTAAAAAATCTGGCAGTGTAGGTCTAAAACCTAACCATTCATCCTCATGTTCTGGAAGATCTCCTAACATATACTTAGCATTACTAATTAAATTTTTAATTCTTGATTTAGAGAGTGGATTATCTAATCCACCAAATTCAACTGTACCAACCACTCTTAATCCTTGTTCCATAGGGGTGATACCAAATCCTCTATTAGAAAAAATTACTGGTCTACTTAAAAGATGATCACAATCTTTGAAATGAACATGATAACCTCTTTCAGTATCAAGTGGAATTCTCTCACCTAAATTATCTGTTAATTTTTTTGAGAAAGCTCCACAAGCAATTACAATTTTATCAAAAGTATATCTTTCACCATCAGTGACAAAAACTGGTTTTTCTGTATCAAACTCAATATCATTAATATTTTTTTTTTCAAACTTTCCACCTTTTTTTAAAAATAATTCAAATAATTTAAGTAAGATTTTTTTTGGGTTTCGGGCATGTCTTGCATATGGATAATAAACTCCAGCATGATAAAAGGGTTTTATGTTAGGTTCTAGATCGTGAATTTCAGATTTATTGACCAATTGTTGTTTTACCCCAAGTTCATCTCTCACTTTAATTTCTAATTCTCTGCTCTTTAAGTCTTTATCATTCCAAATATATAGAATACCTTTATTTTCGACGAGACCATCTAAATTTATTTCATCAAAAAGTTCATCATATGCAGGTAATGCTAAATCTAAAATTTGATGCATATTTCTTGCGGTATGCATCATTTTATTTTTTGTTGTATTTAAAATAAACTTGAAAAACCAAGGCAGCATTTTTGGGACATAATTCCATTTTAAAGCGAGTGGCCCTGTTGAACTTAATAACATCGCTGGTACATCAGCAAGAACATCAGTTCTATTTAATGATAGTGAAGCATAAGGAGAAAAGTGGCCAGCATTCCCATATGAAGCTGCAGGACTACCAGGATTATCTCTATCAAATATGGTTACCTTAAAACCTTTTTTTTGAAGAAATAAAGCGTTTGAAACTCCTTGAATTCCTGAGCCAACAATCCCCACATGTAAATTTTTACTCATAAAAAAAATATACAATCTATCTGTCAAATAAGTTAAGCGACAAATTATACTTAGGCAATCAATTGTTGATTGTGAACCCTGGCACTCATGACTATTCCAAAACCAATCATGGTTGCTAGCATAGAAGAACCACCATAAGACATAATTGGTAAAGGGGAACCTACTATAGGTAGTAAACCTAAAACCATACTCATATTTATAGTGATGAATACAAAAATAGCGGCACCAAAACTATAACAAAAAATCTTTGCGAAATAACTTCTGGAATTAGCTCCAATTGCTACAATTCTATAAATAATAATCGCATAAATTACTAAAAGTATTGCTGAACCCACAAAACCGAATTCCTCTGAGAAAAGAGTGAAAATAAAATCAGTATGTTTTTCTGGTAGAAACTCTAGATAGCTTTGAGTGCCTTTTAAAAATCCTTTACCAAATATACCTCCAGATCCGACAGCTATTTTTGATTGAATAATTTGATAACCAGCACCCAGAGGATCCTTGTCAGGATTTAGAAATGTCAACACTCTCAATTTCTGATAGGGCTTCAAGAAAGCTATTACAAAAGGTAAAGAGATTATAAATCCAAGAATAGTATAAATAAAATATTTATAATTAATACCTGCAAACCATAATACTGCTATTCCACTTATAGCAATAAGAACTGCAGTTCCAAGGTCTGGTTGTACAATGACTAACCCCATTGGTAAAAGTATTATTATTAAAGAAGTTAAAATTGTATAAATTGAATTGACATTTTCTAACTTCATTCGATGAAAAAATTTAGCCAAACAAACAATGATAAATATTTTCATTAGTTCTGATGGCTGTAAATTTATAAAATATAGATTTATCCATCTTTGAGAGCCAGATGAGGTAATTCCGAATAAATAGGTCCCAACTAACAAACCTACTACCGCTACATAAGCTAAGTAGCCTATTGAGAACCAATACTTGATATTGATAAATGACATTACCAGCATCATTAAAGTAAATACTGCTAATTTTGTAAAATGACTTTTGGTATGAAATTTAATCTCACCACCATCAGTAGAATACATTGTTGCTAAACTAATAAAGCCAAGTAACAATATACAGACCAGAAGTATATAATCAAAGTTTCTAAATTTTTGAAAAAAACCAAGTCTATTTGTTGTTAATCTTGTATGTTGATACATCTATATCTCCAAATACTTTTTATTTCTCAAAGACTCTCTAATCTTGTGTCGGTCAATAATTAATTTAAATAATTTAGTTGCCATTGGAGCGGCAGTTGTACTTCCGTTTCCTCCATGTTCTACAATGACACTTAATGCGTATCTTGGATTTTTATATGGTCCAAAAGCTACATATAAAGCATGATCTCTTTGCTCGTAGGGTATCTCAAAAGTTTTAAGATCTAATTCTCTTTCTTCCTCAGTAATTTTTTTAACTTGTGCTGTCCCAGTTTTACCAGCAAACTGATATTTTGGATTATCAATTCTTGAACGATAAGATGTACCCATTACCTCATTTGTTGAACCAAAGATAGCATCTTGAACAATCTTGATATTTTTTGAATTTTTATAAAGTGGCGTAAATTTATCAATTGGCTGATCTTTTACTTTATCATCTACCACAATATGAGGATAAATTTTGTAACCCCCATTTGCAATTTGAGCAGTCATTAAACATAGTTGAATTGGAGTAGTTTGGATATAGCCTTGCCCAATTCCTGTTATTATTGTTTCGCCTAACAACCATCCTTTTCCTAGTGCATTTTTTTTCCATTGAGTGTTTGGAATTAATCCTTTTTTTTCAATATCAAATAAATCACCAAAAACTTTTTCTCCAAGGCCAAATTTTTTTGCAGTCTCACTTAATTTATCAACACCAAGTTTACGAGCAACTTCGTAGAAATAAGTATCACAAGATTGCTTCATTGCATTTCTTAAACTTACGTAGCCATGACCTTTTTTCTTCCAGCAATGATAAGTCTGGCCATACATTTCAGTTTTACCAGTACATTTCACTGTAAAATTAGTATTAACGATCCCATTCTCTAAAGCAGATAAAGCAACAATTGGTTTAATCGTTGAACCTGGAGAGTAATTACCTTGTAAAGTTTTATTAACTAATGGTTTCATTGGATCATTTCGAATTAATTGCCAATCATCTTGGCTAATACCAAATACAAATAAATTTGGATCAAATGAAGGTGATGAATGCATAGCAATTACTGCACCTGTATAAATGTCCATTACACATATTGAACCAGCTTTATCTTTTAATAATTCATTTGCTAATTTTTGTACCTCAGTATCTATGGTTAATCTTAAGGTTTTACCTTTTTCTCCTTTTTGAAATTCTAATTGACTAATTCTTCTGCCATAGGCATTTACTTCATACCTTTCAATATCATTTGTGCCTATTAATTTTTCTTCAAATGTTTTCTCTAAACCAACTTTTCCGACTTTTAATCCTGGAACAAAATTTTTCTTTATAGCTTGATTCGACTCAATGTCATCTTGATTAGCTTGACTTACGTAACCAATTAAGTGTGTGAAATTTTCTTTAAAAGGATAATTCCTTGAAATTGATATAACTGGTTTTACACCATTTAAATCATACAAATGGTTATTTATTTTTGAAAACTTTTGCCAACTCAAATTATCAGAAACAATTAAAGTTTCCCAAGGCTTTATTTCATTTTTCTTTTTTAATACTTTTTTAAATTCGTTATCTGATAATTCTAGTAAGTCTTTTAATCGATATACAACATACCTAAAATCTTCAACTTGTTCTGGTATCACGTGGAGTTGATAAGCTTCAAAATTTCCCGCGATAACGTTTCCAAAATAATCATGAAACTCTCCTCTCACTGGAGCTAATTTCCACTCTCTAATCCTATTTTTATCTGAGAGGGTTAAATACTTTTTGTTTTCTTTAACTTGTAAAAAAAATAATCTACTGACTATTCCTATCATAATAAAAAATTTTAATGAACCTGTAATGAACATTCTTCTATTAATTGAATTAAGTTTTTTTACATTATCACTTGAAGAATTAATCATTAATTCCTTTCATGTAATATTTAAATATTGATACGAAAATTATATAAAGTAAAAATGTACAAGTAGTGTTAACTAGATAGCTCGTTAAAACTAAATCATAAGAAAAAAATAATGTTAAAACTGAGTAATTTAAAGAGTTAATCAAACTTATTATAAATAAAAAATAGAACCAATCTTTCATCTGGCTTGGTCTTATTGTTATATTTCTAATATATGCTGTAGCAATGCAAATCAATGTATAAGACAAACTACTTATTCCTAGAGGCAAGCCAATAACAGTATCGTTAAGCAAACCTGCAAAAAATACAAAAAGATAATCAAAATGTTTAAAATCTTTTAAAGTAAAGAAAAAAATCAAAATAAAAGGGAAATTGAACGAAAAGTATTCAAGTTCTAAATAATTAAAATCAAATTCATTAAGTACTGAAACAAATAATAAAATTATTGGTAACCAGGTGTATAACTTAGAAAATGATCCTTTTGTCTTTAAATTAGCCACCTTTTCTGCCTCCATTCAAAACACAACTCCTATATTCTTCAGTTCCAACATTAAAGCCATTTGAATTGAAAAAAGATTTTCTACACTTATGACCATGCTCTAAGTTTAGTTTTAAAAATTCTAGCTCCTGAGTGTCCATATTAAATTGATTGATTTTTTGTTTTTGAGAAAAGATTTCATTATCTAAAACTGAAATTTTATTATTTAAATCATTTATTTTGTTTTTTAATTTTTCATTTTCTTCGATAAATTTTGAATTTGTTTCCTCTACTATTTTTAGTTCATCCTCTAAAATTTTTAATTTTGCATCTGAAAGTTCACCACTTTTATCGTCAATAGTTTCGGTTTCGGGTTCCACCTGTGGAATTTCTACCTGAGTGATTGTTTCTGCAAACACATACTTTAATTGCGTAAAATCGCTGTAGAATTCAACGTTGTATCTATTGGAAGAACCACTTTTTTCAGACCTTAATTTGCCTATTGGTACTCCACTTTTAAATATTGCTCCGGTACCTGAAGTGTAAACTATACTTTCATCAACTAGCTCCTCTGATAAACCTGCTTTAATATATTTAATTTGTCCGAAATTGTCTCCACTCCCTGTGACTATTGCTTGAATATTCTGTGGTGCAATAGTTACTGGCACATTAGAATTTAAATCTGACAATAATAATACCCTTGATGTTTTATAATTGACCTCAATTACTCGACCAACTAAATAAGATTGATCATAAATATTTGTACCTATTTTGATATCATCTTTACTGCCTTTGTTTATGATAATGCTTTTTAAAAAAGGGCTATCATGATCGACGATAATTTTTGCTAAAATTTTATTTGAGCTTGAAATATAATCATCAATTAACACCTTCAGCTCTTGGTTTTCATACTGAATAATTTCGTTCGATACAAAATCAGATTTAAGATTGTCCAATTCATCTTTGTTTTTTTGATATTTATTAAAAAAAGTTGTGTATTCAATAATGTTAATAATAGAATTTCTAGCAAAGTTTTCTGGTATAGAAACTATAAAAGATGATCTGTAGACCAACTCACTCAATCCAGCTTTCAAGTACCTTACTGCTTTAAAGTCTAGGCTTGATAAAAGGATTATAAATATAGAAATAAATACTAAAGTGAGTAAAGAAAATTTTTGCTGAGTGCTTTTTTTTAAAAAAGCAGATCTAATTGCTATTATAAAATCATCTCTGCTAGAGGCCATTACTCTTAATATTCTGTCAACATAGTCGAGAATGTTTGTTCTTGATCAAGAGCTTTTCCAGTACCAACTGCTACACAAGATAATGGATCATCAGCAATGTGAACTGGCAAACCCGTTTCCTTAGAAAACCTTCTGTCTATATTTTTTAATAAAGCTCCACCACCCGTTAAAGTAAGTCCCATATCAACTAAGTCAGCAGATAATTCTGGAGGAGTGCTTTCTAATGCATCCTTAATTCCATTAACCATCTCTTTCAAAATATCGTTTAATGCTTCTGCTGTATCTTCCTCTGTAATATTAACTTCTTTTGGAGTTCCAGATCTTAAATCTCGTCCTTTAACTGCATAAGTATTATTGTTTGTAGGAATAGCGGTACCTATTTCCTTTTTAATTTTTTCAGCAGTACTATCACCGATCATCAAATTATATTCTTTTCGCATATAGTTGACCATTGCACCATCCATAGCATCTCCTGCTACTCTTAGAGATTTAGAATAAACTAAACCTCCTAAGGACATAACTGCGATTTCAGTTGTACCACCACCGATATCAACAACCATTGAACCAGTTGCTTCAGATATTGGAAGATTAGCCCCAATAGCAGCTGCGATTGGTTCCTCAATCAATTGAACCCTTCTGGCACCTGCTGCTAAAGCACTATCTTGAATAGCTTTTCTCTCAACAGGAGTTGAGCCTGTTGGAACACAAATTAAAATTCTTGGATTAGCAAACGTACTTCCTTTATGAACTTTTTTAATAAAGTGTTTTATCATTTCTTCTGTAACAATAAAATCAGCAATTACACCATCCCTTAAGGGTCTGATCGCTTGAATATTTCCAGGAGTCCTTCCTAGCATCGTTTTAGCTTCATCTCCGACAGCTAAAACTTGTTTTTTTCCTGATTGATCAACAATTGCAACAACGGAAGGTTCATTTAAAACAACCCCTTGTCCTTTAACAACTACTAAGGTATTAGCTGTCCCAAGGTCAATTGCCATATCTTGACTCCAGATTTTCTTCATTCTATCAAATAAGCCCATTAAAATACTCCTTTTACTTTTTTAGGTTCTATATTTTTATAAAGAGATTTCTTTTCTCTTTTAATTAACATTTTATTTAATGCATTAAGGTAAGCATTAGCTGATGCTACTAAAGTATCTGTATCAGCTGATTGTCCAACAGTAGTTCTGTCATTCTCCTCAATTTTAACACTGACTGTAGCCTGTGCATCTGTTCCTTCAGTAACTGCGTGAACTTGATATAAAGACAACTTAACATCATGTGGATAAAGCTCCTTAATACATTTAAATATTGCATCAACAGGACCATCTCCTGTTTGAGTAGTATGTTTTATATCGCCAAAAACATCTAATGTCATTTCAGCTCTTTGTGGCTCACCAGTGCCAGCAAAAACTTTTAAAGACTTTAAATTTATTGCATTAATTTTATTGTCGATAATCAAGCTATCGTCAACTAAAGCAACAATATCTTCGTCATAAATATGTTTTTTTTTATCTGCTAGAATTTTAAACTTTCCAAATGCTGCTTGAACAACATCATCTGTTACATCAGCGTAGCCTAAATCACTTAACTTATCTTTAAAAGCATGTCTTCCAGAGTGTTTTCCCATAACTAATGATGTTTTTTTTACCCCAACACTTTCTGGTGTCATGATTTCATATGTTTCTCTATTCTTCAGCATTCCATCCTGATGAATTCCAGACTCATGAGCAAAAGCATTTTTTCCAACGATCGCTTTATTAAATTGAACTGGAAATCCTGTTGCATTTGAAACAATTTTAGAAGCTTTACTAATTAATTCTGTTTTTATACCTGTCTCATAAGGTAATAAATCATCTCTTGTTTTAATTGCCATTACAATTTCCTCTAAAGCAGCATTACCTGCTCTCTCACCTATTCCATTAATAGTACATTCAATTTGTCTTACTCCAGCAGACAATCCTGATAATGCATTTGCAACTGCTAAACCTAAATCATTATGACAATGTGCTGAGATAATTGCTTTGTCAATATTTGGAACATTGTTTTTAATTAGTTTAATAGTTTTGGCAAATTCCTCTGGTATTGAGTATCCAACTGTATCAGGAATATTTATTGTTGTGGCACCACATTTAATTGCAAGCTCGATTGTCTTATACATAAAATCTAAATCTGTTCTTGTGCCATCTTCACAAGACCACTCTACATCATCAGTGAATTTTTTTGCATAAGTAACACTCTCTTTAATAGCCCCCAAAACTTGTTCGTTAGTCATATTTAATTTATGCTTCATATGAACTGGGCTTGTTGAAATAAAAGTATGGATTCTAAATCTTTTTGCGAATTTTAAAGACTCGTGACAAGCATCAATGTCTTTTTTAGTTGCTCTTGCCAAACCACAAGGAATTGAATTTTTAACACTTTTGCTTATTGCACTTACAGCCTCAAAATCACCAGGAGATGATATTGGAAAACCTGCTTCTATAATGTCGATACCCATTTCATCAAAAACTCTTGAGATCTGAATCTTTTCTTCAACACTCATTGAGGCTCCAGGTGATTGCTCACCATCTCTCATAGTTGTATCAAAAATGAATACTTTATCTTTGTCAGCCATATCAAAAATTTTTATTTTTGAAATATACAACCTCTCGTTTAGATTGCAAAAGTAAAATACTAAATTTATCTCAATTTGGAACTAAAATTTACTTCTTATCACTATCAACTAATTTCTTCTTACCAATCCATGGCATCATGGCTCTTAAATTAGCCCCAACTTTTTCAACTGGATGCTCAGCTAATTTTGCCCGTGTCGCAAGAAAGTTTTTCTGACCACTTTTGCACTCATCCATCCATTCTTTAGTAAATTTACCAGACTGAATATCATCTAAAACTTCTTTCATTCTTTTTTTAGTTTCCTCTTTATTTATTACTCTGGGTCCAGATTGATATTCACCATATTCTGCAGTATTTGAAATAGAGTAATTCATATTTGCTATTCCGCCTTCATAAATTAGATCAACAATAAGTTTTACTTCATGAACGGTTTCAAAATATGCCATCTCTGGTTCATATCCAGCTTCCACCAAAGTTTCATAACCATTCTTTATTAATTCAACTAAACCACCACAAAGAACTGTTTGTTCACCAAATAAATCTGTTTCAACTTCATCTTTAAATGTCGTTTCAATAATCCCCGATCTGCCACCACCAACTGCTGAGGCATATGACATCGCTAAATCTCTTGCTTTACCAGAACCGTTTTGATGCACCGCAAATAGACATGGCACTCCCCCACCTTTTTCATACTCACTTCTTACTAGATGACCTGGTCCTTTCGGGGCAACCATAAAAACATCTAAATCTTTTCTAGCTTTGATTAGATCGTAATGAACATTTAATCCATGAGCAAATGCTATTGACTTCCCTTCTTTAACTCTTTGTTCTATGTGGTTTTTATAAATTGAAGCTTGCAATTCATCTGGTGTCAAAATCATTACAACATCCGCCCACTCAGCAGCATCAGACAAATTCATAACTTTTAATCCTTTTGACTCTGCTTTTGGTATACTTGAAGAACCTTCTCTCAATGCTACTACAACTTCTTTGACACCACTATCTTTTAAATTTAAAGCATGAGCATGACCCTGACTACCATAGCCAAATATTGCAATTTTTTTATCTTTAATTAAATTTACATCTGTATCTTTTTCGTAAAACATTTTCATAATTTTCTCCTTAATGATTAATTAAAAATTTTATCCCCTCTCGTCATAGCAACAGCTCCAGTTCTAGAAACACTTACTAACCCAAATTTTCTTAAATTTTTTGCCATCTTATCTATTTCTCTTCTTAATGCAGTAATTTGAATAACATTTGATTTTTTTGTTTTATCCAATATTACAGCATCATACTTTTTACAAGCATTAATAGCCTTTTTGATTTTTGTGTTGTTACCAACAACTTTGAATAGAGCCATTTCTTTAAATATTACTCCTTTATCATTCCTTTTGAAATCTGCAACTTTATGGACTGGAACTAATTTTTTTAATTGTAATTTAATTTGATCTATTACTTGAGGTGTCCCAGTTGTGACTATTGTTATTCTTGATATACTTTTTTTTGCGTCAACTTCAGCAACTGCAAGTGACTCAATGTTATAACCTCGACCAGAAAACAAGCCTACCACTCTTGCTAAAACACCAGCTTCGTTATCTACCCAAACAACAATAATATGTGTATCTGATTTTTCTTTTTTTGAAGAGACGCTATATGCAGATTTTGGATTTGCCATAATTAAACCAAAGCTTTACCCTTGCCAGTGATCTTATTTTCTTCTTTTTCACTCGGTCCTAATATCATTTGGTTATGTGGTTTTCCTGATGGGATCATTGGAAAACAATTTTCATTTGGGTCTACTCGACAATCAAAAATAACAGGCCCATTAAACTCCACCATTTCTTTAATTTTTTCATCTAATTCATCTGGTTTATCAGCTTTTATTCCTTTACAACCATAGGCTTCTGCCATTTTTATAAAATCTGGTAAAGCCTCTGTATAGCTTTCAGAATAATTTTTTTCATGTAGTAACTCTTGCCATTGTCTCACCATTCCCATGTACTGATTATTTAAAATAAAAATTTTAATAGGTAGATTATATTGAACTGCTGTAGACATCTCTTGCATTGTCATTAAAACTGAAGCTTCACCGGCAATATCAATTACTAATTTTTTTGGATGAGCTATTTGAACTCCCACAGCAGCAGGTAATCCATATCCCATTGTTCCAAGTCCACCCGAGGTCATCCAACGATTTGGTTTATTAAATTTATAATGTTGAGCTGCCCACATTTGGTGCTGACCTACCTCAGTCGTAACGTAAGTATCTTTATGTTTGGTAAGTTCGTATAATCTTTGAACTGCATGTTGAGGTTTTATTGTTTCATCACTATTTTTAAAATGTAGAGAATTTTTGGTTCGCCATTTTTGTATTTGTTCCCACCATTTTGCAATTTGTTGCTTATTTGATTTTTTCAAATCTAAATTTTTTTTCTTCAGGGTTTTGGTAATTCCTTTTAAAACCTCTTTAACATCACCAACTAACGCTAAATCAACTTTAATAATTTTATTTATTGATGAAGGATCAATATCGATATGAACTTTTTTTGATTTTGGAGAGAACTCATCAATTTTACCAGTTATTCTGTCATCAAATCTGGCGCCAATGTTTATTAATAAATCACAATCATGCATTGCGTTATTTGCTTCATAAGTTCCGTGCATTCCAAGCATCCCTAAAAATTGATTATCATCTCCTGGATACGCACCTAAACCTTGCAACGTAGAAGTGATCGGAAAACCTGTAAGCTCTACAAGTTCTCTTAAAACATTGCTCGCCTCTGGTCCAGAGTTTATAACTCCACCACCAGAATAGATGACAGGTTTTTTTGATTTATTCATTAAACAAATCAATGTATCAATATCTTTTGGTAAAAAATGATTTAACGATTTTCCATTAAGTTTTTTTTTAGCTTTAGGTTTTGAATAACCCATTTTGGCAAATTGTATATCTTTAGGTATATCAACTAAAACTGGACCAGGCCTCCCTGTAGTTGCAACTCTAAAAGCCTCGTGAAGAATTTTAGATAAATCTTTAATATCTTTAACCAGCCAATTATGTTTTGTGCATGGTCTCGTAATTCCAGTTGTATCACATTCCTGAAATGCATCAGTGCCGATTAGATGTGTTGGCACTTGACCTGATATACAAACTAGTGGAACAGAGTCCATATAAGCATCTGTCAATGCAGTAACAACATTGGTTGCACCAGGTCCAGAAGTTACAAGTACAACACCTGGTTTGCCAGATGATCTCGCATAACCTTCTGCGGCATGACCTGCGCCTTGTTCATGTCTAACTAAAATATGCTTAATTGTATTATGATTCTTTAACTCATCATAAATTGGTAATACAGCACCACCTGGATAACCAAAAATAAAATCCACCTTTTGATCTTCAAGACATTTGAATACAATTTCAGCACCTGTATATAATTTAGACATTCATGCAATCTAGCTGAAGTTGTGCTAATTGGTCAAGAATTACTACGTAAAATCTAAATTTTTTTTAAAAATTTATTTAGGTCCTCTGACTTTATTTTGTTCCAATCCATCATATTACCTCTGCCCCAAGTGGATTGTCTCTTGGCATATTGCCTAGTCTTTATTGATATTTTCTCAATTACTTCAGATATCTCAATTTTTTTCTCAAGATATTCTCTAATTTCTGCGATTCCGATTGCCTTTGAGGCAGTTTTAACTCTTGGAACTTTTAATCTTATAAATTTTTTTACCTCTGAAATTGCTCCATTTTTAATCATATCTTTTGTTCGATCACTAATTCTCTCAATTAACTCAACTCTTGGATAATCAATACAAATTTTAAAAAAATCGTCCTTTTCATAATCTGATCTTGTACTTTTGAACCAATCGTAAATTGATCTTTTTGTAAATGATTTAACTTCATAAGCTCGAATTACTCTTTGAGTGTCTGTAGGTTTAACAAAGTTTTTTGAAATAGGATCAAGCTCAACTAATTCTGAAAAAAACTTCTTTGTTCCAATTTTTTTATGTAACAATCTTATTTTTGATCTTAATCGAATTGGAATATTTGGAATATTTACTAAACCCTCTGTCATTGCTTTAAAATACAATCCGGTACCACCCACAAGAATAGGTGTCATATTTCTTTTTTTTATATCTAGAATTTTTTTATTAACTAATTTCAACCAATCTCCTGAGGAAAAGTTTTTTTTTACACTTTGAAATCCATATAAATGATGCTTAACGTTCTTGTAATTTTTTGGCAGAGGTCTTGCAGATAAAATTTTTAATTCTTTATATACCTGCATACTATCAGCATTAATAATCTCGCCCTTGATTTTTCTAGCAAGTTTAATTGCAAAATTAGACTTTCCAGATGCTGTAGGGCCATAAATTAAAATAATTTTGGATTTTAAATCCATTAATTAATCTAATTTAACACCAATATATCGTCTTTGGTTTTGACTATTGTAGATAACTAATAAAATAGTTTTTTGATTGCTATTTAGGACTTGTTTTACTATTTGGTTTAAATCATTTACATTTCTAATTTTTTTCTTTTGCGCCTCTAAAATAATACTATTTACTTCAACAGAATTTATTAAAGGACTATCATTTGCTATTTTAGTAACAACTAATCCAGAAGTTTGATTAGGTAAATTTCTTGATTTTATATCTTCTTTATTAATCTGTCTTACAGTTATTTTTAAATCTTTTATCTCTGTTTCTTTCGGACTTTCTGATTTTTCTGAAACTTTAAAATCCTCTGAAGTTTCTAATCTTCCAAGTGTAACAATTTTAACAATTTCTTTTTTATCTCTCCAAATTTTTACCTCCACTTTTTTCCCAACCGCGGTTCTTGCAACAATCATAGGAAGTTCCCTCATCTGATTAATTTTTTCTCCATTAAATTCTAAAATAATATCGCCAGCTTTTACTCCTGCTTTAGCAGATGGACTGTTTTCTGCAACACTTGCTACTAATGCCCCACGAGGTTTGTCTAATTTCTCAACTTCCGCAATTTCTTTTGTCACATCTTGAATTCTTACACCTAACCAACCACGTTTTGTTTCTCCAAACTCTATTAACTGATCAATAACTATTTTTGCACTATTTGAAGGAATTGAAAAACCAATTCCAATTGATCCATTCCTTCCAAGGATAGCTGTATTAATTCCAATCACATTTCCGCTCATATCAAATAAAGGCCCACCCGAGTTTCCTTGATTGATTGATGCATCGGTTTGAATATAATCTTCATACCTACTTAAACCTATCGATCTATTTCTTGCAGAGATAATTCC
>CACEDX010000010.1:0-48420 GCA_902558445.1 uncultured Pelagibacteraceae bacterium | reverse complement strand
AACTTCTGATTGCAGGGGAAATTTAAGAATTTTCATGGATGAATTTCAAAAGAAACATGGTTTAGAGCTAAGAGTAGGAACTGAGCCAGAAATGATGTGGTTGACTAAAAATGATGATGGAACTCCAACTGGTAAAGGATTTTCAAAACCATTTTGTTATCACATAGACCAATTTGAGTCATTAAGACCTGTGTTTATGAAAGTAATAGAGTATGCAAAAGCAATGGGTCTAGACATGATTCAAGGTGATCACGAAGATGCACCAGGTCAATTAGAATTGAACTGGACATATGACAATGTTTTAAGAAATGCAGATAGACTATCAACTTACAGACAAATATGTGCTCAAGTTGCAAGAGAACATAATCTAATTGCATGTTTTATGACCAAACCATTTATGGGAGTTTCGGCGAGTGGTTGTCATACTAATATGTCTTTATGGAAAGGTGGAAAAGTTAAAACAAATAAACTTGGACACAAATCTTTACCAGGTGTTGAAGAAGTTTTTGGTTATGTTGAAGGTGGAACAAATACTTTCATGCCAGATACTAAGGATATGCAGTTACCTGGAAAAATTGGATTACAATCAATAGCAGGTATCATGGAACATTTACCAGCTTTGACAGCGCTAGGATCTTCAACTGTAAATTCATATAGAAGATTATGGGATCAAGGTTTTTGGGCTCCTGTTTATGCTGACTGGGGTTATCAAAATAGAACTTGTGGATTGAGAGTATCAGCACCGGGTAGATTTGAATACAGATCGGTAGACTCAATGCATAATCCATATTTATTAGGAGCAGCTTTACTAAAAGCTTGTGATCATGGAATTAGTAAAAAAATGCAACCAGCAGCTCCAGAGTCTAGAAATATTTATGAAGCTCAAAAAGCAGGTAAAGATGTTAAGAAACTTCCTTTAAGTTTAGGTGAGGCTTTAGAAAGATTATCAGAGGATGAAATAATTAAATCTGCAATGCCTGATGAGATGTATAAAGTTTTCCATTGGTATAAAAATGATGAATGGGAAAGATTTTTAGGTGCAACAACTCAATGGGATTTAGATACTTATTTAGATTGTTTACCATAATAAATACAGAGAGAAAAAATATATGTGCGGAATAGCAGGATTAATTCATAGAGGAAAATCATCCAACGTTGGTCATGAACTTCAAGGAATGTTGCAAGCCTTAAAGCATCGAGGAGAAGACTCAACCGGTTATGCGTTGTATGGTGATACAGATGGCAAAAATTTCATCATGAGATTTAAAGTTGGTGAAAACGTTGGTGAGGGAAGTACGTCAGTTGCTGAAGATGTATCTGTATATGATGAAAGAAAGAAAATTGTTGATAGTTATCTTGCAGAAATGGGCGCAAAAATAATTAAAGAGGAAAGAATACTCCCTTACTCATTAAGATATGAAATTGAATACAATAAAAAAGATTTATTAGAGTTTTCACAAAAAATAGAAAGCATTCCTGGTGTTGAAATTTTATCTATGGGTAAATCATTAGAAGTAATCAAAGATCTAGGGAATGCCAAAATGGTTTGCGATAGATATAACTTAGATAAACTTGTTGGTACTCATGCAATTGGCCATGCAAGAATGGCTACTGAGTCTGGTGTAGATATTAAATCTGCCCACCCTTTTTGGGGATATCCTTTTAGTGATGTGTCCGTTGTTCACAATGGTCAACTAACGAATTATTGGAATAATAGAAGAGCTTTAGAAAATAAGGGAATGAGATTTATGTCAGAATGTGACTCTGAATTAATTGCAGTTTACCTCGCTGAAAAAATGAGAGATGGGGCTTCATTAGAAGAAGGAATGAAAGAGTCGTTAACAGGTCTTGATGGTGTATTTACTTATTTTGTTGCTACAAAAGACTCATTGGGAATGGCTAAAGATACAATGGCCGCAAAACCTTTAGTTTTATATGAGTCTGATGATTTAGTAGCAATGGGTTCAGAGGAGATAGCTATAAGATCAATTTTGCCACAAGAAATTGATACTTATGATCCATTCGATGGAGAGGTTAAAGTATGGCAAATTTAAAAAACGTAACCAAAAAAACAAAAGCCCAGGCAATGGGAATGCACTCAGAAGTTTTAACTGGAAGAACTCAACAGAAATTTTTTAATCCAGATGAAGCAGAAAATTTTTATTACTTTGGAACTTATGATGTCGATTTTAATAAAAGAACAGATCTTGATGTAAAAAATATGACAGCAGCTGAAGCTAATAAAGAACTCGATAATTTAATGAGCCAGGGCTATGGAACAATAGTCATCAAAAATCCTCAAGGAAAACACAGTCTAGGTGTTGGAATTTTGAATAAATTGAATTTAATTTTTGAAGGCAGTTTAGGATACTTTGGTATGGGCTCTAGCGATGGTCCGATTGTAAGAATTAATGGAAGAGTTGGTTGGTCATGTGCAGAGAATCTAATGGCTGGAAAAGTTGTAATTGAAAAAAATGCAGGGTCTTGTTTTGGAGCTGCTATCAGAGGTGGTGATTTAATTTGCAAAGGTAGTGTCGGTGCAAGAACTGGTATCGATATGAAAGGTGGAACTATCATTATTGGTGGTGACGCTGGTGCATTTACTGGGTTTATGATGCAAAGAGGAAGAATAATCATATTGGGAGATGTTGGCATAAATTTAGGTGATTCGATGTATGATGGGACAATTTTCGTAGGTGGAGAAATTGGGTCATATGGTAGTGATGCAGTAGATTCAGAGTTGACGCAAAGCGATCAAGATTGGTTAAGAAGAAAACTTAGAGTTGCTGAAATTGGTGAAAACTTTGATGTAAGTAAAATGAAAAAAATTGTAGCTGGTAAAAAACTTTGGAATTACGACAACTTAGAACCTGCTGAGAAAAAAGGAGCAATTTAATGGCTAAGAAAAAAAAGAAAAAAAACGGAAAATCAAATGGTAACGTTGGTGGTAAAGCCGATGTTCACGTAAGCAGCAATGGATCAAGAAACAAAAGTTTACTTGGTCACAACGCTATATTTACCCCAGAGGTAATTGATGACATCCATATTAAATCTCAGTTAGGAAGATACAGAATGCGTGGAATGGCATTAATGAAAAAAATTCCTACATTTGATGATCTAGTTTTCTTACCAGGAACTTTAACCAGATTTGTAATCGAAGGTTACAGAGAAAAGTGTGAAACCAAAACTGTGATTGGTCCAAGATGTGAGAACCCAATTGAATTAGATATACCAGTTTATATTACTGGTATGAGTTTTGGTGCTTTATCTTATGAAGCTAAAACAGCACTTGCTCGAGGTGCAACAATGGCAGGAAGTGCTACTTGCTCTGGTGAAGGTGGAATGATTCCTGATGAAAGAAGATATTCTGAAAAATGGTTTTACCAATGTATTCAATCTAGATACGGATTTAACCCACATCATGCACAACTAGCAGATGGAATTGAAGTATTTATTGGACAAGGTCAAAAAGTTGGTATGGGAGGACACTTGATGGGTCAGAAAGTTACTGACCAAGTAGCTGAAATGAGATCATTACCATCAGGAATTGATCAAAGATCTCCTGCAAGACACCCAGATTGGTTAGGTCCTGATGACTTAGCATTAAAAGTTGAAGAATTAAGACAACTAACAAAAAATAAAGTGCCAATTCAATTAAAATTAGGTGCATCAAAAGTTTATGATGATGTTCGTATGGCTGCAAAGTGTGATCCAGACTCTATTTACTTAGATGGTATGGAGGGATCAACAGGTGCAGGTCCACACATTGCTGCTGCCAATACAGGTATTCCTGGTATCGCAGCTATAAGAGAAGCAAGAAGAGCTTTAGACGATGTAGGTAAAACTGGAAAAGTTACATTAATTTATGCTGGTGGTGTAAGAGATGGTGCTGATATGGCAAAAGCTTTAGCACTAGGTGCTGATGCAATTGCGATTGGTACTGGTTCAATGATCGCATTAAATTGTAATAAAGACATTCCAGAAGCTGATTTTGAAAAAGAAATGGGTGTTAAAGCAGGTGAATGTTATCACTGCCATACAGGAAGATGTCCTGTAGGTGTTGCAACTCAGGATCCAAAATTAAGAGCGAGACTAAATCCTGATGATGCTGCATTAAGAGTTTATAATTATCTTCATTCAATGACACTTGAGGCTCAATTGTTAGCTAGAGCATGCGGTAAAACGAATATCCATTCTCTAGAACCTGAAGATTTAGCAGCGTTAACATCTGAAGCTTCTGCGCTAGCTAAAGTTCCATTAGCTGGCACGAACTATACTGTTGGTGTTGATAACTTTCATAAGATCTAGATTATAATATGGCGAAGAAAAAAAATAAAAAAAAAGAAGCCTCTAGTCAGCTAGGTAAAAAAAAAGAAACTGCTAGAGAAAAAATGATTGGTCAGTCGATTGGTTATCGATATGACGTAAATCTTTTGCCTGATTATAAAAAAATCACTCCTTTCTTAAAAAAATATATTGAAGCTATGGGATGGGATGATCTAAACTGGTTAGAGGATGTACATATGGGTTATGAGGAAGGTAAACCAGCAGTATTTTGCAGAAATGCAAATGGATGGGTAACAATTCCAAAATCAATTAAGTTACCAAATAACCAACAAGACAGAGACATGATTGCAAGAGAATTGTTAGTTAAATTCCAAATGTCACCAAAACATCCTCTTGTTGATTTGAAAAAAGCTTATCTTAAATTTTAAGTTCTCAATCTAAAGTTGATTTTTTTTTTAAACCTTACACATATGTAAGGTTTTTAAGCTCTGTTTCATTTGTAACATATCTTAAAATTTAATAGGCTTTTAAAAAAACTAATATGGAGAGAGAATATGACTGATCAGTTAGGTGCTCTTACTACTATATTTACAGAATTTTACTACTGGATAACAGTAGTTCTGATGTTTTTAATTCACGTCGGTTTCTGTATGTATGAAGTTGGAGCTTCTCGATACAAACACCATCAACATACTCTTATGAAAAACACGATGCTGATACCTCTAGTAACAGTAACTTGGTTTTTATTTGGTTGGTGGATTTACTGGGCTTTCCCAACAGGACCTGGGATAGCACCTTCAATAATGAACGAAAGTACAGCTTTAATCACTGATGATAGTTTGTTTAGTGCAAAATTTCAGGTGGCAACAAGTAGTATAATGGCAATTAACCTTGGAGATCACATCAATGGTGTTTTCTGGGCTGCTTTTTTATTATTTTCTTGGACTGCTGCATCTATCGTTTCAGGAGCGATTATTGAAAGAATAACAACTTTTGCTTTTGGTATTTTAGCAATAGCAATTGGTTCAGTTTTCTGGACAATCGATGCTGCTTGGGGATGGCATTTTGATGGTTGGATGCTTAAAATTTTAGGATACCACGATGCATATGCATCAGGAGTAATTCATGCGATTGCGGGTGGATTTGCTCTTGGAGTTCTAATGGTTTTAGGACCTAGAATTGGAAAATTCTCATCAAGTGGTGAACCAAGAAATATAGGGCCAAGAAATCCTTGGCTAGTAACAATTGGATTATTTCTGATTTATACTGGATTCTGGGGATTCTATGCGGCATGTAATATACCGATATTTGATCTTGGACCTGAGTATGGTATGGAAGGTATTTCATATTGGACAGCAACAAACATATATGTAACTCCGACTACACTAAGTGGTATTACTTTTAACTTTCTGATGTCATTATCAGGAGGCTTATTAGCTGGATACTGGATTGCTAAAGGTGATCCTTTCTGGACGTACTCTAGTGGACTAGCGGGTATCATCTGTGCTTCAGCTGGAAATGATTTATATCATCCAATACAATCAATGATCATAGGTATGATCGGTGTTGTTATTTCGTACAAACTACATTATTGGGTTGAGCGTAAGTTCAAAATTGATGATGCAGTTGGTGCAGTAGCAGTTCATGGTTATGCAGGATTTATTGGTTTAGTTATATGTGGTTTTGTTCTAAATGGTTATCCATCATCTGGTTATAGTGTTGGAGCTATGTGGGACGGAACAACTTATGCTTCAATAAATCCTTTAGGAATGTTCTTAGGAGCAATAATAATGTTTTTTGTTCTTGGACTAATTCCAGGCTACATCATAGCTAAAGTTTTACACGGAATGGGCAAACTTAGAATTCCGCGTGAAGTTGAAATAGCCGGACTAGACTATGAAATAATGGAGACTGCTAAGTCAGATGAAAAAGCAGTCGCGTCCGCAACCAGGTAAAGGAGGAAAATATGGCAACAGTTACAAACTGGATTGATCACCTAAATAAACCTGCAGATCAAGTTGCAGGTGCTGTTTATCCTGGTGCTGGATCTAGTGAAGGCTTATTGGTAATACTTGCTATTATCGTGTGGATAGGTTGGCACGTCTTAACTTCAAAATCTGAAAGTGAGGAACTGGAAAGATTGGCGAGGAAAAGACATGGTGCAAACGACCACAAAAGCAATATTACTGATTGGTAATATAAAGTAAAATTTGGGCGCTACATTTATTTGTAGCGCCCTTTTTTATCAAAAAATCATAATGTCTGACGAGAATAATAATGAAGAACTGAGACCAAGAAAGATGCGCGGGGTGGCTTTCCCAAAAGCTAAATACGGAGTTATACTTGCGGTCATAATAATTATAGTTGTAAATCTGGTTTATTATAAAGAAACAATTTTTTCTTTTTTTAAATAACTATGTTACCCTAATCTATGGCAAAAAATTTATTTAAAATTGCTAAACAAAAAAAAATAAAATATTTTTTAATAAGTTTTGTAGATCTATTTGGAGTTTTAAGATCAAAATTAGTTCCAGCTAATGCAATAAAAGAAATGCAAACAGCAGGTGCAGGTTTTGCAGGTTTTGCTGCATGGCTTGACATGACTCCAGCAGACTCTGATATGTTTGGTATTCCTGACCCAGATAGTTTAATTCAATTACCTTGGAATAAAGAAGTTGGTTGGTTGGCATCAGATCTTTGGATGAATGGAAAACCTGTTGAGGCTTCACCTAGAGTAATGCTCAAGAAACAAATTAAAGAACTTGCAAAACGAGGTTTAACGATGAAGTCTGGTGTGGAGTGTGAATATTTTCTAATTTCAGAAGACGGAAAATCCATTGCAGATCCAAGAGATACACAATCAAAACCTTGTTACGATCAATCTGCGTTAATGAGAAGATATGAGCTTATAAAAGAAATTTGTGATTGCATGATAGAAATGGGATGGGGTCCTTATCAGAACGATCATGAGGATGCTAATGGTCAATTTGAAATGAATTGGGATTATTCAGACTGTTTAACAACAGCTGATAGACATACTTTCTTTAAGTATATGGTAAAAACAATTGCTGAAAAACACGGACTAAGAGCAACATTTATGCCTAAACCTTTTAAAAATTTAACGGGCAATGGTTGTCATGCGCATATTTCTGTTTGGCAAGGTAAGAAAAATAAATTTTTAGATCCAAAAGATAAACTTGGTTTAAGTAAAATGGCATATAATTTTTTAGGAGGAGTAATCAAGAATGCCTCGTCGTTATCAGCTTTCTTTAATCCAACAATCAATAGCTATAGAAGAATAAATGCCCCACCAACAAAATCAGGGGCGTCATGGTCTCCAAGTAGTATTTCTTACACAGGCAATAATAGAACTCACATGATAAGAATTCCTGATCCTGGTAGATTTGAATTAAGATTAATGGATGGGTCTGCTAATCCGTATTTATTACAAGCTGGAGTTTTGGCTGCTGGATTACATGGTTTAAAAAATAAAATCAATCCAGGAAAGCCTTTGCATTGTAATATGTATACGGACTATAAAAAATACCCTAACCTTCCAAAACTTCCATATGAATTGAAACAATCACTAGTACAATTAAAGAATAATAAGGAAATGAATAAAAGTTTTGGTAAAGATACTATTAATAGCTTTGTTAAGCTAAGAAGTTCAGAGATTAAAGAATTTAATAGGAAAGAAAAATTTAATAAGTCAAAGCCCGTCACTAAATGGGAAAGTCAAAATACTTTAGATTGCTAAAGTGAATTGGAAGCTAACGAAATTTTTAATCAACGACAACTTTAAATTCAAAAGGAATTATGTCCTTAAATATTTACCTTCCACTATGCTTTCCAATGCTTTTAATTCAATTTCTAGCTGGAGAAACTATAGAGCTACTCCTCTTTTAAAACTTAATAAACTTCAAAAAAATTTAAAACTCAATAATATTTTTTACAAAGATGAGTCTAAAAGGTTTCATTTAAAATCCTTCAAAGCCCTTGGTGGCGCTTATGCAGTAGAAAAAATATCTAAAGGAAAAAAAAATATTACAATTTCTTCTGCAACTGCAGGTAATCATGGTAGATCGGTTGCGTGGGGAGCGCAAAGATTAAAATTAAAATGTAAAATATTTGTAAGCCAATATGTGAGTGAAACAAGAGTAAGTGAAATTAAAAAATTTGGTGCTGAAGTTATAAGAGTTAAGGGAGATTATGAAAACTCTCTTAAAGAATGTCAAAAACAATCAAAAAAAAATAATTGGAAAATTGTCCAAGATGTATCAACAAAAAATTATAAGTATATTCCTCAACTTACTATGGCGGGATATTCAATCATGATTAAAGAAATCTCCAAACAAACTAATCAGTATATAACTCATGTATTTCTGCAAGCAGGTGTTGGAGGATTAGCTGCAGGCGTAGTAGCTGGTGTTGCAAAATATTTTAAAAGAATACCTAAAATTATAATCGTCGAACCTGATCAAGCTGATTGTGTACTTCAAAGTATTAAAGGCAATAAACTTAAAAAAATTAGAATTAAAAAAGAGAGCATTATGGGTGGGATGTCGTGTAATGAGATGTCTTTGGTGCCATGGCAAATATTAAAAAGCGCCAGCGATTGTTGTGTATCGATCTCAGATAAAAATATTGCAAAAACTATAGCTGGCCTAAAAGATAAAAAGTTTAGCAAGACTTCTATTACAGGTGGTGAATGTGCAGCTCCAGGTGTTATCGCTTTGATAGGAATATGTAACAATATTAGAGCTAAAAAATTCCTTAATCTTAATGAAAGCTCAAATATTCTAGTCATAGGATGCGAAGGAAATGCAGATGTAAAACTTTACAAACAACTGCTATCTAAAGGTAGATAATAGAATTTCTATGACAAAAAACGCCATTACATGGATCAGAGAAGATTTTAGAATTGAGCATAACCCTGCCCTTGCTTATGCTACACAAAATCATGAAAATGTAGCTGCCTTATATATTTATAACAAAGCAGATTTTGATAATAAAAGAGAAGCACAAAAATGGTGGCTTTCAAAATCTTTGGAAGTATTCCAGTCAGAATTATCGAAATATAAAATCAATCTTCAGATATTAGAAGGTGATGAATTAGAGGTTTTTTCTAAAATAAAAAAAAAAGATGATGTTTCAATATATTGGAACAAAATTTATGAGCCTGATGTAATTGCTAAAGGAAAAAAAATCAGAGATATTTTTATTAAAAATGAAATCGAATTTAAGTATTTTAAAGGAAATATTTTAAATGAATTTCAAGAAGTAACTAAAAATGATGGAACTCCTTTTAAAGTGTTTACCCCTTTTTGGAGAAATGCTGAGCAAAAATTTTTAGGCTTGCCTCCAAGCAAAAATTACGTTGTTAAGAAAAAAACAAAAACATTCTCTATGTTTAAAAATTCTATTGAGCCAACAAAAATTCTACCAAAAAAAAACTGGTATAAAAAATTTGAAAGTTATTGGAATGTATCTGAAAACGATTCAAAAAAGATTTTAAATAACTTAATTGCAAATAAAATAAAAGATTACGGAACTGCTAGAGATTATCCATCAATAGAAGGTACATCCAAGTTATCTCCTTATATTAAACATGGACAAATCCATGTGAATACAATTTGGAAAAAATGCAGTGAAATGAAATCTAAAGGAATTGGGTATAGAAAATATGTTAATGAGTTAGGTTGGCGGGAATTTTCACATAGCTTAATAAATTATTTTCCAGAGTTTTTAAAAGGAAATTATAGAAAAGAATTTGATAAGTTTCCTTGGGTTAAAAATGAAAAGTTTTTAAAGGCTTGGAAATCTGGAATGACAGGTTATCCAATTGTTGACGCTGGTATGAGAGAACTTTATGAAACAGGATGGATGCATAATAGAATTAGAATGGTAGTTGGATCTTTTTTAGTAAAACATCTAAGGATAAATTGGACTGAAGGAGAAAAACATTTTCGAAACTGCTTACTTGATTTTAATAAAGCTAATAATGTTGCACAATGGCAATGGGTAGCAGGTTGTGGTGCAGATGCTGCACCTTATTTTAGAATATTCAATCCAATTCTTCAGGGAGAAAAGTTTGATAAAGATGGTATATATGTAAAAAAATGGATACCGGAATTAAGTAAAGTCCCAAAAAAATTTATTCATAAGCCTTGGGAAATGGAAATTAAATATCAAGAGGCTATCAAAACAATAATTGGAAAAAATTATCCAAAACCCATTGTCATTCATGAAGAAGCTCGTGCTGCTGCTCTTAAAGCTTTCCAAAGCTTAAAAAATTAAGCTTCACCAAAAAAATGATGAATTATAGTTCTTGTTTGTGGATTTAACCTATGTTCAAAAAGATAGATTCCTTGCCAAGTACCTAGTAATAGTTCTTTATTTTTGACGCTTAATGAAATTTGATTATTAGTAAGAGCAGACTTGATATGTGCCGGCATATCATCTTTTCCTTCAGTGGTGTGAATATATAATTTATTATTCATGGGCACCAATTTATCAAAATAATTAATTAAATCAGTCTGCACATCTGGGTCAGCATTTTCTTGAACAATAATCGAGGCGCTCGTATGCTGAATACTTAAATTTAAAATTCCATTTTTAAAATTGTTTTTTTCAATCCAATTTAATGTTTGATCAGTAAATTCATACAATCGTTGACCATTGGTATCTATTTTAAGATTATAAAATTCTTGTTTCATATTAATAATTTTTTGATGTTAACTCAAATAAACGGCTAATTGTACGTTTAAATGGTTTTTCTAAAGACTTAGAGCTCGACAATTTTTCTAAACTTTGCTCAGCGGTTACTGCTATTGCTCTATCTTTATCGTAAATTACATCAATAAGGGTTATGAACCTTTGTTGTTGATTTGAGTTGATATCATTAAATTCTGGTATGTTTTCAATAATTATAAATTCAGAGTTTTCAGCAATTTTTAAATAATCTTCACCTCCTATGTTTTGATTACACAATTCATCAAAATGAAACTTTGAAATCCCCTCATAAAAATTTTTTATTTCAAAATTCCTACCTTTGATATTCAAAACTTTGGAAGATAATTTTTTATTTTTAGTAATTATTCTAGAAAACTTATTTATCTTAAAATTAGTTTCTTGATTTAAAGGATGGAAATATCTTCGTTTTTCGTTTTCTTTGCTTTTTCTATAATCATCGTCAATTATCAGCTCATGTTCTATAGATTTTTCCTGCATTATTTGAATAAAAGGTTTAAATTGGTCTCTTTGTAACCCCTCTTTATACAGCTCTGATATTTTAGTGTTTGAGGTTACAATAACCTTTATATTTTGATTAAATATTTCCTGAAATAGTTTGCCTAATATCATAGCATCGACAATATTGGTAACTTGAAATTCATCAAAGAAGATGAGTGAAAATTTTGATTTTAAATCTTTGACAAATACAGTAATTACATTTTCCTCATTTTGATCTTTATTATCATGAACAAAATCATGAAAGTTTAACATAAATTCATTGAAGTGAAGACGTTGTTTTTTTTGATTAACTAGATTAAAAAAAAAATCTAAAATCATAGTTTTTCCAACACCAACACCACCATAAAGATAAAAACCTTTTTTTGAGGATTGTTTGGAAAAAAAATTCAACAAGGAATTTTTAAAATTTTCTTTATAAAAATTATCTAATTGTTTAACTAAAGTTATTTGATTTTGGTTTAACTCTAGATTTTGTGTATTACAATGAGTTTTAAATTTTTCCTCAAGATTTAAAGGCATTAATTTTTTTTACTTTTAAAATCAATTCCGTATTCAGATCTTGGTCCTTTCCTTAGTCCAAACGGACCAGATATAAATAATGTTAAAGGCCTCGTCCCAGGTTTTAAGTCTACTCTATGTAAGTTATTTGCAGATCTAAATCCTATATAACCAGGCGGTCGCCAGAATTTTCCTGTGCTTAATGTCTCCCAATAACCATCTCTCAATATTATGGTGATATATGGAAATGTATGATTGTGAACACCTTCGCCATGATCATCCGCTAACATTTCATGAATTAGAATATTAAACGGAAACCACTTTGGTCTGTGTCGAAAGATGAGATAATATCTATTCATCCATGGTTTAGCTTCATGATACTTGGGATGTGAAGGACCCCTATCTAAAACAACTTTTTTTCTTCCTATTTTATCCAAAAATCTTAAAAACATAACTAATCATATTGGTTTATTGAGCCATTTTTAACAATAAATAAATTTTCATTATATATTAAAGGTTTTGATATCAAATCTCGGCCAACCTTTTCAATTTTTAAAATATTTCCAGCGCTTAAACTAATAACAATTAAATTTCCATCAGAGTTTGTTAAATAAAGATTATTTCCACCTATGGTAAAACCTGTTGGTTTAATTCTTTTTCTTTTTTTTAAATTAAAATTTTTATAAATATCATTAATTCTAATAATGTTTCCTTCATTCTTTTGAATTGTAAAAAGATAACCGTTTTCAGACACAGTAAAAATGAAATTGCCAATTATAATTGGTGTAAGAATAGAATTAATTTCACTCATCCAATTCGTGGTCCCTGATTTTAAATCCACAGAGTAAAATTGATTTTTATTATTGGAAAAATAAATTGAGTTTCCATCGCTAACTAGTTTTGAAAAATTAAAACCATATGTTTCATTAATAATACTGCTTGTTTGTGTTGGGAGCTGCCATTGAATTAAACCTGATGAAATATCAACTGCAGTTATATCTCCAAGAGAATTATTATATATCACTAAATTATCTTTAATTAAAATTGAGAATTTTGAATTAGATACAGTAAAAGAATCTTCAGTTTTTACATTCCAGCACTCTGAACCATCCTTTACATAAAAACATCTTAAAGTATTTTTAAAATCAACTACAAAAAATTTATCTTTGAAAATTTTGACTTCTGAATTAAATGGATATTCACTTTTTTTTGACCAAATTAAATTTCCAGTTTGTAGATTAATACTTGAAATTTTTGCTATACTATCTGCAACTAACAAATTTTTGTTCGTCATTGCAAATGATAAAGTGGGATGAATTTTCTTTTCTGTTTTTGAATAAAAGTTATTTTTCCAAACAACCTTTTTATTTTCATTGAACCTGATAATAGTTCCCTTCTTTTCAAAGACTATTACGCCATTATTTAAAATCAGTGGCTCAAAATTAAATTGATTAAAATTTTCTAGTTTTGAAAATTTATAATGATTAATTTTATTGATCTGGCCATTATATTTTGATGAACCAAAATTATTGAGTGGATCAAAAATTTTATTATTTTGCTCATTTTTTGATAGGTCTAATTTTAATAAAGGATTAAATTCTGTTGAAATTATCTCTTTTTCGGTAAGAATTTTTTTAGAGACCTTATTTTCATTTTCAATTTTTTCTTTTTTATTCCATATTCGTGAATTTTCATTCAGAGAGCAATTGGACAAAAAAATTGAAAATATTAATATTACAAATATTTTATTCACTCAAATCTCTGTTTAGTCTTTTTTGTGTTTCCTTGAGTATATCCAAATTAGCGTTTTCTAAAGGAATTATTTGACTGAAAAATTCTTTGGATTTTTGCTTTTCACCTTTAGAGTAAAAGTACTCTGCTATCAAATATAAAGCATGAGACTTCCAAACACTTTTTGAATTAATTACAGGATTTAAAATTTCTAAAATTTGACCTTCATTGATTGTATCAGCATTATAAAGAGCTTTTTTATAAATAATAAGATACTTAATTTCACTATCCAATGAAGTTTTGTTAATCAATATATCAAACAAGCTATTAATCTTATTTTTATCACTCACAAGCTCATTATCTATTAAGTAATATAAAGCCAGTGGAGAATAAGTTGGATCCTTATTTTCTACTATCTCTTGCATCGTTGATACTATCCCAGAGTTGTCTCCATTCTTATGTTTAATGATTGAACTATTATATCTGTCTGAAATTTTAATTTTATTTTTATCTTGATAGATTTGATATGAATAAAAACCGAGCAGAATTAATATCAAAAAGATTAAACAAGATATGAGTAGTTTTTTATTTTTTGTAAAAAAATCTTTTATTCTCTGATTTCTGGTATTGCTATTAATGATTGCTAAATCTTCATCCATTATTAAATCATATTTCGAAGAACGTATTGTAATATGCCTCCATTTTTATAATACTCTAGCTCATTTTTAGTATCTATTCTACAAAGTGCTTGGATCGTTTTAATCTCACCCGAAGCATACTTAATTTCTACTTTAACTTTATCTGAAGGATTAATTCCATTTTCAAGATTGATTATGCTAATCAATTCTGAGCCAATTAATTTTAAGTTTTTCCTATCAATATTATCAATAAATTGTAATGGTAGAATACCCATCCCAATCAAGTTAGATCTATGAATTCTCTCAAAACTTTCAGCAATTACAGTCTTTACTCCTAAAAGTTTGGTTCCTTTCGCTGCCCAATCTCTTGACGAGCCAGTTCCATATTCTTTACCACCTATAACGACTAAATCTGTTCCTCTTTTTTTGTATTCAACAACTGCATCATAAATTGGCATCACTTTTTTTTCTGGGTAAAGTGTTGTAAATCCACCTTCTGTGCCAGGTGCCATCTCATTTCTTATTCTGATATTAGCAAATGTTCCCCTCATCATTACTTCATGATTTCCTCTTCTGGCACCATAAGAATTATAATCTTTAGGTAAAATTTGATGTTTCATAAAATATTCTCCTGTCGGGCTTTCTTTTTGAATATTACCTGCAGGAGAGATATGATCTGTAGTTACCATATCGCCCAAAATTAATAATGGACGAGCATCATGAATTTTTTTAAAACCCTCTGGTTGGTCTGAAAGATTTTCAAAAAAAGGTGGTTTTTTTACATATGTAGAATTTTCTTCCCAATTATAAATACTACTTTTTTCAGTTTTAATTTGTTGCCATTGTTTTGGTCCCTCTGAAACATTTGAATACCTCTTCACAAACATTTCTGGATTTAAAGATGATTTTAACACATCTTCAATTTCTTTATTAGATGGCCAAATATCCTTCATAAAAATATCTTTGCCATCTTTATCTTTGCCGAAACTATCTTTATATAAATCAAAATTCATATGACCAGCAAGAGCATAAGCAACGACTAATGGCGGTGAAGCAAGATAATTTGCTTTTATATGTGGAGAAATCCTACCCTCAAAATTTCTATTACCAGACAATACTGAAACCGCATAAATATTTTCTTTTTGAATAGAGTCGACTATTTCATCGGCTAATGGACCTGAATTTCCAATACATGTAGTGCAACCATAACCCACTAAATGAAAACCAAGTTTATCTAAATAAGTATTTAATCCTGCTTTCTCCAAATAGTCTGTAACAACTTGTGAGCCCGGTGCTAATGAAGTTTTAACCCAAGGTTTTACCTCCAATCCTAACTCTACTGCTTTCTTCGCTAAAAGCCCTGCTCCAATTAAAACATTTGGATTTGATGTATTTGTACAAGATGTAATTGCTGCAATTAAAATAGATCCATCTTTAATTGAATATTCTTTATCTTTAACTTTTGAAACTGAAAAATCTTTTTTACCAGTTACTTCAGAAAAACTTTTCTTAAAACTAGTTGAAGCATCAGTTAATAAAACTTTATCTTGTGGTCTTTTTGGTCCTGAAATAGTAGGAACAATAGTGGTCATATCTAAAGTTAAAGTATCAGTAAAATCAATATCTTCACTAGACCACAAACCCTGAGCTTTAGCATATTCTTCAACTATTTTTACTGTCATTTCATCTCTACCAGAAAATTTTAAATACTTTAGAGTTTCTTCATCTATTGGAAAAAATCCACAAGTTGCTCCATACTCTGGAGCCATATTTGCAATTGTTGCACGATCCGCTAAAGTTAAATTCTTTAAACCATCACCATAAAATTCTACAAACTTTCCGACTACACCCTTGTCTCTTAACATTTTAACAACTGTTAAAACTAAGTCTGTTGCAGTAGTGCCTTCTGGCATTTTATTTTTGACTTCAAAACCTATTACTTCAGGAATAAGCATTGAAATAGGTTGACCTAACATGCCCGCCTCAGCCTCAATACCACCTACTCCCCATCCTAAAACTGAAAGTCCATTAACCATGGTAGTATGACTATCGGTTCCTACTAATGTATCTGGAAAAAGATAACTCTGTCCCTCAAACTCTTCACTCCATACTACTTTGGATAAATATTCTAAATTAACTTGGTGACAAATTCCAGTGCCTGGAGGAACTATTCTAAAGTTATTGAACGCTTGCTGACCCCATTTTAAAAAAGAATATCTCTCACCATTTCTATTAAATTCAATTTCAACATTTTTGTCAAACGAGTCTGCTTTAGCAGACTGATCAACTTGAACTGAATGGTCAATAACAAGATCTACTGCAGAAAGTGGGTTAATTGTATTAGGGTCTTTATTTTTCTCTTTCACAGCTTCTCTCATAGCCGCCAAGTCAGCCACTGCAGGAATTCCAGTGTAATCTTGTAGTAACACTCTTGCAGGTCGATAAGCAATTTCTGTTTTAGATTTTTTTGATTTTAGCCAATCTTTAATTGCCTCAATTTGATTTTTTGTAACTGAAACATCATCTTCATATCTTAATAAATTTTCTAACAAAACTTTAAGAGATTTTGGTAACTTTGAGATGCCCTCCAAGCCATTTTCTTCTGCTTTTTTTAGTGAATAAAATTTGAATTTTTTGTTGTTTATTTCTATTTCAGATAACGTCTTGTATGAGTTAATTTTTCCTGGTTTCATATTTTATATATAAAATGTAACTATGCTTAATAAAAGAAGCCCTGACATAACATAATTAAAGTACTTAATAAATTTATCATTTGTCGCAAATTTCCTTAAAAATTTACCAACAAATGTCCACAAAGTAATACTTGTGACAGAAAATAGAAAGGCAAGAGCAACTATTTGAGTCGCATAACTTATATAATTTACACCTAATTCAACATAAGTAGAGACAACAATAATTGCAACCGTGACGCCTTTAGGATTTAAATATTGAAATAAAAAGGTTTCAATAAATTTTACAGGGTTTTCCTTTTGGGTTTCGTTTGAAGAGGTTGAAAATGCAATCTTATAAGCTAGATATATTAAAAATATAGTCCCAAGATATCTGATAACTATTTGAATGATTGGAAATAATTTAAAAACATTTATTAAACCAATCGATAAAAACAAAACTAATGAAGTAAAACCTAAAGTCACACCAAGAATATGAGGAATCGTTTTTTTTATCCCAAAATTAAATCCAGAGTAAGATGCGACTACATTATTTGGACCCGGCGTATACGCTGTAACAAACCAAAATAAAGAAATTGATAATATTTCAGGATGCATACTTAGGCTATTGGAAGACCATTTTCTGATGGTTGAGATGGATGAACAAGAATCACTCTACCTTCCTTATCAATCGAACCTAAAATCAAAACTTGAGACACTACTCCAGCAATATTTTTTTCAGGAAAATTACAAACTCCAATCACTTGTTTACCTTTTAAATTATCCTCATTGTAATAATGAGTAATTTGTGCTGAAGATTGTTTAATTCCTATCTCTTTTCCAAAATCAACTTCTACCACCAAAGATGGTTTTCTTGCTTTCTCATTTTTTTTTACAGAAATTACTGTCCCTAATCGTATGTCAACTTTATCAAATATATCGTATGTTATTTGTTCTTTCATAAATTCAGTATATATATTAGTTATTATTCATGAGTACAGAAATTAATATTGAAAAATTATATGAAAATTGCATCAAAATTTTGACTGATTTAATCGGTTTCAAAACAATTTCTGGAGATGATAATAGTAATTTAATTAATTATTGTGAAGAGTACCTTCAAAAGTTAGGTGCAACTTCATTTAAAACTTTTGATGAGGAAAAGAAAAGAGTTAATCTTTTTGCAACATTTAAGGCGAAAAAAAACAAACGGAATAAAACCGATCATCTTATCTGGTCACACTGATACTGTTCCAGTTTCAAAAAGTTGGAGCACTGATCCTTTTAAAGCCACAATCAAAGATGAAAAACTTTATGGCAGAGGTGCATGTGATATGAAAGGTTTTATTGCATGTGTTTTAGCTTATGCGCCAATTTATTCAAAAGTGGAATTAAATAGAGATATCCATTTTTCATTTACATTTGATGAAGAAACTGCATGTCTTGGAGCACCCATATTAATTGAGGAGTTAAAAAAAAGAAAAATTCAAGACGGCATATGCATAATTGGAGAACCAACTAAAATGAAAATTATAGATGCTCACAAAGGTTGCTATGAATATACAACTTATTTTGAAGGTTTAGCAGGTCATAGTTCAATGCCACATAAAGGGGTTAGTGCTGTTGAGTTTGCTTCACGTTACGCAAACAAACTCATTGAATTAAGACAGGACTTAAAAAAGAGAGCTCCTAAAGACTCGATATTTGATCCACCCTTTTCAACTTTGCAAGTAGGAGGAATATTTGGTGGCATAGCACACAATGTTATAGCTGATAAATGTTATATTGAGTGGGAAACTAGACCGGTGGTGAAAGAAGATGGAGTTTTTTTAAATCAAGAAATAGACAAGTATGCTAATGAAATTTTATTGCCAGAAATGAGAAAGGTATTTCCGAATTCAAAAATAACTAAAAAAATAATAGGTGAAGTAACTGGTTTTGATCGTGTTAAAAATTCAGAGGCATGTGAGTTAGTTTCAAGTTTAACTGGGGACAATTCGAGAGAGGTTGTTTCTTTTGGCACTGAGGCTGGCTTGTTTCAGGAAATTGGGATGAGTACTGTTGTTTGTGGCCCTGGTTCAATTGAACAAGCTCACAAAGTTGATGAATTTATTGAATTAAATGAAATTAAAAAATGTTTAAAATTTTTAGATGGTCTTAAAAAAAAATCTACTTTAAATTAATTCCAGCCACCAACAGCTTTCACTTCTAAAAATTCTTCAAGACCATGTTCACCAGCTTCTCTACCTATTCCAGAATGTTTAAAACCTCCAAATGGTGCATCTACAGCAATACCGGCTCCATTTACGTCTACCATTCCTGATCTTAACTTTCTGGCAACTCTTTTAACTTTTTCTTTGTCTTGCGTTTGAATGTAATTAGTCAATCCATAAGGAGTATCATTAGCAATTTTAATTGCTTCCTCTTCATTTTCAAAAGGCATTACTGATAACACCGGACCAAAAATTTCTGTTCTTGCAACGTCCATATCATTTTTAACATCAGCAAAAACTGTTGGTTTGACAAAGTATCCCTTTTCAAATCCTTCCGGTTTACCAGCGCCTCCAGCAACTAATTTTGCACCTTCATCTATACCCTTTTTAATTAAAGTTTGAATTTTGTTGTATTGGGTTTCAGAAATAACAGGACCAATATGCTCTCCCTCTTTCTTTGGATCACCAACTTCAAAATTTTCAGTATATTTTTTTAATCTTTCTACAGCTTCATTATACATTGATTTTTCAACAAGCATTCTAGTTGGAGCATTACACGACTGACCAGAATTTCTGAAACATCTTAAAGCTCCTCTTTCAATAGCGTCTGGATCAGCATCTTTAAAAATTATATTTGCTCCCTTTCCTCCTAATTCTAGACTTACTCTTTTAAAATCTTTGGCTGCATTTTGTGAAATTAATGCTCCAGCTCGGGTAGAGCCAGTAAATGAAATCATGTTGACGTCAGGATGACTTGTAAGTGCATTACCAGTAGTTTCACCATCTCCATTTACTAAATTGAATACTCCAGCAGGAAATTTTGTTTCATCAATTAATTCTGCAAGAATCATTGAGGATAAAGGAGCAAGTTCAGATGGTTTTAAAATCATAGTACAGCCAGAAGCTAAAGCTGGTGCAACTTTAAGACAAACTTGATTCATTGGCCAATTCCACGGTGTAATCAAAGCACACACACCTTTTGGTTCATATATTAATCTTTGATTAGGAGCATGTTCGCCCAAAGGTTTTTCAAATTCAAAATTTTTTAAATATCTAATAAATGATTTTAGATGTGCCGCACCTGTACCAGCTTGTAGTTTTGTAGCAAAATCTTTGGGAGCTCCCATTTCAGTGGTAATAGCTGCAGCAATATCTGCCCATCTTTTCTTATAATTTTCATACAATTTTTCTAATAATCTTATTCTTTCCTCTTTAGGGGAAAATGCCCAGGTGCTATAAGCTTTTTTTGCCGAACTTACTGCATAGTCAATATCTTCTTTATTACCTAAAGAAATAACCGCGCAATTTTCCTCTGTAGCAGGATTAATTACTTTTATTTCTTGTTTGCTCTTTGGAGCAACCCATTTTCCATCGATGTAAAAATTTTTTTTATTTTCCATACCAGACTCCTAACCTTTCTTTATTTTTTTGCAAATAAATTAGTAAGTTCATAAACAATTGTTGCTGCAGCTAAAGATGTCACCTCTGCATGATCATATGCTGGGGACACTTCAACTACATCTGCTGAGATTAAATTCATTCCTGACAAGCCTCGAATTACATTGACCATTTCTCTTGAAGTCATTCCTGCAATTTCTGGTGTGCCTGTTCCTGGGGCAAAAGCTGGGTCTAAAACATCTATATCTATTGATAAGTATAATGGATTATCGCCAACTCTTTTTTTAATCCTTTCAGCTATTTTATCAGTTCCCTCTGTTTGAAATTCATCACAATGAATTATTTTAAATCCAAAACTTTCATCATTTTTAATATCATCTCTACTATACAAAGGTCCTCTAATACCTACATGCATAGAAGCATCGTCTAAAAATAAATTCTCTTCTCTTGCACGTCTAAATGGAGTTCCGTGCGTATAAGGTGCCCCAAAATAAGTATCCCATGTATCTAGATGAGCATCAAAATGAACTAAAGCAACTGGGCCTTTATTAATTTTGTTAACTGCTTTTAATAAAGGAAATGCAATTGTGTGGTCACCACCTAAACTAATTATGCCTCCAGTTTTTTTCAATAAATCCACAGCACCCTCTTCAATTTGTTTGATCGCCTCATTAATATTAAAAGGATTGCATGTAATGTCTCCAGCGTCAGCAACTTGTTGTACTTTAAATGGTTCTACATCATAACTTGGATGATAATTTGTTCTTAGGTGTCTTGAAGCTTGTCTAATGCTTTGAGGACCAAACCTTGCCCCTGGTCTATAACTTGTACCTGCATCAAAAGGAATACCAACTATTGCAACGTCACAATATTCAACATCTCTCAATTCTGGCAATCGTGCAAAAGTTGAGGGTCCAGCAAATCGTGGTACTTTGGTTCCACTTACTGGTTGGATTGGTTCCTTGGTACTTTTTTTTTTCATCATAAAACTCTATCACATTCTCACAATTTGGAATATCTTCAATAATACTTATTATGAAATTATTTAAGTTCATTTTATTATATTTATTTTTAATTTCTCCTGTACAAGCAGATACGATTTATCAATTAATTAAAATCCCAAATCTAGAAATTTATAATATTAAAACTACTAATAGTCTGAGATATCTTTACGCTAAACAACCTTTTACGATTGGGGCAGATAATAATATTAATTGTTTTAAATCATCAAAACAAGATTTAGATAAAAAGTATCAAATTATAGAAAAGAATTTAAAAAGATATTCTCAAAGTTTTTTAAAAAAAATAAATTTAAAGTATATTGTTCTTTGTGAAGATTTATCAATTTCAGGAATAAATACTGCTGGAATACCTGACAATGTAATGAAAACTCTTATTGTTGATATTAAATTTAATAATAAATATTTTGAAAGAGTATTACATCATGAAGTCTTTCATATAATCAATGATAGTTTTAAGGAAATTTTTAATGAAAAAACTTGGTCAAGTTTCAATTCAGATAGCTTTAATTATGCAAAATGTTCTACTTGCACAAAAAAAATAGGTCTTGATACTTATTCTAAAACTGATGGTTTTATTACTGAATATTCAAAATCAACCGCTTCTGAAGATATGGCAGAAGTTTTTTCTCATTTAATGCATGGGAATTTGCCAAAACAAATTGATCCTATTCTTCAAAAAAAGATAGATTTTATCAAATCAGGTTTGGTTAAAATTGATCAAAATTTCGATTTATGATTAAAAAAATTAAAGCTTCAAAGTCAGAAAAGATAATTTTTTTTTTCTTAATATCTTTAGCTATTTTTTCTCTAAGTTCTTTTTTTTTGATAAAGAATAAATGCTTATTTGTTAAAAATTATAATCCAGAAAAAATTTCTTTTGATAAGCCAAATAATATTGCAATTTTGAACGTTGAATGCGGTAATGTAATTATTGAATTATATCCAAATATTTCTCCAAACGCGGTTGAAAGATTTAAAACATTGGTGAGGTCTAAAGCTTATGACGATGTTGCATTTCATAGAGTAATTAAAGACAGTCTTGTACAGGCAGGTGATTTGGAATTTGGTAAAAAAGGAAACATTGATTATGGAAAAATCGGAACAGGACAATCAGGATTAGGAACCATAAACTCAGAAGTAGATGTTCCATTTTACTATGAAAGAGGAAGTGTAGGTCTTGCAAGAACACAAAAGTATAATACTGAAGATAGTCAATTTTTCATCACACTCAAAGATGAGCCATTATATGAGAGTGAATATACACCGATTGGGAAAGTAATTTATGGGATAGAAGCACTAGAAAAAATAAAATATCAAAATAAATCTGAGTATGTTCTAAGGCCTGACTTTATAAATTCTATTAAAATGTTAGTTAATTAAAGGTTTACCAGTAGCCAAGGTGTGTTTAATCCTGTCTTGAGTATTTTTAGTTTCAATTAATTTCATAAAGGCATCTAGCTCTAATTTAAATAAATCATCTTCTGTCAACACTTTATCCATAGTCGTGTCTCCACCACTTAAGACAAAAGCTAATTCTTTTGCAACCTCTACCCCATGATCTAAAATTACTTTATCATTATAGAGTTTTTCTAAAATTTTATGCATTTCTCCAATAACCGCTTTCCCAGGCAAGTTAAACTGAAGTTCGTTAGGTGCTTTAAAATCTTTGTTTTCATTCAAGATTTTTTTTGAAACCTCTAATAAACTATTTCTATTCATAATCTTTTTATTTTCAGGCAGTAAGTATTTCAATGGCTCAGCTTCAACAGGTGATGCTGCTGTTTTTCCATAGCCAATGATATCAAAAACTTTTAATGGTGCATAATTTGGATCTTTTTTTGCCTCTGCTGTATCTAACCATCTAGCTAACATTTCTTTACAACCTCCGCCAGCTGGAATTAATCCTACGATAGTTTCTACTAGGCCAATTACAATATTTGTATGAGAGGCAACAAAATTACTTTGTACTAAAACTTCAAATCCACCTCCTAAAGTAAGTCCTGATGGTGCGGATATAACTGGGTGTTTAGAGTACTTAAGATGTTTACATGTTTCTTGGAAATATTTAATAAATTTCTCAATTGATTTAAAATCATTTTTGTCAGCGAATTCCATTGTATAGGTTAAATTTACGCCTGCAGAAAATTGCATGCTTTCATTAATGATAATCAAAGGCTTATCGGTTGCTTTCTTTAAAGCATCCATTGAATCATAATCTAATGCATTAGCTTTGGTGGTAAATTCAACTATATTATAATCATTGAATCTATAAATAGATGCTGAACTATTTCCATCAACACTCGTTGCTGTTTTCTTGACCTTACCCAGAGTTTCTATTGATGTATATTTTTGCCTTTCACCATAAAAATTTTCATTTTTTGTTTTACTTAAATTTTCTAAAAAATTATTGCCCTTAAAATTTTCAACTTTTTCAAAAAAGTTTTTAACGCCAATCTCCTCTAGCATTTCAAAGGGTCCTTTTGCCCAATTAAACCCTAATCTCATAGCCTCATCAATATCATTAAATTCTTTTGTTATTTCAGGCACTAATGATGAAGCATATTTAATAATCTTTTCTAATACAGACCAAGCATATTCTCCATATTTATCATTCCTATTAATTAGACCTTTAAGGTCAACTTTGTCAGATTTTATGTCAATTTTTTTGCTTAGAGAATAATCTCCAGTTTGTAGATCGATAGCTTCCATTACTTTGCCACTATCAGTTTTCTTCATTCTATAGAAACCCCCTTTGCCTTTTCTACCTGTATATCCAGTTTCAATTAATTTTTTTACTAAAGGAATTTCTTTTGCAACCTCATGAAATTCATCTGTTTGAGGTAACTCTTTGATAAAACTTTTTAAAACATCAGCCATAAGATCAATGCCAATTAAATCATAAAGCCCAAAAACACCTGTTTTTGGAATACCCATTGGTCTCCCAAATATTGCATCCGCTTCCTCTACAGAAAGTTTCATTTTAAATGCTTCAGTCATTGCTATTTGCATAGCGTAAACACCAACTCTGTTACCTAAAAAACCTGGAGTGTCATTACAAACGATAGCTCCTTTTCCAAGCTCAAGTTCACAAAATTCTTTTAATTGATTTATTTTATTTAGGTCATTGTCTTCATTTTTAACAATTTCCAAAAGACCCATATATCTGACAGGATTAAAAAAATGAGTTATACAAAAATCTTTTTTTTGTTCTTTATTTAAATTTTGAGATAAAACTTTAATAGGTATTGAAGAAGTGTTGGAGGAAACAATCGCACCATCTTTTCTACTTTTAAAAATTTTTTCATAAATTTGATGTTTGATATCAATTCTCTCCACAACTGCCTCAACAACCCAATCAGCTTGTTCAACTACTGAGAAGTTATCTTCAATATTACCAACTTTAATATTTTTTATTTTAGATTTATCAATTAATAAAGGTGGTCTAGATTTGTGAATTCTTTCTCTAGCATTTTCACTTATTTCAGTTTTTAAATCTAAAAGAGTTACAGGTATATTTGCATTACACAAATGAGCTGCTATTCCACTGCCCATTGTTCCAGACCCTATCACCACTACATTCTTTATCTTCATGGAATTATTTTTCTAACGATTAATACCTCTGAGTCTTTCAGATCTTCTTCGTAAAAGCTCAGCAGTCACTAATATTAATGTTGATAGTATAATTAGACAAGTTGCAACAGCTAGTATTGTTGGACTTAATTGCTCTCTTAAACCTGTCCACATTTGAATTGGGATTGTCGTATTTTCTAATCCTGCTAAAAATAAAACAACCACAACTTCATCAAATGAAGTTACAAATGCAAATAACCCACCTGAAATTACTCCTGGTAAAATTAAAGGTAAGGTAATTTTCATAAAAGTATTTACTGGATCACTTCCCAAGCTTGCAGCTGCTCGAGTTACACTATGATCAAACCCCGACAAAGTAGCCGTGACTGTAATTACTACAAAAGGTGTTCCTAATATAATATGTGCTAATACTATTCCAGTATGAGTTGCTGCTAAACCCGCTTTTGCCATAAAGAAAAATATTGCAACACCAGAAATAATTAATGGAACAATCATTGGTGAAATTAATACAGCCATTATTAATCCTTTATATGGCATATGTCTGCTGCTCAATCCTAAAGCCGCAACTGTCCCAAGTATCACTGATCCAATTGTTGCAAAAATCGCAATGATAAAACTATTCTTAGCTGCTAATCCCCATGGATTTTTTGTTCCGTAAATCATATCCTTGTACCATCTTAAAGAAAATGCATCTGGATCTAGACGCTTCATTCCATCAGAAAAACTCAAAAATTCTTCTGCGTTAAATGATAATGGGAATATTACAAACAAAGGTGCAATTAGAAAAAAGAAAACAGCACCACAAATTGTAAGATAAATATAATGCCAAACTCTATAATGTGGTTCAGTATATTTTGGTAAAGCCATCGTGATTATCCTAATTTAATATTATCAATTCCAACTAGTTTGTTATAAAGCCAATAAATTACCAATACTCCACTCAACAACATTAATCCCATGGCTGATGCAAAGCTCCAATCAAGAGTGCTTTTCATGTGGAAAGCAATTTGGTTACTTATTAAAGTTCCAGATGCACCACCAACTAAGGCTGGGGTGATGTAATAACCTATCGCTAAAATAAATACTAATAAACAGCCCGCACCTATTCCAGGGATTGTTAATGGGAAATAAACTTTCCAAAATGCCACAAATGGCGTTCCACCTAATGATTTTCCTGCCCTCATTAAGCTAGGTGAGATAGTTTTCATGACACTATAAAGTGGTAAAACCATGAATGGCAGCAATATTTGTGTCATTGCAACGTAACTTCCTGTTTTGTTGTACATCATCTCAGGTCTATTATCGTCAGCTACTAATCCTATTCCAACAAAGAAATCATTTACTATTCCTTGTTGTTGCAACAAAATCATCCAGCTAGCAGTTCTAACTAATAATGAAGTCCAGAACGGCAGTAGTACACAGATCATTAATAAGTTACTATACTTCATGGGTAAAGTAGCTAATAGATGAGCTATAGGATAAGCCATTAAGAAACAAAAGACTGTTACAAAAAATGCAATTTCAAGGGTTCTTAACCATAACACTCTATGAATTCGTCTGTCTTCCTCTACACTTACTATTTTTCCCTCTTCATTTACATACATGTCCATACCCTTTAGATATTTTTGACCTGTAAACTCAGGAGCCCTTCTTTGAATTGCTCTCCAGTACTCAACATTAGCCCATCTTTTGTGAACTGACATTATTTGTTCCTTGTAGTTTCCCTCTTCAAATGATTTTGATTTTCTTCTTAATTTTTTAATAATACTTTTAAATCCATTTTTTGTGTAGTTTAACTGAGTAGATAACTTACCCTCACGTTTATCCTCAACTAATTTTATGAAATCCTCATGGAAAGCAGCAAAAACTTCTTCATCAGGTAACTCTTGACCATCCCAGGTTTCCATTGCTTTAAAAGTTTTTGGAAGCATTTGTGTTACCATTTTATCGTCAACACTTCGGAACAACATATCACCTATTGGAAAAACATAAGTAATTATTAAAAATAACAATAAAGGAGCAACAAGTAGGAAAGCTTTGATCTTATTCTTTCTCTCTGCCTTTTTAAGACTTACCTCTAAAGGTATCCCATCTGTTGTTAAAATTTGTTTTGTTTCAGAGCTCATAAATAAAAAGGGCGGTTAGTAATAACCGCCCTTAAATTATAATATATAATTAAGTTGTTTAAAACTTAAATTATAGACCAGCTTTCATAGCTTCCCATTTTTCACCAAGTTCTGTGCCGTTATCAGCCCAGAAAATTGGATCTACTAGGAAGTAGTTTTTAGTGTTAGCTGGTGCAGTTGGCATTTGTGGTACCATGTTAGTCTTACCATCTTTATACCAAGGCTCACCTTTTTCCATAATACCAATTGAAGATTTTCTCCAAGGAGCATATGCGATGTATTTGGCACTTCCTGCTAACATCTCTGTGCTAGTCATCATAGCTAAAGCTTTTTTAGCCATACCATTAGCATCGTTTGGTCCACCTTTAACTTGTACGAAATATTCGTAGTCAAGACCTTGGCCATCCCAAACTTGTTTGATTGGTGCACCTTCTCCAATTTCAGCATTGAAGAATCTACCATTCCAACCAGTAGCCATTACTACTTCACCTGATACTAACAGTTCTGGTGGTTGAGCACCTGCAGACCAAAATACACATCCACCTTTAGGGTCTGTGCATAATTCTTTGATCTTATTCATTGCTCTTTCAACACCTTTTTCTGTTTCTAAAGCTTTGTAGATTTTTGCTCCGCCTTTACCTGGCTTAATACCATCTGCTGCTAAAGCGATCTCTAAGTTAGTTAAAGCGCTTTTGTAGATAGCTCTTTTTCCAGGAAATTTCTTTGTGTTAAAGAAATCTTTGATAGTCTTTGGAGTACCTTTAACATTATTAGTGTTATAAGCATAATTCCAAGAATATAAAATATTTCCTACAGCACACTTACTAGGCATTGCAGTAAAGAAATCTTTACTTGCTGGAGTTCCATCTGGAGCTGGTGGGAAGTCTTTATCGAAATCAAATTCAACAAATAATCCTTCATCGCATCCAGTAATAGTATCCATTGCAAACACGTCGATTATATCCCACGTGATTTTACCAGCTTCTTTTTGTGCTTTAATCTCTGATAATCCACCAGAATAGTCAACCCAGGCAATATTTATGCCAAGTTTTTTAGCTGTAGGATCACCATAACCTAACTTTTGAGACTCAGTATAAGCCCCACCCCATGACACTGCAGTTACTGTTGTTGCAAATGCTGAAGTAGTTAGTGAAAGTACAAAAGAAATAGCTAGTAATACTTTACTTAGTTTTTTCATTTTTCCTCCGTTTAAACGTTTTTTATAAAAATCAATTACAACAAGATCGATAATGAGAGTCAACAGCCCATTTTAGTTAATTTAGCAATATATTGGTGTTCTAAGAAGGATCTAACGCTCTAGCATCTTCACTGTTCCAACCTATCTTGATATCTTTGCCAAGCTTGATATCCAAATTGGCTGAACTATTAGGGACCTTTAAAATAAATTGATTGTTGCCTAAAAGATTTATTCTAACTCTTGTATGATCTCCGTGATATATTACTTCTTCAATCTTTCCAGAATGTATATTGTCCATTTGATCACTTGGATTAATTAACGCTCTTTCAGGTCTTAAAGAGATCTTAGTTTTCTCACCTTTACCTTTAACAGAAATAGGATTCGCGAGTATATCTGTGTTAGCTATTTTAACCTTACACTTACCACCTGAAATATCTGAAACCTCACCCACGAAGGTATTATTTTCTCCAATAAATTCAGCAACAAAAGAATTCACAGGTTTTTCATAAAGCTCATCCGGACTTGAAAGCTGCTGAACTTTTCCATCATTAAAAACAGCAATACGATTAGACATAGTTAATGCTTCACTTTGATCATGAGTTACATAAACAACAGTCACCCCAATGTTTTCATGTATGTGTTTGATTTCATATTGCATACTCTCCCTTAAATTTTTATCTAAAGCTCCCAAAGGTTCATCCATTAAAACTAGCTGAGGGTCAAATACCAATGACCTTGCCACAGCCACCCTTTGTTGTTGACCGCCTGATAATTGCCCTGGCATCCTTGATGCGAAACCTTGAAGTGAAACCATTGATAACGCCTTATCAATTTTTTTATCTGCCTCATCTTTTGGAATTTTTCTAACTCTTAATGGAAATGCAAGGTTCTCATAAACTGTCATATGAGGAAATAGCGCATAATTCTGGAACACCATTCCAATACCTCTTTTATGTGGAGGTATACTTGAGATAGCCTTACCATCTAAATATATTTCACCATTTGTTGGTGTTTCAAATCCCGCCAGCATCATTAAGCAAGTTGTCTTTCCAGAACCTGAGGGTCCTAACATAGTTACAAACTCACCTTCTTCGATATCTAATTGAAGATCCTTAACAACTAAAACTTTGCCGTCATAGCTTTTATCTACTTTATCAAATTTGACGAAATCTTTTTTAAGAGCCATAATTTTAATCAACTTTTAAACATTTGTAAGAATAAATTTCAACCTTTAATAACTAGCTTTTAACGTGAAGTTCTTTAGACATATTACAAAATAATTCTGCTCCTTGATCTGTAACTCTAATTGCCTCTGATGCTTCAACACCCCATTCACCAAATTGCATAACCGCTATCATATGAAAACAAATATTTGGCTCCAAAATTGTCATGTCGCCTTTATAAATATTTAAAGTATGTTCTCCCCAATCTGGGGGATAACCAATTCCAATCGAATAACCTGTCCTAGATTTTTTTTCTATTCCATATTTATCTAATATTTTCCAAAATGCTTGAGCAACGTGATCTACAGTATTTCCAGGTTTCGTTGCATCAATTCCAGCTTGAAGCGCCTCAATTGTTTTTTTCATCGTATCAATTTTAAGTTGATCAGGTTTTCCAAGCAAAATAGTTCTGGCCATCGGTGCATGATAACGCTTATACACTCCAGAAAGTTCAACAATTGTAGCCTCACCATCAATAAATTTATCTTGTGTGGCGGTTAGATGTGATGCAGATGTTCCTTTTCCGGTAGGAAGCAATGTTGCAATACTGGCGTATTCTCCGCCAAATTCAGAGGTTCCATAAAACAAAGCTTTTTGAATTTCTCCAACAGCATCACATTGTCTAACCCCAGGACTTATTACTTCGTAAGCTTTTTTCATTCCAACCTCTGAAATTTTTGCAGCAGATTTCATAAAATTTATTTCAGTATTTGATTTTACTAGACGAGCCCAATTAACTAATCTTTCAGAGTCTATGATTTTGGCATTGGGTAAACCATCTCTAATTTTCTGATAACAGAATGCGGTAAAATAATGTGCATCCATCTCTAAACCAATAGAAAGCTTGTCCCATTTTTTATTCTTAATTATGTCTACTAAATAATCATAAGGATGCTTAGGCCAAGTGTGAATGTAGTGTTCATCATATACGATTATATTCTCCCTTTTTAAATATGTTTTTAGATAAGCTCCCCCTGCATCTTGATCTCTAACAAAACATAAAGGTTCATCAGCATTGACATGAACTATTGCACATTGTGCATAATAAAAAGACCAAGCATCATAACCTGTTAAGTAATTTATGTTATTCGTATCATGAGAAATTAACAATTCGATGCCTTTATCTTGCATCATTTTTTGAACTTTTTTTAATCTATTCCTATATTCTTCTTTTGTAAAAAGACTCATCGATCTAAATTAAATAATTTTCCAAATCCTTGAATATCTTTATTCATTCCAATACTTTCTAAAGTATCCCAGATTAATGATTGATTGCTTGTAATGACAGGCTTACCTAATTCTTTCTCTAATCTTTCAATTAAATTTAAAACTGGTAAAGCTGTGCACGAAATAAATAAGGCATCAGCATTTTTAATTTCAATTTGTGATAAAGTTTTAAATAAAAAGTTTTGATCTACTTTTCCAATATCATAGTCAGCTGCAATATCTAGATAAGCATTAGCAACAATATCAAAACTTTGACTTGAAAAATAATCTATAATCTCATCATTCAATTTTTTACTATAAGGGGTAAATATTGCTAGTTTTTTTATATTTAACTTTTTTAATGCCTTTAAAGCTGCAGTGCTTGGTGTTGTAATTTTTGCTTTTGGTTTCGCCGCTTTAACTTTTCTTTCGATGGTATCATGTCCAACAGCTATAGTTCCCGAGGTACATCCGTATACAACACAATCTATGTTTTCATCTGGTAAAATATTTTTAGTAACATCTGTAACTTTTTCGGACATTTTAACTAAATTTTCTTTTGATAATGGATTGTAACATTCAATTCTATTAACAAAAAAATCTATATCTTTATCTTTAATTATTTTGATAAAGTCTTTTTCAATTATGAAATCTGTAGCTAAAGCAATTAATCCTATTCTAGGATTATATTTTTTTATAAATTGTGGTTGAATTTTATTAGACTTCATTAAAATCGTTTAAAATCTTTAATAATCAGTCTAGTTTAAATAAAGACATTATAAAAAAGATAATTTGGCGGTTGAAAATCTACATAAATAGGATTTAATTTAGCCTTTATAAAATGTTAACAAATAGAGGAATATAATGAGAAAATTAATTATTGCTGCATTTATATTTGTATCAAGTTTTACAACAAATGTTTTTGCAGAAGTAAAAATGGGAATAATTTTAGGATTCACTGGTCCTATAGAATCTCTTACGCCTGCTATGGCTGCATCTGCAGAACTTGCTTTTAAAGAAGCATCTGACTCAGGTTCACTATTAGGTGGAGAAAAAATTTCAGTAGTAAGAGCAGACTCAACTTGTGTTGACTCAGCAGCAGCGACAGCGGCAGCTGAAGGTGTTATTGCACAAGGTGTTGCTGCAATCATGGGTGCTGATTGTTCAGGTGTAACAGGTGCTATTGCATCAAATGTTGCTGTACCAAATGGTGTGGTAATGATTTCACCTTCTGCAACATCTCCAGGATTAACAACTCTAGATGATAAAGGGTATTTCTTCAGAACTGCTCCATCAGATGCAAGAGGTGGACAAATTCTTGCAGATATCACTAAAGATAGAAAAGTAAAAAGTGTAGCTATTACTTATACAAACAACGATTATGGTAAAGGTTTAGCTGATGTTTATAAAGCAGCAGTAGAAGCTCACGGAATAAAAGTAACTACAGTAAATGCTCATGAAGATGGAAAAGCAGATTATTCTTCTGAGGTTGCAACACTAGCTTCAGCAGGTGGTGATGCAGTAGCTGTTATTGGATATCTAGACCAAGGTGGAAAAGGTATTATTCAAGCTTCTTTAGACTCTGGTGCATTTGATAGATTCATTTTGTCAGATGGTATGATCGGGCAATCATTAGTTGATGCATTTGGAAAAGATTTAAGAAAGTCTTTTGGTTCAATGCCTGGATCAACTGGAAAAGGTGCTGGAGTTTTTGCTGGTGTAGCAAAAGCTGCTGGTATTGATAGTTCTGGTCCATACACTGGTGAATCATATGATGCAGCTGCTTTAATTGTTTTAGCAATGCAAGCAGGTAATTCAGCTGATAGAGCATCAATTGCAAAAAATGTGATGGATGTTGCAAACGGTCCTGGAACAAAAATTTATCCAGGTGAACTTAAAAAAGGTTTAGATTTATTAGCTAAAGGTAAAAAAGTGAACTACGAAGGTGCAACAGGTGTTACTTTTACTAGCGTCGGTGAAGCTGAAGGTTCTTTCTTAGAACAAGAAGTTAAAGGCGGAAAATTCAAAACTAAAAAACAAAGATAATTTATCTTAAAATTAAAACCCCTGACATTTTTATGTTGGGGGTTTTTTTAAAAAAATAAATATTTATCAGCCATATATAAAGCCCAAGCAAAAGCTGCACCTAAAATTATATATTTCATCTTTCTTATTTTATTTCTATTTTTTCTGGAAGTATACCTTTTGGTCTATATCTCATTATCAATAACAGGCCTATTCCCATCATCAAAAATCTAAAATATGGGACACTTTCAATTAAATGAACTTTTAAAAAGTGAGTGTCAGCTAAACCAGCTGTTGTTAAATTAACTAAATATAATCCAATAGGTGCTGACTCAATCCATAAAAACCAAACCACAAAGCCTCCCAAAATTGCACCAAAATTATTTCCACTTCCACCTACTATGACCATCACCCAAATTAAAAAAGTATAACGCATAGGTCTGTAGCTGCCTGGAGTAAATAATCCATCTTGGGTTACCAACATAGCGCCAGCAATTCCAACTATAGCTGAACCTAAAACAAAAATTAGTAAATGTTGTTTCACCACATTTTTGCCCATCGCATTCGCTGCCTCTTCATTATCTCTAATAGCTCTCATCATTCTACCCCACGGAGAATAAAGAGCTTTTTGAGTTAGAATTAATAGAATGATAACAACAATTAAAAACAAACCTGAATAACAAAGTTTTACAAAAGTTGATGATGCTTCAATGACAAATTGATTTAGAGCAGCTTGTCTTTCAGTTAAATCTGTAATTAAATTCAATTTACTTAAATTAAATCTTTCTACTAAATTTATAAACCAATCAGTCTGTTGTAAATTAACCTCATAAGGTGCAGGGCGCTTCAATCCGATAACATTTTTAACACCTCTGGTGAGCCAATCTTCGTGTTTAATTATTGCTATAACGATTTCTGATATTAATAAGGTGGCTATAGCCAAATAATCTGCCCTTAAACCTAAAGCAACTTTACCAATTATAAATGCTAACCCACCCGCAAACAGAGCACCAACGATCCAAGAAAAAATAATTGGAAGACCAAATCCACCAAGAAATCCTGTTTTTGCAGGATCTACTTCCTCTATTGCTTCAATCCCCGGTTCAGATACAAATCTAATAATTATTATTCCTGCAATTATAATAGTTGCAATGATATAAGTTCTAACTTTTGATTTTTCATATTTTTTTAATATGTATCTAACAGCTAACACCATCCCTATTATTAGTAAAAGACTTAAAAGAATATTAGATCCACCCGCGCTCCATGCTTCTTGAACGGGATCAACAGAGATTAAAACTGCAGCTAAACCACCAAGGGCAGTATATCCCATTATACCAAAGTTAATAAGACCAGCATAACCCCATTGAATATTAGCGCCCATTGTCATGACAGCTGAAATTAAACAAAGGTTAAAAATTGATAAAGCTATATTCCAAGATTGAAAAATACCAACAAGAATAATTAATCCCATCATTATAGTATAAGCTGCAATTACATTTAAATTTTTTCTCACAATATTTTCCCTTTAAAAATTCCAGATGGTCGGTAAAGCAGTACAATGACAAGAATTGAAAATGATACTGCAAATTTATAATCTGTTGATAGTAATTGTACTAAAGTATTTGGCTCTAAACTTTCAGGCAATAGATACATGAAAAATTTTTTATAAGCATAAGTTAAAAGAATTTCAGAAAATGCGATTACATATCCACCTAAAAATGCACCAAAAGGATTTCCTATACCACCAACAATAGCTGCAGCAAAAATTGGGAGCATATTATTGAAATAAGTAAATGGTTTAAAACTTTTATCTAAACCATATAATGCTCCACCAATTGTAGCTAAAACTCCAGCTATTATCCATGTAATCATAACAATCTTTTTTGGATCTATTCCAGACAACAATGCAAGATCTTCATTATCAGAATAAGCTCTCATACTTTTTCCTGTTTTTGTTTTATTTAAAAACCAAAAAAGAGCTGAAACTAAAATTAATGTTACAACAATCGTAATTACTTGAGTGGATTTGATTGCTAGACCTTCGTTAAGACCTGTCATTTCTTTAAACTCACCAGCTTTAATCAAAAATTTTTCACCATCAAAAAATCTCCTATCAGATGGACCAATGATTATTCGAACAACTGCTTGCGTGACGAACATTACTCCAATGCTCACCATTGCTAGTTGAACAGGGGGGCTTTTACTTACTCTATAATATTTAAAAACAAATTTATCTATCAAAAGCATATAACCAACCATAAATATAATAGCAAAAGGGATTGCGATAAGAGCGGTAGGTAAAATGCCCAAACTTATTCCTAAAGATTGAAAATACCATGTAAATAAAATTGTAACCATGGTTCCAAAAGACATCATATCTCCTGTAGCAAAGTTTGCGAACCTTAAGATCCCATATATCAACGTTACAAAAATTGCTCCTAAAGCTAATTGAGATCCATAAGCTAATGCTGGTACAAAAATATAATTTAATAAAAGTACAATCGCGTTTATATAATCCATATCAACCGCCTAAAAATGAACTTCTTACTCTTGGATCATTTAGTAATTCTTTTCCTGATCCTGAATAACGATTTTCTCCTGTAACCAATACATAACCTCTATCTGAAATAGTTAGTGCTTGTTTGGCATTTTGTTCGACCATTAGTATTGCAACATTTGTACGTTTAACTTTTACAATATGATCAAACAATTCATCCATTACAATTGGTGAAACTCCTGCGGTTGGTTCATCTAACATTAAAACTGATGGTTTGATCATTAGTGCCCTACCAAGTGCAACTTGTTGTCTTTGCCCTCCTGATAATTCACCAACTAATTGATTTCTTTTTTCACTTAATATTGGAAACAACTCATAGATCTCATTGATTACTGAATTATAACTTTCATTAATTAAGAAGGCTCCCATTTCTAAATTTTCCTCAACAGTCATTCCTGCAAAAACATTTTTCGTTTGAGGTACAAATGAAATTCCTGACTTAACTCTATCTTGTGGAGATAATTGTGTAATATCTTTACCATCAATAATTACTGAGCCAGATTTTAAATTTAATAAACCTAGCATTGCTTTCATTGCTGTTGATTTTCCAGCACCATTAGGACCTAAGATTGAAACAATTTCACCTTTGTCGACATTCACTGAGCACGAATTAATAATATCTGGACCGTTTCCATATCCACCAGTCATCTTATTTCCCTCAAAAAATGCCATTGTCAATTATCTTTAATTTTTGATCCCCTGCCTAAATAACTTTCAATTACTTTTTCGTCTTTTTTTGCATCTTCCACTGAACCTTCAAATAATACTGATCCTTCAGCCATTACAATCACAGGATCACATAGTCTTCCTATGAAATCCATGTCATGTTCAATCATACAAAATGTATATCCCTTTTCTTTATTTAGTTTTTCAATCGCTGTACCAAGATCTTTGAGCAGTGTTCTATTCACACCTGCGCCCACTTCATCTAACAAAACTAACTTTGCATCGACCATCATTGTTCGACCAAGCTCCAATAATTTTTTTTGACCACCAGATAAATTTCCTGCTAGCTCATTTCTTAAATGTCCTAAATTTAAAAACTCTATAACTTCAATGGCTTTTTGCTTAATAATATTTTCTTCTTTCATGATTAATGAGGGTTTAAATATAGCATTTATCAATTGTTCACCTGACTGATTACCAGGAACCATCATTAAATTTTCTAAAACTGATAGATTTGTAAATTCATGTGCAATTTGAAAGGTTCTAAGTAAACCTTTTGAAAATAATTCATAAGCAGGTACATCAGTTATATTTTCGTTGTTAAACATGACACTACCAGCTGAACATTTTAGATTTCCAGCAATCAAATTAAATAAGGTAGTTTTTCCTGATCCATTAGGACCGATTATTCCAGTTATAGTTCCCTTCTTAACTTTAAGTGAACAATCTGATACTGCTGCTAATCCACCAAAATATTTTGATAGATTGTTTATTTCTAAAATATTTTCTGACATTAATTATTTATTAAGTCTTTGGTAAATTTTATTTAGTGTATTTACTACAGATTTATAGGCCCCTCTCTTACTCATTTCTTTTAAACCTTGTTCATTTAAACCTTTTGGAGTTTGAGATTCTTTAACTAAATATTTTAAATCTTTTTTTGAATTTACAACTGCATCTTCGGATAAAGCCAAAAATAAAGTTGTTATATATTTCTGTGCATCAGATCTTTTGATACCTTTTTTTATCAACCAAGTACTCATTACATTTAATATTTCATAATAAGATGCCATCATCCCTGACGTTGACCAAAAATTAATTGATAATTTTTCATTTTTAATTTCAATAGTAGATCCAATTTTATTAAAAAAATTTTTAACCTTTCTATTTGGTGGGCAAATAGGCACTGGTCCTTTTTTAAGAGAAATTGGCGGAAGTGGAATAGCTCTTACTAAGTCAACTTTTACTTTTATCATTTTTCGAAGTTCTGAGAGATTTATAGTTGAGATAAAACTTATAATTGTTTGACTAGATCTAAATCTTAAATTTTTAATAATTTTCTGACCAACTGTTGGTGTGACCGCCAAAAAAATCCAATCACAATTATCAACAATTTTTTGATTATCCCTTTCAATAAATATCTTTTTAAACCTTTTTTTTAGTCCTTTTGCAATAAGACTATTTCGTGATGAAATAAATATTTTTTTATAATTAATTTTTGAAGAACATATTCCAGATATAACCGAAGATGTTATTTTTCCAGTTCCTATAAAACCTAATTTCATAAATATCTTTTAGTGATTAATTTATATTAATTAATAAAAAAAGAACCTCTAATTCGCAACAACTCTCTACTTAAATCTTTATGTTCTTTAAAGGCTTTTCTGCCATGAAGCCAAAAATAATTATTTGCTACTACAGATGATCCCACCGGAAGTTTAGTTATAATCTTCTTATTACTTTCCTCTAAACTATCAGATAATTTTTGTAAAAAAGTACCTTGTTTCATATTTTTAGGTTCTGGAAATTGATCAATATATGAAATTTGTGCTCTTCCATCTTTATCAGATGAAAATACTGGATGTTCAACTTTATAATCTATATTTTTACTTTTCGGAGAACCCCAAAGAAAATTTTCTTTTCCGACAGGATCATTAAATAATTCATCACAATGCTCCCAATCATCGAGATGAAGCATGGCAGTTTCCCCACCTTCAACATTTTTTTCCTCTATTTTTGACATTAACAACCAGTCAGTTTTTTCTTTTACATAGGTTCCATCAGTATGTAGATCCATGTTTTTATAAGCCTTTCTTAAATAAGAGTCACTTTTGTCCTCATGCTTAACATGAAATCTAGCATAATATTTACCAGCCATTGCATCATGATTAGGGTTCCCAACTAGATGCGCAACAGCAGTTGAAAGTTTTACTAAAAAACTATCATCAATTTTAGATATTAAATTTTTAGGTTTAATAATAAAACATCCAGTATTTCGATCTCTAATAATTTTATTAATTAATCTAGATAATTTATTATTACTTAAATCATCTAAACTTTTCGCGATAGTAAATCTGGTAAATGGTTTATATTCTAATGCAGTAATATCAAACTTATTAAAAGGAAAGATAAGTTTATTTAAAATATCATCCCCAATATCTATGTTTATTATTCTTGGAGATTTTTTATTTTCATAAATTTCAAATCCATCAATTTTTTCTATCATAAGTAACTACTAAAAAGTGTAAGTATGATAGCAGAGAAAATTGTTGGGTAAACTAAATTTTTTTTGGTTATAAAAAATAGCCCGATTGATAAAATTATTACAATAAGTCTTACTAAATAATCTATCTCAGATAATAGTCCTGATGGGAAAATTACAATCCTAGCTATTAATGCTGCCAACGTTGAGTATGCCAAGCAATTAAACCATCTAAATATTTTGGAAGTTTCTTTAATATTTTCTGAACTTACAACACCTAAAAATCTAGACAAAAATGTCGCTAAAGAAGTTATTAAAATTACTAAAAAAATATTACCTGTCATTAATTTCTCCAATAAAAAATGCAATTGTTCCAGCTACAAAACCACCAAATAAAATACACCACTCTGGAGAGATAAAATAAAAAGCTGGACCTAAAATTGCACCAAGGATGATTGATAAACTAATTTTAATAGTTTTCATCGCCCCCACCATCATACAAGTAAAATAAATTGGATTAATTATTGCTAACCCAATTAACATATCTCTATTTAAAAAGTCTGAAGCAATATAGCCAATAAATGTTGAAAAAATTGCTACTGACCAGGTTGCTGTACCAATACCAATCCAAAAATCTATCCTTGCTTCTTTTTTTATTTGTTCATAATTATCTTTCATTATTAGCCACGATGAGACGGCAATGAAGTGACATGATAAATAATATTTCCATTTAGGTTGTGTTTGGTGCATCAACAAAGGCATTAAGGAAACTGTCATTGGATACAATCTTGCATTTACTAACCAAACAGCAATGAAGATATTTATTAATGATGATCCAATTATAAGTGACTCTGCCATCACTAATGAACCAGGTAATGCGTAAGTTAAAAAAGTTGAAAAAAGACTTTCTTGAATTGTAAAGCCAATATTTTTTAAAAGAGCTCCAATTGCTATAAAGCTAGCTCCCAAGGCTATAGCTGGACTTCCAACACCTTTGATAGATGCGAAACCTTTCAAAAAATATTTTGAATCAATCATTAACCGCCCAGGAATAGGCGTCCAACATCAGGATTATTTAAGAGTTCATCTCCTTTACCTGCTATTGCAGTTTGTCCTGATACCAAAACATAACCAATGTCAGCAAACTCTAAACCTTTCTTTGCATTTTGCTCAACAAGGATAATCGTTTTTTTTTCATTTTGTTGAAGGTCTCTTAAAATTTCAAATACCATTTCAATATATCTTGGCTCTAAGCCAATCGAAGGTTCATCAACTAATAAAACTGATGGTTTCATAACAAGCGCTCTTGAAATTTCCAATAACCTTCTTTCACCACCAGACAAAACTTTTGCAGGTTGATTTCTTCTATTTCTTAATCTTTCATACTTCTCAAGAATTCTTTCAGCTTCTTGAAATGACTCCTCTGTTTTATCTTTGATAAATCCACCCATCAAAAGGTTTTCCTCAACTGTCATATCAGGGAAAACAGAATTATCTTGTAAAATATATGCTATACCAACTGATTTCAATTTTTCAGCTGGTGATAAATTGGTTATCTCTTTTCCATCAATTTCTATTTTGCCAGAAAAAATATTGGTAAATCCATAAATTGAATGGAGAATAGTTGATTTACCAGCACCATTTGGCCCTATTAAACAAAGTGATTGAGCCTTGCTAACATAAAGATCAAAATTATGTAAAATTTCCATTTTCCCATAACCAGCATTCATATTTTTAATCGTAAGATGAATGTCATTAGGTGAAAGTTTTTTTAAATCATCTGCTTGAGGTGCTTTTCCTAATACTTCGTATTGATTAGACATTATTGTGCTCCCAGGTATGCATCGATTACTCTTTTATCATTTTTAATCTCATCCGGTGTTCCATTAGCCAACATTTTGCCGTGAGCTAAACAATAAATACTTTCTGCTAATTGCATAATAACCCTCATATTATGTTCGATAACTAAAAGAGTTATCCCAAAATCTTGGTTTACTTTAATTAGTCTGTCTATTATTCCATTAATTAGAGTTGGGTTAATACCTGCCGTTGGTTCGTCTAATAAAAGCATTTCTGGTTCATTCATCAAAGCCATTGCCAACTCAAGTAATTTTTGCTGACCAAAAGATAAATCACCAGCTCTTAATTTTCTTTTCTGATAAAGTCCGACAAAATTTAAAAGGTTTTCTGCTTTTTCTGTTAGATCTTGCGGAATTTTTGAGAATATTTTTAATATACTTTCATCACTACCTTTGTGACTAATTAACATATTATCTACACAATTTAATTTTCCATAAATTCTTGTTTGTTGAAAAGTTCTTAATAAACCAAGTTTAGCAATTACAGGAACTGGTAATTCAGATACTTCTTTACCATTAAATTTTATTGAACCTTGGTCTATTGGATAGGTACCAACAATGGAGTTAAATAAAGTTGTTTTTCCTGAACCATTTGGACCAATTAGTCCAAATATTTTTCCCTTTTCTACTGACATTGAAATGTCAACATTAGCCTTAACACCACCAAAAGATTTACTTACATTATTTACTTCTAAAATACTCATTTCAATTCTACCTGTGCTTTTCGATCAGCCTCATCAACAACTTCACCAAATCGTTCAGGGTATTTTTCTCTCAACCATCCCATAATTCCCTCTGGGAAATAAATGACGATAACAACAATCAAAACTCCTAAAGCAACATACTGCCACCCTAAAAAGAATGTCCAAAATCCTTCTTTGAAAATATGAAATACAGTAGCTCCAATCACAGGTCCCCACAAAGTTCCCTTACCGCCAAGGATTGCCATCAAAACCATAAATACCCCCATCTCTCTTCCATCAAATGCAACATCTGTTGAGTCTATATAACCAACAAGTCCGCCCATGATACCTCCTGCTAAACCACAAAAAAATGCTGATACCATCCAACCAATTATTTTATATTTCATTGTCTCAATTCCCATTGCCTCAGCTTTATCCTCATTATCCCTGATGGCATTAAGAATTAATCTAAAACGCGTTGAGTAAATCGCTCTCACTGCTATGAATGTAAGGACAAGCGCACCAAAACTTAAAAAATAAAAGAATTCTCCTCTTGCCTCTAGACCACCAACGTTTGGAAAAGGTGGTGTAGTAAAACCTTGTCCTGCTCCAATAATCTCTATACCACCAGAAATTTCTCCTGCAGCAACTCCTAAACCTAAAGTACAAATTGCAAAGTAATGTCCTCTAAGTCCTAAGATGGCATAACCAATTAATCCTGCAACAATAGTTGGTACAACTGCGGCTACTACAAGTCCAGCTGCCATTCCTTGAAAGAATTGTGTGGGGGTATGTACAAAGGTTTTTTCTCCTCCACTTTCTGTCCACTCTGCTAAAGGAAAAAACATACCCACTTGCACTGAAGCACATAAGTACATTCCTAAACCATAGAAAAGAATATTTCCAAATGTGTTATATCCCATTTCACCACCCTGAATATTCCAAGTGGTAGCTAAAACAATCAATACACATAAAATGGATAATTGAACTTTAAATGCTGGAAACACAAAAGGTGCAACGAGTCCAAATATTAAAATTGCAGCATATAATAAGACATTTTTGCTCATTATTTTAAATACTCTCTTTTTCTTGAAAGTTTAAATCTTCTATAAACAAGAATTAAAACTAATAATAAAAACACTGAACCTATTCTAAATTCTGTACCTAATATATAGTCAGCAAACTCTTCAAATACACCAAGACCCATACCTGACATTGCAACTCCAGGTAAGTTGCCAAGTCCAGCAACAATAACAATCATGAATGATCTAATTGTATATGGTAATCCCATATAAGGATGAATCGTAAAAGTTATTGAAATCAACGCTCCAGCAACACCACATAGAGCAGCATTTAACCCAAAAGTTGCTGCATAAACTTTTTCTGTATCTACACCTAAAATCTTTGCAGCTCTTGCGTTTTGAGCTGTTGCTCTGATAGCTCGACCAAGTTTTGATTTTTTCATATAAATTACTAAACCAATAGCAAAAACAATACTAACGAATGCTGAAAATATTTTTGAGTTTGGTAAAACTACTGCACTATCAAATAAAAATGTCGTGCCATAACCTGAATTTGCTAAGACAACATCTGCACCGAATGCAAAGTTCATTAGTTGCATAAAAAGAATACTTATACCGAATGTGGCAAGAATTGAGATAAACAAGTCTCTATCAACGACTTTATTGATTACTAATTTATAAATTCCGACACCAACAAAATACATTATTATTGGGGATACAATTACCCCCCATGCTGGATGAATTCCATAAAGATACATGAAGTATGCAATATAACCACCAAGAATTACTAAATCACCTTGTGCAATGTTTATGATATTCATCACTCCCCATTGCAAAGCCATACCATAAGCAATTAACGCAAACAAAATTCCAAGCAGTATCCCATCCAAGCAAGCTTGAACAGTTATCATCGGATACTGAAAAACCATGAAATCCATAATTTGCCTCTAAAAAAAATACCCCCTAGAATTTAGGGGGTATTTAAAGATTTGTTATTATCTGTCAGACCACTTAGGAATTGGGTGAATCAATTTAGCTGAAGCCCACTTTAATGGAGCTACAACTTTATTTTCACATTTCCCAGCGCCATCACACATTACTTGGAAAAGTACCATCGGCTTGTCAACATTTTGACCACCCGGTGCGAACTTAATATTTCCATAGAATGTTTGCATGTTGGTTGCTGCAAGAGCATCTCTTACTTTCTTTTGATCGAAAGAATTCGCTCTTTCAAAAGCATCTTTGAACACTAACAATGCTGCAGATGACTCTGCTGATTGATATGGCGGATCATATCCAAACTCTTTTTGGAAATCTGCCGCATACGTCATACCATCTTTAAAGAAGTTATCTTTATAAGTTAGTGTTTTATGCCATTGAGAAGCACATAATGCATACTGAGAATTTTTACCATGTTGTTTTGATAATTTCGCAGCATCACAATGTGTCATTGCTAACATTGGAACATCAACTTTCATTTCAGCAATTTGTCTGATTGCAGTTAATGCACCTTTTGTGTGTCCTGATACCACAAGAACGTCTGGCTTCATTTGTTTTACTTTAACTAATGTTGCAGCCATATCGTTAAGCTCTTTTGGCAGCTTATCGTCGATTATAATTTCAGATCCAGTTTCTTTTGCTGCATCTAAAATCCCTAATCTTACGTCTTGTGAAAAAGCATCTTGTTCAAATGCTTGTGCAATTCTTACACCTTTTCCACCATTTAACTCAACTGCTGTTCTAATAGCTACATCAAGATATAAGTTAGCTGGAGCTAAAACTGCAAATAGATATTTGTAACCTTTAGTAAACAAAGATCTAGACGCACCATTTGCTTCCACCATTGGTACACCATATTTTTCTGTTACAGGTGCAATTGCTTTTGTTAAACCTGAACTATAAGGCCCAAGCATAAACTCAACACCATCTTGTGAGATTAATCTTTCTGCTAATTGAGCTGCTCTTTTTGGGTTTGATTCATCATCATAATAAATGATTTCAAACTTATAAGTTTTTCCACCAACTTTAACACCACCCATGCTATTAATTCTATCAACAGCCATGTTATAACCGTTTTGTGTATGAACACCATTAGATGAATATTTTCCAGTTAATGAAATAGCAGCACCTAAAACAATTTTATCACCAACAACTTTTGCAAATGAAACAACTGAAGTTGAAAGTAAAATTGCTACTGCAGAAATAAAACTCAAGATTATCTTGTTTATTTTCATTTTATTTCCTTCTGTTATTAATTAATTAATTCTTAATTAAATAAATAATTTTGTTTTATTGCAAGAGGCAAAAACAACTTTAGATAGGTTTAATATTGTTGTGTAACAATAATAATTAACGCAATAATTACTAAAACACTCGCTGAGATTGTATTAATTGTTTTTGGATTTGCTTTGATCCATGTAATTAATTTTTGTGCTAGCAAAGCATAACCAATCAAAGAAATAAAATCTAAAACAATATAAGTTGTTATTAAGATTAAGAATTGAACAATATAATTAGTATTAAAGTCAATAAACTGGGGAAATATTAAAGGAAAGAACAACCATGCCTTAGGACTTGTTCCTGCAACTAAAAAACCATCTTTATAAAAAGACAAAACACTTTTGGTGCTAATTATTTTTGAATTTACATCTTTTGGTGAAGATTTGTACACATCATAAGCTAAATACATTAAATAAATAATTCCGACCCACTTAAAAAAGTTTAAAAAGTTCGGATTATCCGACAAAAAAGTTCCGATAACAAAAATTACTAAAGTTGCTTGAAATAAATTCGCTGTGACATCCCCTAAAGCTGTCCAAATACAATTTTTAACTCCATAATTCATCGAATAAGAGATAATAACTATCCGAGGAGTTCCGGGTGTAATGAATAGAAAAATTATGATCTGTAAAAAAAGGATAAAATCTAGGGGGAGCATAAAAAAAAAGATAGTCCTAAAAAACCGGGAGCTAAAGATGGCTAAGTAGGACTATCAATTCACAATATAACAGATCCTAAAAAAAATGCATTATCGATTTTTTTCAAATATAAAGGATTTATGAAAAAAAAAGGTCACAGGCCAGTTACCCGAGTCAAAAATCCAGAGCCAAATCATGAAGATCCAGATTGGGTCATCTGGGCAGCCTGGGCTGATAGGATCACTTTTGAAGATATCGAAAAAAAAACTGGCTACCGAGAATCGGATGTTATTAAGATAATGAGAAAATCTCTCAAACCATCCTCATTTAGATTGTGGAGAAAAAGAGTTCATCAAAAAAGTATCAAACACAGAAAAAAATTTGAATATTCAAGAAAACAAATTACTAGTAAAATAAAAAAAGGTGATTATCTATAACTTATGAAAAAAATTACAATCTATACAGGTCCCATGTGTAATTACTGTGAGGCGGCTAAAAGATTGCTGACAAGAAACAATGCACCTTATGAAGAAATTGATGTTGCAAAGGTTGAGGGTGCAAAAGATGACATGATCAAGAAAGCAAATGGTAAAAGAACAATTCCTCAAATATTTTTTGATGACCAACACATTGGTGGTTATGATGAAGTGAGAGCCTTAGAGAAAGAAAATAAACTTCAAGAACTTTTAAAATAATATTTTAAAAAACCTTCCTTAAATTCAAAGCAATTTCATCAAAGGTTTCAGGTCTCATTGCATTGTTATTTAATAAATAAAAATCAATATCCAAACCATTAACATTTTTGGTATAAATATATTTTGATTTTAAAATATCATCTCCTTCAATTTTAAAAGCAAAATTTGTATTTTTTTGAGGTAAATAACCAATTGCCAAGTGAATTTTTTGCGTATAACCTTTTCCTAACGCTTCATTAAGTTCATAAATAAAAAATAAACTAAAGTTATCATCATAAATTACATCAATACCTACTTCACCATTAATATTATGTAACGCTCCCGAGTTTAATTTGGTATCAAACTTACCGCTTGCACTATCACCTATATAAGAATACTTGATATTAGATGACCGATGTAAATTAGCTTGATACTCAATTTTACCATGTCTTTTCATTTTATATTTTTGATTATTTAATTCTTCAACTGAAGCTAGAGATAATCTTAAATTTCTTGATTGAATACTTTGTTTATCAAATTTCATTGAAGAAATACCACTCTCAGAATAACTACTTAATAATGTATAACCTAAATCAATTTGAGCAGCAGGTATTAAAGTATGGTCATCTTTTTTAATTTCTTCTTTTATTTTCAAAGTTCCGTAAATCTGTCTACCATTTCTATTTCCGTTTAGTTTTGAACCATCTAGGATACTTGAAATATTATATTTGAGAGCACCAACACCAATAATAGTGTCTAAAAATCTTCTATCATCTTTTACGGGCGCAGTTGAATAATAAGTTAAATTGTATGTATTCGCATCTAATTTGCTCCCCGCAGTACCAACTTTTACATCATTTTGACTAAACCTAAATGCCAAACCTTTAATTCCATCACCAACTGTAAATTTATCAGCACCAATAGTAATACCGTCAGTATAGATTTTTTTCTTAGATGATGTATCAGTTTCTCTAACTTTACCAAAAGCCAAGCTTCCTTCAGCCCAATAAAAAATATCATTATCTTTTTCTTTTTCTTTTGTTGAGATTTGAATTGCCTCAGAAAGAGAAGCTAACATCTGATTTGAGAAATTTAACTTTATGTTTTGATAGCTTAAATCTTGAAGGTCTTTATTTCTTCTGATCCATTTTAATCTATTTAAAGCAGTGTCCGTTGAATGTTCTATAGTTCTTGTTGCAACTTCTATTTGTGCAATAGCCATTCCAGTTCTGTCACCCTTTGTAATCGAGGGACATTTTCCAGCAATAATATTAAAGGGACAAGCTAATGAAAATTCGTATATTTGATCAATTAAATGAGTAGTACTAGAGTCATCATTACTTATATACATCATCAATCCATTTTTACTGAATGTTGCATGTCTCATTTGGTCCATATTACCAAAACCAGTAGTATTAAGATTAACAAAACCATCAACAGTATGTGAAGATGTATCAAATGGTGCGTCTAAAGAGATTTGTACAACTCTATGACTACTATGATTTGCTACAAAAAATCTTTTACCATCTTCACTGAACTCAATTGACATGGGATTACTTACATGTGAAGATACATCTATACCAGCGTTATTATTCACTGAAAAAGTTGTAACATCATATGGAGTAGAGAGATTAAATTCAAGAACCTTACCATTATATGTAATGATAAACATTTTTTTTCCATCATTGCTTAACGAAACACCCATAAGTCTATTATTTTTATGTGAGTCAACTAACCCATCATCACCTGCTAAAGAGTTATTTCTATTTGCATCAGTCAATAGATGTTCAGTTCTTTGAGAATAACTACAAGTCGAAATATCAAAAGGAACTGTAAGATCAAATCTAAGAACGTTATTTTTAAGTGTGCCACCTACTGCTCTATTTGCAAAATAAAAATACATACCATCGTTACTGAAATAGAAATCAAAAGGGTTATGACCTATGGTCCCTATTAGTCCATGATTTAAATCACACCTTTCATCGTCTCCTGCGTAAGTACCTGAAGAGGCGTCAAAAGGAATGGATAGGTCATATTCATCAATAAAACTATAATCTGTCTCACCGCCCTCATCTCTATAAAATCTTACAAACATTTTTGTTCCATCATTATTGAATTGTACACCTCCAACTTCTCTATCTGTGTTAATTGAAAGCCCAGCTCTAACCGTGGTATGTTCATCTCCATTACTAACCTGAAAATTATCTACTAAAGTAACTACAGCTCCATACGAACTTGATATCTGAAAGAGAAATAATAAAAATAAAACTAGTCTATTAATTTTTTTCATAGGTCAAACTAGAAAGTACCAGAAATTTCTAAATTTGCACCATAATCGGGGATTTTACTAAATAAACTATAGTTAGAATCTATTTTAAGTTTGAAATTACCAAAATTTTTTAAATAACTAATCTCAGTATTATTGTTATTCGTTGGATCATAAATCACATCGAAATTAGCTTGATTAACTTGTTTTTTTC
>CACEDX010000009.1:0-49149 GCA_902558445.1 uncultured Pelagibacteraceae bacterium | reverse complement strand
TGAGGATAAATCAAAGTTCAATTACTCTGGTGACGAAAATGAAATGAAAAGACAGATTGAGCTTATTAATAAAGAGGATGCTGAAGGATATGATAAACTTGTTAATTTCACCAAAAAAATTTTTGATAAAGGTTTTACAGAACTAGCTGATGTACCCTTTGACAAGCCTTCAGTGATGATGAAACAATTACCCGCATTACTCAAACTCAAAAGCTATAAGTCAGTATATTCACTAGTATCATCTTATATTAAAAATGAAAAATTAAGAAGAATGTTGAGCATGCATCCTCTTTTAGTTGGTGGAAATCCATTTACCACAACTTCAATATATGGATTGATTTTATACTTAGAAAAAAAATGGGGCATTCACTATTCTATGGGTGGAACAGGAAATATTATAAGTGGTTTTGAAAAATTAATGAATGAAGAAGGTATCGAGGTAATAAAAGGTTCTGAGGTGACTCAAATAATTTCAAACCAAAATGAGATTACAGGTGTTCAATTAGACAATTCAAAAAAAATAAGCGCTAACAAAGTTGTTTGTAACGCAGATCCACCGGGTGTTTATGAGAAAATGTTAAATGGCCAGAGTAATAATTCTTTTATGTTTAAGTGGAAAAAAAATAGAATGGAATATTCAATGGGTTTATTTGTTTATTATTTCGGAACCAAAAAAATCTACGATAATGTTGAACATCACACCATTAAATTTGGCAATAAATATAAAGAGCACCTTGATGACATCTTTAATAATAAAAAATTAAATAACGATATTAGTTATTATTTACATAGACCCACTGCCACTGATAAATCCATGGCACCAGATGGACATGATTGTTTCTATGTTCTAGTTCCTGTTCCCAATAACCAATCAAAAATTGATTGGTCGTTAGAAGGTGAAAAAATGAAAAATTTAGCAGTAGAGAAAATGGAGAAAGACTTAATGCCAAACTTAAAAGAAAATATTGTTGAAGATTTTTATTTGACACCTGACTATTTTGAAAAAGATCTCAATACAAAATATGGTTCTGGTTTTTCTATACAACCAAAATTCTCACAATCTGCCTACTTTAGGTTTCACAACAAATCTGAAATTTATAACAATTTATATTTTGTTGGTGCGGGAACTCATCCTGGGGCAGGTGTACCTGGAGTTCTTTCCTCAGCAAAGGTTTTAGATAAAATTTTATAATGTCGTCTAAAAATTATTTATCTATTTACGCAAAATCGTTTAATTGGGCTGGTTTTTTTTTACCAAAAAAAACCTATAAAAATTGTTCTTATTTATACGATTTTTGTAGAGTTGTAGATAATATTGCAGATGATGAAGGCGAAATAGAAATAAAAAAAATAAAATTCCAAAAATTTGTAAGTGATTTTAAACAAAAAAATTTCGAGGATCCTGTTATTCAAAATATGTGGAATATCATTAATGAATTCAATATTTCTCTGGAAATAATTTATGATTTATTTGATGGGATAGAGTCCGACATAAAACAAAATGTAAAAATAGATACTAGAAAAGATCTTTTAATCTATTGTTATAGAGTAGCTGGAACAGTCGGGCTGATGATGGCAAAAATTTTAAATGTGAACAAAAAACAATCTCTTAAATCTGCAATCGATCTTGGTATAGCAATGCAACTCACTAATATATCCAGAGATGTGATTGAGGACTCAAAAAAAAATAGATCTTATATAAATGGAAATTTTGAGGAAATTAACTCAACTATTAAACTTGCAGATACATTTTATAAAAATTCATTTTATTCCATAAGAGAAATTCCACTTAGCTTTAGATTTAGTATCTTAGTTGCTAGAAGAGTATACAGAAAAATTGGATATAAAATTTTGAAAAAGAAAACCTTTGAAAATTATAGTAAATCTGGAAAAATTTATGTTTCAAACTTTGAAAAAGTTTTGGAGACGTTTTTATCAATTTATGATCTAATTATACTTTCTTTATTAAATAAAAATGATGATCTAATTGAACACGATCATTTATTGATTAATAAAGAAATTAATCTTGATGAAAGAATTTGATTACATAATTATTGGGGGTGGTTGTGCTGGTTTATCTCTAGCCTATGAATTAGAGATTCATAATAAATTAGAAAATAAAACCTTAGCAATAATCGAGCCTCGAGATGAGTACAAAAGAGATAAGACCTGGTCTTTTTGGAGAGTATCTGAGCATAATTTTGATGATTGTGTCATAAAAAATTGGAAAAATTTTTCAGTTAATGCACCTAATAAAACTAATTTTCTTGAATGTGAAAATTATCCATATCAGAGCATCGATAGTGGTTTGTTTTATGAAAAAATAAATAACTCATTAAAGAAAAATAAAAATATCTTTTTTTTAAAAGAACTGAAAGACATCAACACCAAAAATTCATTTATATTCAATAGCGTTCCTTCTATCAAAAAAGACTTTAGAAATTTATGGCAACACTTTTGTGGAGTTGAAATAGAGACAGAGAATAATTATTTCGATGAAAAAATTTTTAATCTAATGGATTTTGATTGTGATCAAAGAGAAAGTGTCCATTTTTTTTACACACTTCCCTTCTCAAAAAAAAAGGCATTGATTGAGAGTACTTGGCTTTCAAAAATGAATGATGACTCTCAAAAAGATTATGATCAACAAATTAAAGAATATATAGAAAAGAAATTAAATTTAAAAAATTATAAGATCACTTATAAAGAGATAGGCGCAATTCCGCTTTTTTACCCATCATTTAAAAATGAAAAAAGTAAAATTAATATTGGAACTGCTGGTGGTATGACAAGATTAAGTACAGGATATACTTTTTTGAATATACAAGAACATAGTAAATTTATTAGAAAAAATATTGAAAATATTCATAATACTAAAAAATTTGAAATCGGTAAAAAATATCAATTTTTGGATGAAATATTTTTACGTGTTCTTGAAAAACATCCAAAAAAAATGTCGGAAATTTTTTTTAAAATGTTTCAAAGTTCACCTAAAACAATTATCAAATTTCTTTCCAATAAGAGTAATTTTCTTGAGGATTTGACTATAATTTTAAAAATGCCAAAATGGATTTTTATCAAAGCTTTATTTTATTAAACCCAAATGAATATGAATATAAAAAAAATAAATCTTAATCATTCTTTTATTTTTTTTTTATTCTGTAACATTTTTTCTTTAATACTATTTAAATTTAGTAATTTTATATTGTCACCATTATTTTGCTTATTTTTAATTTTAATTATTGGTGTATCACATGGGTCTTTGGATCATGTCAAAGGTGGTAAGCTTCTAAAGATTTTTAAAATTGAAAATATATCTCTATTTTATCTTTCATATATCTTATTAGCTGTAATGGTTGTAACACTTTGGATTTTTATACCATCTATCTTGTTAATAATATTTCTACTGGTTGCCTCATATCATTTTGGTAAAGAGGATACACAATTTTTGCATAACTATAATTCACACTTTATGGGGATACTGTATTTTCTAAAGGGATCTCTCGTTATTTTGGCACCATTATATTTTCATTTTGATGAAACTATATCAATATTCAAATTATTATTAATTGATAATGAAAATTTTTATTCAAGTTTGAGTTTTATTGAGAATAATAGATTAATAGATTTAGGGATAATCTTAAGTTCTATTTCAAGTATTATTTTGTTTATTAAAAGATTTACTTTTAAAAATTTTTCTATTTTTTTTGATTATTTTTCTATATTGATTTTAAATTACTATCTCTCTCCTTTAATAGCATTTACTGCTTATTTTTGCTTTTTACATTCTGTAAGACATAGCATCACATTAATTTACGAATTAGATAACAATAATATAAAAAATGGGTTATTGATTTTTATTCAAAAGGCTATGCCACTTACGATATTAACTGCTATTATTTGTTTAGTTGGTATTTATTTGCTCAATTTTAAATATGATTTTGATAACTCAATTATTAAAGTCATTTTTATAGGTTTGGCGTCTTTAACATTTCCACATATATTACTTGAGTATCTTTTAGATAAAAATGAAAAACAAAGAACTTAAAATATTGTTATCTGCTCCGCGAGGATTTTGTGCCGGTGTTGAACGAGCAATTGAAATCGTTGAAAAATCAATTCAAAAGTATGGTTCCCCAGTTTACGTTAGACATGAAATAGTACACAATAAATTTGTTGTTGATGACCTAAGGAATAAAGGTGCAATATTTGTGGAAGAGCTGGAAGAAATTGAAGACAAAACAAGACCAGTTATTTTTTCTGCACATGGTGTTCCAAAAAAAATTCCACAAGATGCAAAAAACTATAATATGACTTATGTTGATGCAACTTGTCCTTTAGTTTCTAAAGTTCATAGAGAAGCTGAAAATCTTCATAAGGCCGGATACCATTTAATCTTAATAGGGCATGAAAATCATCCTGAGGTAATTGGAACAATGGGGCAACTGCCCAAAGGATCTATCGACCTTATCCAAAATGAGGACGAAGCCAATAATTATGATCCAAAAAATTTTGAAAAGATTGCCTATGTAACTCAAACAACTCTATCAGTAGATGATACAAAAGATATAATATCAATTCTTAAAGAAAAATTTTCAAATATTAAAGAGCCTGCAAAAGAAGATATTTGTTATGCAACAACTAATAGACAAATGGCTGTTAAAAACATTGCAAAAAAGTGTGATCTGTTTTTTGTTATTGGCAGTCGAAATTCATCTAACTCAGTAAGACTTGTTGAAGTTGCAAAAAAATCTGGGTGTGAAAACTCAATACTGATCCACTCACAAAGTGAAATTCCATTCAACTTAATTGAAAATTCAAATATAATCGGAATTTCATCTGGTGCGTCTGCCCCTGAAATACTTGTCGAAAATTTCATTAAAGAATTGAAAAATAAATTTACAGTCACTATAGAAGAAGTGGAAATTATAAAAGAAAACGTTGTTTTTCGTGTTCCGAAAAAATTAAATTAAATGGCTGTTTACACTAAGATAAATAAGAAAGATATTTCGTATATTAATAAAAAATTTGAAAATCAAAAATTTTTAAGTTTTAAAGGTATAAAACAAGGTATTGAAAATACTAATTATTTATTAAAATCGAAAAACAATAAATTTATATTAACTATATTCGAAAAAAGAGTCCAAAAAAAAGAAATACCTTTTTTTATGAAATTAATGGATCAACTAAATGATCTAAAGATAAGATGTCCAAAACCATTGAAAAATCATGATGGAAAATATCTATTTAAAATCAAGAATAAGGTTGCTTGTGTTGTTTCATTTCTTGATGGAAAGGATAAAAAAAATCTTAGTTTGAAGAATTGTTATGATATTGGAAAAACTGTTGCTCAAATGCACTCTTCCTCGAAAAAAATAAGATTGTTTAGAAAAAACTCAATGAATATAAAAAATTTAAGTCCACTATTAAAAAGTATTAAATTTAAATCAAAAAAATTCATTAATTTAGAAAAATTTCTCAAAAGTAATTTTAAAGAAATTAAAAATAAATGGCCGAAAAAATTGCCTAATGGAATAATACATGGTGATCTTTTTATCGATAATATATTTTTCAAAAAAAATAAGATCTCTGGAATTATTGATTTTTATTTTGCTGCAAATGATTATTTTATGTATGAAATAGCGATATGTATCAACGCTCTTTGTTTTGATAAAAAAAAATCACAATTTAAATTAAATAAAAAAAAGGTTAAAAATTTAATTAGAGGATATGAGGGTATTAAAAAGATCTCTGGAATTGAGAAAAAATCATTGAATATTTTATGCCGAGCTGCTGCAATGAGATATTTTCTGACAAGACTTTACGACTACACAAATACTCCAAAAACTGCTTTGATAAAAATTAAGGATCCAAGAGAATATTATCAAAAACTGATAATTCATAATAATTTAAAAAAACTATAGGGATTATTTAGTTTAATGATTAAAATTTATACTGATGGTTCATGTCTTGGTAATCCTGGCAATGGTGGTTGGGCCGCAATAATATTAAATGATGGGAAAAAAACTGAACTCAAAGGAAGTAAAAAAGATTCGACAAATAATCAGATGGAATTATTGGCTCCGATAGAGGCGCTTAAAAAAATTCCAAAAGGAAGCAAAGTTCAAATTTTTACAGACTCTAAATATGTAAAGTCCGGAATAACAGAGTGGATACACAATTGGAAAAAAAATGGATGGAAAACTGCAAACAAAAAAGAAGTAAGTAATAAAGCACTATGGACAGAATTAGATTTGTTAAATAATGAGTTTGAAATAAGTTGGAACTGGGTAAAAGCCCATTCAACTGATGAATTGAATAATGAAGTAGATTTACTTGCTAGAGATGCTGCCAATTTATAGTTCGGGCACCTGGCAACAGAACTGCCCTACCTAGATTAGATTATTTAATAAGTTTTCTGCTGAAGTTAAACCACATTCTTTAGTTTCTTTTTCAACATGAATATTCACTATTGTGAAATTTTCAATCACCATTAAATAACGATTTGATCTAATTCCCATTCCTTTTGCATTACGATCAACTTCTGCCCCAATTGCTTTCGTAAATAATAAATATGGGTCAGATAACATTTTAATTTTATCTCCAGTATTATTAATCTCACCCCAGCCATTCATTACATAAGGATCATTTACTGATAAACAAAATATATTTTCTATTCCTTTTGCTTTGATTTTATCTGCATTTGCTACAAAACCTGGTAAGTGAAGTTTGGAGCAAGTTGACGTAAATGCCCCAGGTAAACCAAATAAAACAACTTTACCATCACCAATAGTTTCCCTTAATTTGCTTTTTTGAGGCTCTCCATCAACAAGATGAAAAATCTCTGTATCTGGAAGTTGATCTTTTATTTTAAGTTTCATATCGAATTCATCACATATTTTTTAACTTTTTCAATATCATTTGAAAGAAGTTCAAATTTTTCTTTTCTGTCATTAACATATTTAAGACTTTCTGGTAAATTTTCAGTTTTTGATATTGCATCTTCTATTGCTTTTGGAAATTTACATGGGTGAGCAGTTGATAATACAACACAATTTTTTTCCAATCCTAATTTTCTTACAGCACCAATCCCTACTGCAGTATGCGGATCCACTACCATCTGATGTTCATCATTGATAGTTTTTATCATTTCAACAGTTTCTTTTTCATCAAGCATTTCAGATATAAAATTCTTTTTAATTTTATCTAAGTCGTTTTTATCAATTTTATAAGTGTTATTTTTTATTTCACCCATTACATCTTTTGTAATTTCTGAGTTACAATCTTTGACGTCGTATAAAAGCCTCTCAAAATTACTTGCTATTTGTATATCCATACTTGGAGTATTTGTTTCCTCTACTTTCTTTTGACTATAATCACCACCAGATATTGCTCTGTGCAGTATGTCATTTTTATTAGTAGCTACAATTAGTTTATCAATTGGAAGACCTAGTTTTTTGGCTAAATAACCAGCGTAAATATCACCAAAGTTTCCTGTTGGAACAGAAAAAGATAGTGGTTGGCCGTTTCCAATTTTAAAGTGAGCGTAAAAATAATAGACCGATTGCGCAATAATTCTTGCCCAATTAATTGAATTTACGCCTGACATATTAATTGCTTTAGAAAATTTTTCGTCATTAAACATTGCTTTTACTAAATTTTGGCAATCGTCAAAATTACCCTCTACCGCAATGTTAAATACATTATTCTCTTCATGTATTGTCATTAGTCTTCTTTGTACTGGTGAAATCTTATTATTAGGGTGCAATACAAAAACATTTAAATTGTTTTTTCCCTTTAAAGCGTCTATTGCAGCAGCACCCGTATCACCTGAAGTTGCAACAATTATATTAATTTTTTTTTGATCACGGCCTAAATGATATTGATAAAAATTACCTATTAATTGCATTGCGATATCTTTAAATGCAAGTGTAGGTCCATGAAATAATTCTAATACTTTTAAATCTCCTAGATCTGATATTTTTACAACATCGTCGGATCTGAAATTTGAATATGATTTTGAAATCAAAGAGATTAGATCATCTTTAGACATGAAATCTCCTATGAATGGATAAATTATTTCAGCCGCTAAATCATTGTAACTAAGGTTTTTTAGATTATCTAATTCTTCCTTTTTAAAGGGTTTAATTGATTTTGGAACAAATAGTCCCCCATCATCTGCCAAACCTTTGAGGAAAACATCTTTAAAAGTAAAGTTTTTCTGGTTATTTCTTGTACTTATATAATTCATTTAATAATTCTTTTTTCTAAAATATAGATATAGCAAAAGAATTGAAATCGCTAATGAAAACCATGTCATTGCATATTTTTTATGATTGTTGGAAATATTAGCAGTAATTTTTTTTGGTCTAGGAAACTGATAATTTCCATCTAAATATATTATGTACTTAGAAAATTCTTTACCAGTAAATTTTGAGATATCTTCTCTATTCAAACTAAACCAGTAATTTTCTTTTATATCATTATCTGGTTTAAATATATTTTTTCTTCCCTGTGTTTTAAGAGTTCCTTCTATATTGTTTTGATCCAATATATTTATCTCTGGTGTATCTTTTTTTTCAAATGGTATCCATCCTCTATTGAGTAAATAGTTTTCACCATCTATTAGAATTGGATTTAAAACTTCAAACCCAGGTGTTCCAGAGTCATTTAAATTATATAAATAAATCTGTTTCTCAAAATCAACGCGACCTGATGTTTTGATTTTAAGATAATTTTGTTGATTAGATTGTGAAAGTTGAACTGGAGGATTTTTCAATGAATTTTCAATTTCTAGGATAAGATTATTCTTCCAATTTAAACGAATTACTTGCCAAGTACCTAAAGCAATAAAAACAAAGATAAAAAATATGATAAAAACTGAAAATAAAAACTTATGTCTCAAGGTTCAAATTAGCTTCCCCAAATATAGATCGCAGCAAATAAGAATAGCCAAACTACGTCAACAAAGTGCCAGTACCAGGCTGCTGCCTCAAAACCAAAGTGATGATCTTTGTTGAAATGACCTAACTTTCCTCTCCACAAACATACAGCTAAGAAAATTGTACCTACGATCACATGAAAACCATGAAATCCTGTTGCCATATAAAATACTGAACCATATATGTGATCTGAAAATGCAAATGTTGCATGATGATATTCGTAAGCTTGTAAAGCAGTAAAACAAACTCCTAAAATAACTGTTAAAACTAATCCTTGAATAAATCCTTTTCTATCATCCTCTAAAAGAGCATGATGAGACCAAGTCACAGTAGTTCCAGACAACAAAAGAACCAATGTGTTTATTAATGGTATATCCCAAGGATCAAAAGTTTCTATATCTTTTGGTGGCCATACATTTCCAACAAAGTCATTTGGGAAAAGACTCACATCAAAGTATGCCCAAAACCAAGCAACAAAAAACATTACCTCAGAGGCAATGAATAAAGTCATTCCGTAACGATGATGTATTTGAACCACAGGTGTATGATGTCCTTGATGCTCAGCTTCAATAACTACATCTCTAAACCACATGTATGCTCCATAAATTAATAAAGCAAATCCAAGGTACATTCCCCATGAAACCTCATAATGCATGTAGTAAACAGCGCCAATAGCTAAAATTAAACATGAGAATGAAACATAGATAGGCCAAGGACTTGGGTCTACTAAATGGTAATCGTGTTTTTTTTCAGCTGACATTTTTTTGGATTATGATTGTTTATAGTAATCTGTCGAGAAAAAAGTATACGACATAGTTACATCCTGTAAATTTTTTACTGTTGCATCGTTGACCATTTCTGGGTCTAAATAAAAAGTCATCACATAGGTTGCAGTTTCACCAGCTTTTAATTCCTGTTTTTCAAAGCAAAAACAACCAAGTTTACTATAATATTTTCCAAAGCTTGAGGGTGAAACGTTAAAACTTGCTACACCTGCAGTTGGTTCATTGCTATTATTGGTTACTTCAAACTCAATTTTGTTTACTTGACCCACTTTAACATCCATCACATTCGATTTTGCTTTAAAATCCCATGGTAAATTATTAACATTGGTATCAAATCTCACACTAACTACTTTATCTAAAACAATTTTTGGCGCTTTGTCTGCTACTTGAGTAGTTCCTCCAAAACCAGTAACTCTACAAAAAATTTCATAAAGAGGGACTGATGCATATGATAAACCTAACATCAAAACAAAAATCCCAGCTAGAACTAATGGTGTTAATTTCTTTTTTTCTATCATATCGACCTATCAAATACCCCTGTGTTGTATAAAGTAAAAAAGAAAAGAAAAATCATAAATGCAATAATAGCCAATGCCGTAATAATATTTTTTCTTTTTGTTTTTTTGTCTGGTGTAATCATATTATTTTATCAATCAAAAACAGAACAAAAACTAAGAATAAATACAATATTGAATATCCAAAGATAGCTTTTGCTTTCTTAGAGTTAAATCTATTTTTTTTATAATCCAACAATTCATAACATAAAAAATTGTAATAAAAAGTTAATAGCAGTGACGGAATTAAAAATGTTAAACCAACAAAGTTAATTAAATATGGAAAAATAATTACCGGTATCATCAATAAAGAATAAATGAATATATTGATTTTGGTACTTTCTATTCCATTGGTTAGTGGCAGCATTGGTATTTTGGCTTTCTTGTAATCATCGGACTTGTATAAACTGAGTGCCCAAAAATGAGAGGGCGTCCAAAAAAATATTATTAAAAAAAATGTTAATGGTTCAAGCGATATAGAGCCTGTAGCAATAGTCCATCCTATAACTGGAGGAAAAGCACCAGCTGCTCCACCAATAACTATATTTTGTGGAGTTCTTCTTTTTAACCAGATTGTGTAAACAAATACATAAAACAATATTGTTAGTAATAATATTGCAGCAGAAACTCTGTTTGTAAAATAATCTAAAGCTACAACTGAAACTATTGATAATGTAACACCAAATATCAAAGCTTGATTTCTATTGACTTTCCCTGTTGGGATTGGTCTTAAACAGGTTCTAGTCATTAAAGCATCGAGATCGGACTCATACCACATATTTAAAGCACCAGCTGCCCCAGCACCTAATGAAACGAGAAGAATTCCAATAATTGCATCTTTAGTTGAAACAATAGTGGGTGCTGTTAATAAACCTACTGCACAGGTAAAAATTACCAGTGACATAACTCTTGGCTTCATCAATTTAAATAATTCTGAAAGATTAAATAAATCTTCTTGGCTTAAACTTCTTTTTTTTAGCCTTGAATTATCCATCGATTCTTAATGCTCTTATTTTATTAGCCGTGCGATTTTTGTGTACCCTGACCATCTTCAAATTTTGGCAATTCCTCAAAAGTATGGAAATTTGGTGGAGATGGCACAGTCCACTCTAACGTTGTTGCTCCCTCACCCCATGGATTTTGTGCTGCTGCTTTCTTTTTTGCAAATGCATAAATCAAATTCATAAAAAATACAGCTAGCCCAGCTACAGCCACGTAAGACCCTATTGAAGATATATAATTCCATCCGGCAAATGCATCAGGATAATCAGCATATCTTCTCGGCATCCCAGCTAATCCTAAAAAGTGCTGAGGGAAGAAAATCAAGTTAACTCCAATAAATGTTAACCAGAAATGTAATTGACCCATCCACTCAGAATATTCATAACCACTCATTTTTGAGAACCAATAATAAAAGCCCGCGAAGATTGCAAAAACAGCTCCTAAAGAAAGCACATAGTGAAAATGAGCAACTACGTAATAAGTGTCATGCATTGCAGTATCAACACCTGCGTTAGCTAAAACTACTCCAGTTACTCCACCGACTGTGAACATAAAAATAAATCCTAATGCCCATACCATTGGTGTTTTAAAAGATATTGACCCACCCCACATTGTTGCTATCCATGAGAAAATTTTTATTCCTGTTGGAACTGCGATAATCATCGTTGCAGCTAAAAAATATGCTTTTGTATCTGTGCTCAATCCAACTGTATACATATGGTGCGCCCATACAACAAATCCAACAATTCCAATTGCTACCATTGCATAAGCCATTCCAAGATATCCAAAAACAGGTTTTCTAGAAAATGTAGAAACAATATGACTAATCATTCCAAATCCTGGAAGGATTAAAATGTATACCTCTGGATGACCAAAAAACCAAAATAAATGTTGGAATAAGACTGGATCACCTCCTGTCTGGGCTTCAAAGAAGGCGGTGCCGAAATTTCTATCTGTTAATAACATTGTTATTGCTCCAGCTAATACTGGTAAAGATAATAATAATAAAAAAGCAGTTACTAATATAGACCATGCAAACAAAGGCATTTTATGTAATGTCATACCTGGTGTTCTCATATTTAGAATAGTAGTAATAAAATTAACTGCTCCTAAAATTGATGAAGCACCCGCTAAGTGCAAACTTAAAATAGCTAAATCCATCGCTGGTCCAGGTTGTCCAGCTTTTGAGGACAACGGAGGATAAATAGTCCATCCACCCCCTACACCGGTTTGTCCTGGAGGGCCATCTGCAAAAATTGATAAAATTAATAAAGTTAGAGAAACAGGTAGTAACCAAAAAGAAATATTGTTCATTCTTGGAAATGCCATGTCAGGAGCTCCAATCATAATTGGCACAAACCAATTACCAAAGCCACCAATCATTGCTGGCATAACCATGAAAAAAATCATTATTAAACCATGTCCAGTAACCAACACATTATATAAGTGATAATTACCACCTAAAATGCCATCACCAGGATGCATTAATTCCATTCTCATTAAAACAGAAAAAGCAGTTCCAATAACTCCTGCAACAATTGCAAAAATTAAATACATTGTTCCAATATCTTTATGGTTAGTAGAATACGCCCAACGTTTCCAACCAGTTGGAGTATGATCGTGTGATGCTGTTTGTGTATACATAATTTATTTACTCGCTAATTTAAGTTTATCATTTTCAATTTCTTCTTTTGCAAATTTCACGCGCGCCTCAGATAACCATTCTTGATATTCATCTTCACTAACTACTTTTACTGCAATTGGCATAAATGCATGTTTTATACCACAAAGTTCTGAACATTGACCATAATAAGTACCAACTTTTTCAGCCTTAAACCACGTTTCATTAATTCTTCCAGGTACCGCATCCCTTTTTACTCCGAATGAAGGTAAAGCCCAAGCATGTAAAACATCATTTGCTGTGATTAAAACTTTTACTACTTTGCCAACTGGAACAACAACTTCATTATCAACAGCTAACAATCTTGGTTGATTTGCTTTTAAATCTTTTTCCTCAATCATGTATGAGTCAAATTCCAAATTTTCGTCTGGATACTCATAACCCCAATACCATTGATAGCCTATTGCTTTGATTGTTAAATCTGCTTTTGGAATTGTATCTTGCTTATATAAAATTTTAAATGATGGAACCGCCATAACAATTAAAATCAAACAAGGAATTAAAGTCCATAAAACTTCAACAGTTACATTGTGTGTTCTTTTTGAAGGATTAGGGTTTGCTGAGGCTCTAAATCTTACACACGCATAAAGCATTAAAAATAAAACAAATACACTTATTGCTATTATTATCGGTAATAACAAGTTATCGTGAAAGGCTACAATATCTCTCATCGATTCTGATGCCGCTTTTTGAAAACCTAATTGCCAATCAACAGGTTGGTTTGCAAAAGCATTTTGAGAGATAAAAATACTTGAAAATATAAATAAAATTTTTTTCATTTTACTAGCTATATAAAGCCCTTTTGTAAAAATTACACTTTAGTTTTCGCGACAATTTATCAATTAATCACATAATTTATGATCGAAATTGCAGATATCACTGCGGTTTCTGATCTTAAAATATTGTCATTAATTTTCAGTGCTTGTACTCCTTTAAATGAGAGAATCTCCTGCCTTTCATGTTCTGAAAAATCTCCTTCAGGGCCTATGATGATACAAATAGGTTTATCTGAAAACTTTTTTTTTTCAATTTTTTTATTGTCTGAATTTAAATCTGTGAAAATTAAATTCATTGAATTGGAATTTAAAAAACTTTTTAAATTTTGTGTTTGCTCGATAGCTGGGATACTAATCCGATTTGATTGTTCACATGCTTCTATAACTATTTTTTCTAACCGATCTTTGTTAATCTTTCTTACAATAGTTCGATCAAAAATTATTGGTAAAAATTTTGAAATACCTAATTCAGTTGCTTTTTGAATCATAAAGTTTTGATAATTTGATTTAATAGGTGAAAATGCTAACCATAATTCTTGGACATTTTCTTTTTGTCTTAATTGTTTGATTAATTTAAATTCAACAAAATCTTTTGTAATATTCAAAATTTTTGCTTCCCATTCACCAGTTTTATTAAATAAAGAAAAAATATCATTTTTTTTTAACCTCATTACTTTTGTCAAATAATGAGATTGAGATTTATCTAATTTATCAATCATATTTTTTGATAATGTATTCGAAAAAAACAATCTAATATTACTCATATATGTTAAATTAATTTATGAAAAATATTAAAGCAATAATTTTTGATGCATATGGAACATTGTTTGATGTCAATTCAGCTGCAGAAAAATGTAAAGATAAAATTGGAGATAAATGGGAGGGATTCGCAAATTTTTGGAGAACCACTCAATTAGAATATACTTGGCTTAGAAGTTTAATGGATCGACACAAAGATTTTTGGCAAATTACAGAAGATAGTTTAGATAAATCAATAAAAGTTTTTAATATTGATCCTTCAATGAGAAATGAATTACTTAATTTATATAAAATTTTATCACCCTATAAAGAAGTTCTAGAAACTTTAAAAACTCTAAAAGAGAAAAAATTTAAATTAGCTATTTTATCTAATGGTACTCCATCACTACTGGACGAATTAGTTAAAAGTAATCATTTGGACAATTTATTTGATGATATATTTTCTATAGAACAAGTTGGCGTATATAAACCAAGTTCAAGAGTTTATGATTTGCCTATAAAAAAATATAATATTAATAAAAGTGAAGTTGCATTTTTAAGTGCTAATACTTGGGATGTTTCTGGTGCTGGAAATTATGGTTACCAATCTATTTGGGTAAATCGAAATAATAACATTTTCGATAATTTAGATTTTAGACCAAAATATCAAATTACAGATCTTAACAAACTAATTCAATTGATTTAATATTTTAAAAAAAAGACCAAAGGTGACAAAATATTTTTTTTTGTGCTTGCAAACAATGTTACAATCCGCCATTGTATTTACTAAAATTTATTTAACATGATTAAAGCATTAGATTTATTTGGAAGACTTTTAATATCTGCATTATTTTTTTTAAATGGAATTTTTAAAATAAATAATTATGAGGGAACTATAGGTTGGATTGAAAGTTTTGGTTTGCCCGGTATATTGATTATACCTGCAATTGCTCTTGAAATAATTGGACCCATTCTTATTGTAATTGGCTATCAAACTAGAATTGCTGCAGCAGCTTTAAGCATATTTTGTTTTGCAACAGCTATTATTTTTCACAATGATTTTGCTGACCAGGTACAGCTAACCGCTTTTCTTAAAAACATTGCTTTAGCTGGTGGTTTTTTATTCTTGGTAGTAAATGGTGCTAAAGGTTTTTGTTTAGATAAAAAGTGATCTTGAAATTAATAATTAATTCGTTAATTAAAGCAGATGAAAAATATTGAGGTAAAACAAATCATTGATCCGATCCCAGCTTCAGATGGAGCTGGAGTAAAATTAAAAAGAAGTATTGGAGTTGAACCTAATTACTTTGATCCTTTTTTGATGTTAGATGAGTTCGGCTCTGAAAATAGTGATGATTATGTAGCTGGTTTCCCTCCACATCCTCACCGAGGAATTGAAACAGTGACTTACATGCTTGCTGGTGATTTTGAACATAAAGATAGCACAGGCGGTGAAGGTAAAATGACTGCTGGTGATGTCCAATGGATGAAAACTGGAAGTGGTATTATCCACTCAGAGATGCCTGCAATGAAAGAGGGGAAACTTCATGGATTTCAGCTATGGATCAACATGCCAGCAAAATTAAAAATGAGCAAACCTGAGTATATTTATATTGATGCAGATAAAATGAGTGTACATGAAGATAATGATAAAAAAGTAAAAGTTATAGCTGGTAAGTTTGAAAAGGCAGAAGGTCCAGTCAAAGGTCATAATGTTGAGCCAGTTTATTTTGATGTCGAAGTAAATAAAGATAAGAATTTTAATTATCTTATCCCATCTACACACAATAGTTTTATTTATTTAATAGATGGCGAAATAAAGATTGGTGAGCAAAAACATGCAAATGTTAAAGATAGTACCTTGATATTACTTACAAGAGGTGAAAATTTGAAAGTGAAAGCTTTGTCAAAGGCTAAATTTTTAGTTATTTCTGGAAAACCAATAAATGAAGAAATTGCAAGAGGTGGTCCGTTTGTGATGAATACTAAAGCAGAGATATTACAGGCCGTTCAAGATTATCATAACGGCACGTTTGTGAAGTAAAAAATGAAATCAATACAAATAGAGAAATTTGGTGGACCTGAGGTTTTTGTTATTAAAGATATGGACATTGGAAAACCGGGTCCAAAAGAAGTCTTAATTAAAAACAAATCAATAGGTCTTAATTTTATAGATGTTTATCACAGAACAGGTCTCTACCCTATTCCATTACCCAGCGGTATTGGTCTTGAAGCAAGTGGAGTTATTGAAGAAATAGGATCTGATGTAAAATTATTTAAAGTTGGTGATAGAGTTACTCATGCATCAATGCCAATAGGGGCATATTCAGAAAAACAAATTATGCCCGAAGAAAAATTAATTTCTGTTCCAGATGGTATTTCTGATGAGGTGGCATCTTGTATAACTTTAAAAGGGATTACTGCAGAATATCTATTGCATAGAGCCTATCCATTAAAAAAAGGTGATAAAGTGCTTTATCATGCTGCAGCTGGAGCTCTTGGTCAAATTTTATGTCCTTGGGCAAATTCTTTGGGTGCAAAAGTTATTGGGACAGTTGGTTCAAAAGCTAAAGAGGAAATTGCCAAAAAAAATGGTTGTCACCATGTAATTAATTATTCTGAAAAAAATTTCTCAGAAGAAGTTGAAAAAATTGTAGGAAAAAATGGTATTGATGTTGTTTATGATGGTGTTGGGATAAAAACATTTAAAGGTTCAATTGAAACATTAAAAATAAGAGGAATGATGGTGGCATTTGGTAATGCATCTGGATACGTTGATACTATCGATGTAAAAAAAGATATTAATGCTAAAGGATTATTTTTTACTCGACCATCCATTGCACATTATACGATCAAAAGAGAAGAGTTAGTTGAGTCAGCAAAAAAAGTTTTTGACGCCATTTTATCTAATAAGTTTAAAGTAGAAATTTCAAAAAAATATTCTTTGAAAGATGCTGCTCAAGCTCACAAGGATTTAGAGGCTAGATTGTTAACTGGTCCAGCGGTAATTATTCCTTAAATTGAATATCCATATCGGACAGGTGAAGTCGAAGCGCTTTAGTTGAGATCTGAATTTCAATAATAAAAAATATGATTGAGATCATCATCGATAAACAACAAGATCCAAAAATTATTCTTGCAATGAAAAGTTCTTGTAAATAAAGACCGAAAACAGTTAGCATATTGAACAAAAATCCAAAAGCAGCAAATAAAATACTTAATTTTAAAACCCCTATTCTTTTCTCTAAATTTATCAATTGGTCTTTCCATTCAGGTGGGGTGTGTTTTTCAAATACATACTCATCATGTATTTTTCTTATTAAAGAACTCAAAGTATGAAACCTATTAGAATACACTCCCATTATTAGTGGGATTGCAGGAAACATTAATGCGGTAACAGTGTAATCTATATTCATACGAATCAATTTGATTATCAATCTTGGCTTTGTTATTTACAAGTAAAATTTTATGAACCAATTAAACTTATTTATAGAACTTACTAGGCTTAAAAAACCAATCGGTTATATGTTACTATTTTGGCCTTGTATATGGGGCTTAACACTAGTTTATGATTTCTCACAAAATAAAAATTTTTATTTTTTCTACTTAATTTTATTTTTTCTCGGCGCAGTATTTATGAGATCTGCGGGGTGCATTGTTAACGATGTATTGGATAGAAAATTTGATAAACTAGTTGTAAGGACAAAAGACAGGCCCATTGCATCAGGAAAAATTTCTGTTAAGTTGAGTTTATTTTATGCAGCTATACTATGCCTATTAGCATTTATTGTTTTAATTAACTTTAACCTTTTTACAATTTTATTAGCACTAGCCTCAATGCCATTAGCTTTTACATATCCATTGATGAAAAGGTATACTTATTGGCCACAACTTTTTCTAGGAGTGACATTTAATTACGGTTTAATACTTGCCTGGACATCAATTTCTGGAAGTTTAAATCCTATACCAATAATTTTTTATATCGGAGCCATATTTTGGACACTAGGATACGACACAATTTATGGGTATCAAGATATCAAAGATGATGAAATAATAGGACTAAAATCAACCTCTATTAAGTTTAAAGGAAAAGCAAAAATATTTTTAATTATATGTTACTCTTTTTTATTAATTTCCCTTTTAGCAGGTGGTTATCTAATGAATTTTAGCTTATATTACTTTTTGTTTTTATTAATTCCGTTCATACATCTATTTTTATATCAAATAAAAACTTTTGATTTAAAAAATCCAGATATATGTTTAAAAATTTTCAAAAGTAATAATTTATTTGGTCTTTTAATTTTAATAAATATTTTTATAGGAAAAATTTCATAATGAATAAGACAGCTACATTAAAAAGGCTTTTTAATAACTATACAAGAAAATTCATTAGAAAAATTGCATTGGCAGTTTTTTTTTCATTGTTGGTTGCTATTAGCACTTCCTCAATTGCTTGGTTACTAGATCCAGCAATCGAAAAAATCTTTATTCAAAAAGATCAATCACTTCTAATAATTATTCCATTTTTAATAATTATTGCTTTTGCAACTAAGGGTGTTTCCCTTTACGTAGCTAAAGTTATTATGATTAATGTTGGAGAAGATGTAAAAAAGAAACTTCAATTCGATATGTTGAATACACTGATAAGTGCGGATACTCAGTCGATTGATGAAAAACATACAGGAAAATTTATATCAAATCTTACCTATGATGTTATGCATATTACAAGCCTTCTTAGTAATGGGATTTTAAATCTTTTTAAAGATAGCTTAACACTAATCGGGCTACTAGCTGTAATGTTTTTTCAAAATTGGAAACTTTCACTAATTGCAATAATTTTGATACCAATTGCAAGTATAACTGCGAGATCATTCGGTAAAAGAATGGGTAAAGTTACAACTCAAGCTCAGGAAAAATCTAGTTTTTTAACAAAATATCTAGTTGATTTATTCAAAAACCATCGATTGACAAAAATTTTTCAAAAAGAAAAATATGAAACTAATAGAGCAGACGAGTATTTAAGTCAGTTGAATGAAAAAAATAAGAAAATTGCACATGTGCTAGTTAGGATTTCACCAATTATGGAGATTCTAACTGGTATAATGATAGCAATTCTGATTTTTTATTCAGGAAAATTAATCGCTGTAGGAGAAATAAGTGTAAATAATTTTTTTTCATTTCTGGCTGCAATGATGCTAGCTTACCAGCCAGTCAGATCTTTATCGACATTAAACGTTGCGGTCAGTCAAGGTCTATCAGCTGGGTCAAGAATTTTAGCTGTAATCGACACTGAACAATTAATAAAAAATTCAGAAAATGCCAAAGAAATTAATATAAGTAGTGCAAATATAAAATTTGAGAATGTAATATTCAGCTATAAAAAGTCAGATGGTGAAGTTCTAAAAAACATAAATTTAGAATTTGAAGGAGGAAAAATGACTTCATTGGTTGGTCATAGTGGTTCTGGTAAGTCAACTATCTTAAGTTTAATCCCCAGGTTTTATGATTGCCAATCTGGTGATATTTCTGTAGATGACCAATCTATCTATAGTGTTACTTTACATTCTTTAAGAAAAAATATTTCACTTGTTAGTCAAGAGACAACTCTGTTTGATGACACAATTAAAAACAATATTAAATATGCTAATTTAGATGCAAGTGATGAAGAAATTTTAAATGCGGCTAAACTATCATATTGTGATGAATTTATCAATAATTTACCTGAAAAGTATGAAACATTAATTGGTGAAAATGGAATTAGACTATCTGGCGGAGAGAAACAAAGAATTTCAATAGCAAGGGCAATGTTGAAAAAAAGTTCAATAATTCTTTTAGATGAAGCGACATCGTCTTTAGATTCTGAAACTGAAACAAAAATCCAAGATGCATTAAAAATTTTAACAAAAGATAAAACTACTATTGTTATAGCTCACAGACTTTCAACTATCTTAAACTCAAACAAAATATACGTTATAAATTCTGGTGAAATTATTGATAGTGGTAAACATGAATATTTGTTAATTAATTCAAAGACTTATAAAAATTTTCATGACAAACAATTTCAGAGGTGATGATTTTTTTTGTTTATCAATTTTTACTCTCCATAATTCTTATTTTTTCTCCATTTATAGTTTTGATAAGGATCTTTAAAAACAAAGAAGACAAGTTAAGATTTAAAGAAAAATTTTGTTTAATTACAAAACAAAGAGGGAGAGGAAAACTAATTTGGTTTCATGGTTCCAGTGTTGGTGAAATATTGAGTGCTATTCCTATAATAAAAAAATATGATAAAGATAAAAAAATTAATAAAATATTAGTAACATCTAGTACATTAAGCTCTTCAAAAATATTACATAATATAAAATTTAAAAAAACCATTCATCAATTTTATCCTATTGATCATATATTACTTTCTAAAAAATTTTTAGACCATTGGAAACCGGATGTCGCAATTTTTTTAGAATCTGAAATTTGGCCAAGTATGTTTAAATCAATAAAAAAAAGAGATATTCAATTAATTCTACTCAATGCGAGAATTACAAAAAAATCTTTTAATCGATGGTCAAAAGTAAAAGAGTTTTCTAACTCAATTTTTGGTTTAATAGATAAAGCTTATTCACAAAACTCAGAGACAAATTTTTATTTAGATAAATTAAATGTGAGAAATATAAAATCTATTGGGAATTTGAAATTTATCGAAAACGATAAATTTAAAACTGACAAAGCTGATAAAAAAATTTTTTCTCAATTTAAAAAATACAAAACATTTATTGCTGCTAGTACCCATGAGACTGAAGAATTATTTGCTGCTAGAACGCATATCCTTTTAAATAAAAAAAATAAAAATATAATCACAATTATAATACCAAGACATATAAATCGAGTTGGACAAATAATTTCTGAAATAAGTGAACTCGGACTAAAAATTGTCACTCGGAGTTCAAATAAGAGGGAATTGAAAAATATTGATATTTTCATTGTAGACACTTTTGGAGAGTCGGAAAAATTTTATAAATTTGCAACAACAGTTTTTTTGGGAAAATCAATTGTAAAAGGAGGGGGCCAAAATCCACTAGAGCCTGCGAGATTTGGAGCGAAAATATTACACGGACCTGGTGTAAACAATTTTAAAGATGTATATAAATATCTTAAACAACTAAAAATATCCTCTGAAGTAAACTCTCCAAAAAAATGTGCAAATTCAGTTATTTTTAAAAAAAATATGAAAAAAGTAAAAAAAATGAAATATCTAGGTTCAAGAATACTTAAAAAAACCTTAAATGAGTTAGATAAATCAATTCATAATGAAATTTAAGAAACCCAAATTTTGGGATTATAATCAACCTAACTTTTTATCTTATATATTTTTCCCTGTAGCAATAATACTCAAAACTATAAAATCACTCAAAAACTTAACAACAAAAAAAAAGAAATATCCACTGATTAAAACTGTTTGCGTAGGAAATATTTATCTAGGCGGAACTGGTAAAACTTCTTTAAGCTTGAAGATAAATGAAATTTTAAAAAAAAAAATCAAAACTTGTTTTATTAAAAAATATTATCCTGATCAAATTGACGAGCAAAAAATATTAGCAAATCACGGGAGGTTGTTTAAATCAAAAGATAGATCTTCTTCAATTAAAGAGGCGATTAATGAGAACTTTCAACTCGCAATTTTTGATGATGGTTTGCAAGATCCCTCTATAAATTATGATTATAAAATAGTTTGTTTTAATATTGATAATTGGATTGGCAATGGCCTTACCATTCCGTCTGGTCCACTCAGAGAAAATATTGAAAATTTAAAAAAGTATAAGAATGTTTTTTTAAATGGAAATAATGAAAATGTAGATAGAATAAAAAAATATATTCACAACATAGATCCTAATATAAATATTTATCAAGGAGAATATGTTCCACTTAATATCAATGAGTTTGACAAAAGCGAAAAATATTTAGTTTTTTCAGGCATAGGAAATCATAAGACTTTTATATCAATGTTAAAAAAAAATAATATTAACATTGCCAAAGAAATAGAGTTTCCTGATCATTATAGATACTTGCAAAAAGAAATTAACAATATCATTTCAATTTCTGAAAAATTAGATTGTAAGATAATTACTACTGAAAAGGATTACATGAGACTAAATGATAACGATAAAATTTTTTATATTAAATCCGAATTAAAGATTATAAATCAAGAAACTTTTATTAATGATATTTCAAAGGTTTATGAAAATAATTAAATACTTAATACAATTTATCATAATTTGCATTTTTTATGTGATATTCAAAATTATTGGGGTTAAACTCTCATCATTTCTAAGTGGAAAATTATTTGAAATTATTGGTCCGATGTTTAGATCAAAAAAATTAATCAATAACAACATAAAAAAAGCTTTCCCAGATTATAATTCTAAAGAATTAAATAAAATTAAATCTTTAATGTGGAATAATTATGGAAGAGTTTTTGCAGAATATCTTTATATGAAAAATTTTAGAAATGGTAATCTTAGTAAAAATATTTCTATAGAGGGCGAGGAAATACTTTTAAATATCAAAGATCAAAATCAAAAAGTCGTATTTATATCAGGACATTTTAGTAACTTCGAACTCATGGCAATGCAGATAGACAAAATAGGTATTAAAATTGGAGCAATCTATAGACCCCTAAATAATATTTTTTTAAATAAGTTCATGGAACGAATAAGAAAGAAATATATCTGCAACAATCAAATTAAAAAAGGAATCGGTGGATTAAAAGAATTAATAAAACTTAATAACCAAGGTTTTTCCACAGCACTTATGATAGATCAGAGAGTTTCTCAAGGTATTAAATCAATTTTTTTTAATGAGAAAGCTTTTACTACTACAATTCCAGCACAATTGATAAAAAAATTTAATATGCCTGTTGTACCTATTTTTATAGAAAGATATGAGGGTATTAAATTTAAAATGAAAGTTCATAAACCAATTCACTTCTCAAACGAAGACACTATTGAAAATATTACAAACGAATTAAATAAGACTCTTGAAAAAATGATACTTGCTAATCCTAATAACTGGATATGGTCTCATAATCGTTGGAAATAATGCTATTTATTGTCTAGTTCCTCTTTTTTTTTAAAGGCCTCAACATATGAATAATACGGTTCTTGAAGTTCCACGTTCCAGTAAGTCAAATTTTCAAGACTGATTGCTTTACCCGAAACTGCGCAAATTACATGGTCACCTTTTTCAATTACTTGAAAATTATTTGGTAAATATTTTACTTTTGCTAATTTTTTATTCATTTATAGTTTATATGTTTATACATGATTGTTGGGATTATAGGAAGCGGGGGAAGAGAGCATGCCATTTGTCATGCATTAAATAAGTCAAAAAAAATTGATAAGATATATTGTTTTCCTGGTAACGCTGGAACAGAAGCAATAGCTGAGAACATTAACTTAGATATAAATAAATTTGAGGAAATCAAAAATTTTATTTTTTCAAAAAAAATAGAATTGGTAGTAATCGGCCCAGAAAAACCTTTGGTTGATGGACTAACAGATTACCTGGAAAGTTTTGATATTAAGGTTTTTGGACCTAGTAAGGTCGCTTCACAATTAGAGGGGTCTAAAATATTTACAAAAAATATCTGTAAAAAATATAATATTCCAACTGCAAATTTCGGTGTATTTAATGATATTTATCAAGCTAAAAATTTTTTAGATAAATCAAATTTTCCAATAGTCATTAAAGCAGACAATTTGGCTGCAGGGAAAGGTGTTTATATTTGTGAAAATAAAGAAGAGTCTTATCAAGCAGTTAAGGAAATATTTGATGGAAAGTTTGGTGCTGCTAAAAATGTTCTTATTGAAGAATTTTTAGAGGGTGAAGAAATGAGCTTTTTCATTTTAAGTGATGGTATTACTTACAAAAATTTTGGTACGGCTCAAGATCATAAAAGAGTTCAGGAAGGCGATAAAGGAAAAAATACTGGTGGTATGGGTGCTTATTCACCATCAAGATTAATAAATGAAGAGCTCGAAAAAAAGATTTTGAATAATATAATTGATCCAACCTTAAGAGCACTTAAAGATTTAAAATCGTCATATAAAGGTTTTTTATATGCAGGGCTCATGATAAAAAATAATGAACCTTATTTAATCGAATATAATGTAAGAATGGGTGATCCAGAGTGTCAAACTATTCTTCCTAAGCTAAATACAGATTTTGGTGAAATTATTGAATCATGCTGTAATAGAAGATTAAATAAAAGCAAAATTAATTGGAATGATAAAAAAAGTATATGTGTTGTCTTGTGCTCAAAAGGTTATCCTGAAACCTACCAAAAAAATGTTGAAATCAAAAATATCAATAAAATTGAATTAAACACTGATGATCACTTATTTCATGCTGGCACTATTAAGAGAGGTAATGTTACTTTAGCAGTGGGTGGACGGGTTTTAAATTTTGTTTCTGTATCAGACAGTTTTGAGGAATCAAGAAATAGGATTCATGAACTTCTCGACAATTTGGATTGGTCGGATGGTTTTTTTAGAAAAGATATTGGTTATAAAGTCATAAAAAAATGAGAATAATTGGTGGAATATTTAAAGGAAAAAAAATTTTACAACCAAAAGACACAGAAACAAGACCCTTAAAAGACTTAGCAAAGGAATCTATTTTTAATATTATTAATCACTCAAATAAATTTAAGATCAATATTGAAAATTCAATAGTTTTAGATCTATTTGCAGGTGTTGGCTCATTTGGTTTAGAGTGTCTCTCAAGAGGAGCTAAACATGTTACTTTTGTAGAAAAGTATAATGGTGTTTTACCAATTTTAAAAAGTAATCTTAATAATTTAAATATGAGAGAAAAATATGAGATTATAGAGGAAGACTTAATATCTAATTACTTTATGAAAAAAATTCAGCTTAAATTCAATATCATATTTTTAGATCCTCCCTATAAAGAAAAAAGATTGTCAAATATTATTGATAATATTTTTCAAGAAAAAATTCTGAATGAAGATGGGGTGATTATTGTGCATAGGCATAAAAGAGAAAATGATGAGTTTTCAAAAAATTTTAGAATTCTAGATGAGAAGAAATATGGAATATCGAAAATTATATTTGGAAATTTAAACTAAAATTTTCTTAGTCTCTTTTTTAATTAACTCAACGGCAGGTTGATTGTAGGGGTTTATTTTCAAAGCTCTTCCAATTAAAATAGTTTCCAACATAAAAAAACAAAATAACTCACCCAAAGTTTTTTCATCCCTTTTTTTAATTTCAAAGCTTCTAAAAGGTATATTTTTTTTTGTAAAAACATTTTCTGAAGCTTTTTTTTGAGCGTAAGTAATATTTTGAATATTTTTGTTCTTAAGAAAATTTTGTGAGGATAAAATTGATCTATTATCTATTTTGGGGGTATTATTTTCATGAACATAAAAAAACGTGTAAAAATTATTTTTAAAACCATCCAAATAAAGCTGCATAACGCTATGATTGTCTCTTGGCATGTTAGATACGACTGGCAATAAACCTTTTCCCTTTTTACCCAAACTTTCAGCCACTAGTTGTTGATACCAAGAAAAAAAGTTTTGAGATTTTTCATCATAATTTATAATAATTGAATTAAATTTTCTTTTTTTAATTAAATTTATTGTAGATCCCACATTAGATATGAGCGCGTTCAAATATTTTTGATTTTTAATTAAATTATTAAATTGTCTAAAATTTTTTGAATTGAGACCCATTAATTCTGCAGGCAACATTCCAACTTCTGATAGAACTGAATATCGACCACCTATAAAATTATTATGATGAACAACCTCTGATTTTAATTTATGAGCTAATAAGTTTAAATAATTTTTTTTATTTTCTGTGATAAAAATATTTTTATCACTTTTTTTGATCAAAATATTAGAATTAACTATTGTCTCTAAAGTATTACCTGATTTAGAGATGATTAAATTTAAATTTTTTTTATTTCCAGATTTTTTGTTGGGAGTTGATAAATTATCATAAAATAATACGTTTTTATTAATTTTATCTTTGAGAAAACTATAAATAGTTTTTGTGCCCAATGACGAACCGCCGATCCCAATTATACGAATATATTTAAATTTTTTAAAAATTCTTAAATTTTTGATCTTAAATTGGTCTTTATAATTTTTTCTAAAAGATTGAAGAATTTGATTATTATCTTTAATTAATTTTCTAAGATTTTTTTTTATTTTAGAATTTTGTTTACTACCTTTAAAATTTTTAAAAAAAATCCCCGAAGTTATCATTAATTATCTTTAATTTTTTCTATAATGGAATTTTCAAAATTTGTGTTTTGATTAGTATCTTGATTATCTAAATCTGCATCCTTGTTGTCAGTGAGTAATGATTTAATATCTCTATTCTCTTCATTCTTAGTTACTTGATTACTTTGCTTTGGTAATGGTAATTTATTGAAATCTGGAGGCATCACTAATGGTGATTTCTTTTCAACCAAAAATTCATCTATACTATTTTTTTTCTGTGAACTAAATCCTTCTCTAACAGATCCACATGAATTTAAAGCTAAAATTGAAATTATTATTATTGTTAGTTTAAATATTTTTTTCATCAATTTTATTTTTTTGATTATCAATTATTTCAAAAATAATCAAAAATAATACTCCTAATGAAATAAATATATCCGATACATTAAAAATAAACCAATGAAAATTTCCGATATGGAAATCAATAAAGTCTGGAACAGCCTTAAAAAAAATTCTATCATATAAATTACCTAGGGCTCCACCAAATATCATTAAAAGTGAATATTTTTTAAGACCATCACTTTTTAATGTCATAAAAAAAATAATTAAAATTACAGCTGCAATTAAAATAGTTAAAATGTTGTACATATGACTTTGATCGAATGATAATAAACCAAATGCTATTCCTTCATTATAAATTAAATTGATATTCAAAAATTTTGATACAAATAGTTCAGATGATAAATTTTTTTCATTTTCAGAAATCACATAGACTTTGGTAAATCTATCGAGACCAAAGATGCTTAGAATAATAAAAAAATTTATTACAAAATTTTTATTTAAGAAATTTGACATTTAGGGTGTCTTTCACATGGGTCTTCTCTGATCTTCCAACAAACTGAGCATTTTTTTCCAGAAGCTTTTTTTGTCACAACTAAAATATCTGACTGATTATCAAAATTAACAACAGCTTTAGAAACAATGCATAATTCAGATAAATCCATATCTCCAACTATCTCCTTATATTTTTCGTTAAGTTGAATATTAAGATCTGCCTCTAAACTTGAACCAATTTCTTTACTGGCTCTTTTTTCCTCAATACTTATGTTACATACATCTCTAATTTTTATTAATTGAGACCATCTTTCTGTAAGTTCTACATTTTCAAATTTTTCTGGAAAAGTAAGAAATTTTTCCAAATGGATGCTTTTACTATCCTTTGATATCAGTTGATGTATTTCCTCAGTTGTAAAAGACAATATTGGTGCGAACCATCTGAGTAAAGATTTTAATAAAACATTCAAAATTGTAACGCAAGATTTTCTTTTCTCAGAATTAATTGGATCACAATATAAAGTGTCCTTTCTTATATCAAAATAGAATGCCGACAAATCTGTTGTGCAAAAATTCAACAATTCTTTATAAAGATTGTGAAAATCATATCTTTTGAAATAATTTTCAAATTTGTTGTTAAGGGAATAAATCTTACTTAACATAAATTTCTCTAGCTCCGGCAAGCTTTCAATGACAATTTTATCTAAATCAAAATCTTCGTATTTGTCATTTATATTTCCTAATAAATATCTAAATGTATTTCTAATTTTACGATAAGACTCAGAATGCTGATCCAAAATAGAATAATCTATTCTTAAATCTTCAGCATAATTTGATGCAGCAACCCAAATTCTTAAAATATCAGCACCATATTTTTTCAAAATATCCTCTGGTGCAATTACATTTCCAAGTGATTTTGACATTTTAAGACCTTTTCCATCCACAACAAATCCATGAGATAATATAGACTCGAAAGGTGCCTTACCTCTTGTTCCACATGACTCTAATAAAGAGGAATGAAACCAACCCCTATGTTGATCAGAACCCTCTAAGTACATTGATGCAGGCCATTTAAGGTCTTTTCTCTTCTCCAATACAAAAGAATGGGTTGATCCACTATCAAACCAAACTTCAACAATATCGCTAAGCTTTTCAAAATCTTTAGCTTTATATTTATCACCTAAAAATTTTTGAGGGTCATCTGAAAACCAACAATCGGAACCTTCTTTCTCATAAATATTAGCAATATTTTCAAATACTTTATCATCTATTAAAATTTCATTAGACTTTTTATTTACAAAAATAGGAAGTGGTACACCCCAAACTCTTTGCCTTGATACACACCAATCTGGCCTTGTCTCAATCATGGATTTTAACCTTTCTTTACCTTTGCTTGGATAAAATGTCGTATCATCTATTGCTTTTAAAGCCTTGCTTCTTAGTTTATGACTTTCCATAGAAATAAACCATTGTGGTGTGGCTCTATGAACTAAAGGTGCTTTTGATCTCCAAGAGTGAGGATATGAATGAACCAATTCACCATTTGAAAGAAGTTTATTTTGTTCTTTCAATTTTTCAATCACAACTGGGTTGGCCTTAAAAATATGTAAACCCTCAAACAGGGAAACATTATTTGTATATTTTCCATCGTCATCCACTGTCTCAATTGCCTTTATTCCGTTATTTAAACAAAGATTAAAATCGTCAGGTCCATGACTTGGTGCACAATGAACAATACCTGTTCCCTGTTCAGTGGTTACAAAACGTGCTTCTAACATTGGAATATCATAATCATACCCTAAATCAAAAAATGGATGATTGCAGATAGTATCTTTCAAATCTTTACCTTTAAATTTCTTAAGATTTTTAAATTCTTTAATCTCACAATCTTTTAAAACTGAATCAAGTAATGCCTCAGCTATAACAATCTTTTTATTTTTAAAATTTCCCTCATCATTAATTTGAATTATTACGTAATCTAAACTCTCATTGTATGCCAAGGCTTTGTTCGCTGGTATCGTCCAAGGAGTGGTTGTCCATATAACAATATTACAATCATTAAGCTCTTTAATTTTCGATGATTTAACTGGAAAACAAGCATAGATCGTATCAGATTTATGATCTTGATATTCAACCTCGGCATCAGCTAAGGCAGTTTTTTCTACAGTTGACCATAAAACTGGTTTAAATCCTCTGTAAAGACTTCCTTCTTTTAAAAATTTTCCAAGTTCTCTTACAATTTGTGCCTCTGCATCATAACTCATTGTTGAATAGTAGTTTTCCCAATCACCAACAACACCTAATCTTTTAAATTGGTCTTTGTGAACCTCTATCCATTTTTCAGCAAACGTTCGGCATTCCTTTCTAAATTCTACAATCGGAACATCGTTCTTATTTTTTTTATTTTTTTTGTATTGCTCCTCAATTTTCCATTCGATAGGTAAACCATGACAATCCCAACCTGGAACATAAACAGAGTCTTTGCCATCCATTTGGTGGAATTTTACGATAATATCTTTTAGTATTTTATTTAATGCGGTACCCATATGTATATTTCCATTTGCATATGGAGGACCATCGTGGAGAACAAATTTTTCCTCTCCTTTTCTTGAATTCCTTAACTCTTTGTAAAGATCAATTTTTTTCCAAAGTTTTAAAATTTCTGGCTCTCTAATTGGTAAATTAGCTTTCATTGAAAAAGCTGTTTTGGGTAAATTAATTTGGCTCTTACTCATTTTGTTCTTTTTGCTGTTTCTAAATCAATTTTAATTTGTTTTTTTAGTTGATCTACATTTCTGAATTTTTTTTCAGCTCTTATAAATTTTAAAAATTCTACTCTTAAATACTTATTATATAAATTTCCAGAAAAATTAAATAAATGAACTTCTAATAATATTTTTTTTCCATTAAATGTAGGTCGATATCCTAAATTGGCTATTCCTTTAATATATTTTGAACTTTTAATTTTTTTAGCTTTAACAGCATAAACACCTGGTTTTGCTAAAACATAATCTTTGATATCTATGTTGGCTGTTGGAAAACCAATCTTTTTTCCTAGTTGTCTACCTTTTTGAACTTTTCCATCAATTGACCATTTTCTATCTAAAAGTTTATTAACTTTATTAAGTTTCCCACTTTGCAAATATTTTCTTAACAATGAAGATGAAATAATTTGTTTTTTAATTGATAAAGGTTGTGGTTTAACAATTTTATAATTACATAATTTCTCGTTATGAATTAATTGTTTTACGTTTCCTTCTCTTTTGTTTCCAAATCTAAAATTGTTACTTACAAAAATAAATTTAGGACTAAGTTTTCTACCTAAAGTTTCTTTAATAAATGAAATTGATTTTGTTTTTGAAAATTTGCGATTAAATTTCTTAGTAATAACAAAGTCAACATTAAGTTTACCTAAATTTTCAATTTTTTGTTTTAAATTAGATAATCTAAAATTTTTTAAATTGGAGTTAAAAAACATTTTTGGCATCGGCTCAAAAGTCAAAACACCAATCTTTGAAGAATATTTTTTTTTATATTTTTTCGCTAATCTAAATAATTTTTGATGTCCTAGATGGAGACCATCAAAATTACCAATTAAAATAATTGAGTTTTTATGATTTTTTTTAATATTAAAACTATTATATAATTTCATTTTCACCATTTTAAATCTGATTGTATATAGTTACAGATTGTTTCATAAGATTTCGCAGTCGCTTCAATTCCTTTTTCTTTGATTTCATTTTTATGAATACCGTTTGAAATAATTAACGAGTCATAGTTTAAAAGATTTGCACCTTTAATATCAGTATTTAAATTATCACCAACAGATAGAATCTTTTTACCTTTATTATCAATTGATTGATTATAAACCTCAGGATATGGTTTACCAAAATATACTACCTTGCCACCCATCTTCTCAAAAACCATAGCAACCGATCCTGCACAAAGTTCTCTTTTATCACCTCTATCCACAATTAAGTCAGGATTAGTACAAACCATCTCTTTGTCTAAATTTTTTTCAAATAAATTTTTATAATAATTCAAATCTTTATCAAATTTTTCAAATAACCCTGTACACAATATGTACTCTCCATCATCAATATTCTCTGACTTACTTTTTACAAAGTCATTAAACAAATCAAAATCACGTGGTGGTCCAACATGAAAAAATTTTTTAGTAGATAAATTTTGTTTGAGGTAATTTAATGATGCTTGCCCAGATGTAAAAACATGATCTCTAATTGCTTTTTCCATGCCCATTTTTTCTAAAAAGGATTTAACAACATTATTAGGTCTTGGAGCATTTGTAAGTAGAATGTATTCTTTGCCTTTTTTTGTGATTTCTTTTAAAACGTTTATTGCTTCTTTGTGAAGGTTTATTCCATTATGAATAACACCCCATAAATCGATATAAAAAAGCTGATAATTATCAACGATGGAGCAGAAACCATCTTTGTCTAAATTTTTAGTCATTAAAATAATCTATAAACCAAAAAATCCACAATTTCCTACCTTTTTTAATAAACTAAATATCAAGTATATCTTGAAATAGTATTACCAATCTCTATATGAACTCCATATTTATATAGGAGAATATATGAAATTTAGACCGTTACATGACAGAGTTTTAATAGAAGTTTTAGATAGCAGCGAAAAAACTGCTGGAGGAATAATCATACCAGATACTGCACAAGAGAAGCCTCAAGAAGGAAAAGTTGTTGCTGTTGGCGGTGGTGCAAAAACTGAAGATGGAAAAAAAATTCCAATGGATGTTAAAGTTGGAGACAAAGTTTTATTTGGCAAATGGTCAGGAACTGAAGTCAAAATTGATGGTAAAGAATACAGCATAATGAAAGAGTCAGACATTATGGGTATTTCAAGTAAATAATATAAGTTAAAGGAGAAAGTATAATGGCAAAAGTTGTAAAATTTGACGCTGAAGCAAGATCAGCAATGATAAGAGGGGTAAATATCTTAGCTGATACTGTTAAGGTAACGTTAGGTCCTAAGGGCAGAAACGTTGTAATGGACAAATCTTATGGTGCTCCAAGAATTACCAAAGATGGTGTTTCAGTTGCAAAAGAAATTGACCTTGAAGATAAGTTTGAAAATATGGGTGCTCAAATGGTTAAGGAAGTTGCTAGCAAGACAAATGATGAAGCTGGTGACGGAACAACAACTGCAACTATTTTAGCTCAAGCGATCGTTAAAGAAGGTGTAAAATATGTTACAGCTGGAATGAACCCAATGGATGTAAAAAGGGGTATTGATGCAGCAGTAGATGTTGTAAAACAAAACTTAGTTTCTTCAGCCAAAAAAGTAAAAGATAGTGATGAAATTGCTCAAGTAGGAACTATTTCTGCAAATGGTGATAAAGAAATCGGAAGTATGATTTCTAAAGCAATGCAAAAAGTTGGTAATGAAGGTGTCATTACAGTTGAAGAAAATAAAGGAATTGAAACAGAACTTGATGTCGTTGAAGGTATGCAGTTTGATAGAGGATATTTATCGCCATACTTTATTACGAATAGTGATAAAATGACGACAGAGTTAGACAATCCTTTTATTCTTTTACATGAAAAAAAATTAACAAATCTACAACCAATGGTTCCACTTTTAGAGGCAGTGGTGCAAGCTGGTAGACCATTAATGATTATATCTGAAGATGTTGAGGGCGAAGCTTTAGCGACGTTAGTTGTAAACAAGTTAAGAGGTGGTTTAAAAGTAGTAGCTGTGAAAGCTCCAGGTTTTGGTGACAGAAGAAAAGCTATGCTTGAAGATATTGCGATCTTAACTGGTGGAAGTGTAATTTCTGAAGATTTAGGAATTAAACTTGAAAACGTTAAATTAGATGATCTTGGATCATGTAAAAAAGTTAAGGTTGATAAAGATAATAGTACTATCGTAAATGGTAGCGGTAAAAAATCTGATATCGAAGCTAGATGTTCTTCAATCAAACAACAAATTGAAGAAACAACATCTGATTACGATAAAGAAAAACTTCAAGAGAGATTAGCTAAATTGGCTGGTGGTGTTGCTGTAATTAAAGTTGGTGGCGCTACAGAAGTTGAGGTTAAAGAAAGAAAAGACAGAGTTGAAGACGCACTTAATGCTACAAGGGCTGCTGTTGAGGAAGGTATTGTAACAGGTGGTGGATGTGCTTTGTTATATGCTGCTCAAGAGCTTGAAAAAGTAAAAGCCAAAGGGGAGGATCAAAAAGCTGGTGTTGATTTAGTGAGAAGAGCATTAGAAGCTCCTATAAGACAAATTACTAAAAATGCTGGAGTAGATGGTTCAGTTGTAGTTGGTAAGTTGTTAGAACAGAATAAAAAAACTCACGGCTATGATGCACAAAATGAGGAATATTGTGACATGTTTGCTAAAGGTATTATTGATCCGGTTAAAGTTGTAAGAACTGCACTTCAAGATGCAGCATCAATTTCTGGACTATTAGTAACAACAGAAGCAATGATAGCTGACAAGCCAGAAGAAAAAGATGCGGCTCCTGCTGGAATGCCTGGTGGAATGGGCGGCATGGGTGGTATGGGAGGAATGGGCGGCATGGGAATGTAATCCCCATTAATCGCAGACAAAAATTCTAAAAGGGCAGTTTTTACTGCCCTTTTTTTTCTCAAGAAAATTTGTAATATAGAACTATTATTATGTCAAAAAGATATAGTGGAAAATCATTTAAAGATTCCAGTATTAAAAAAAAACCTAAATTAAGTTTTAAAGAAAAAAGAAAACTTAAACGCGAAAAGCGAAAAAATTCGAATTAAAAAAAAAAATACTTAATTTATTCAAGCCTAGTATGAGTTTTTTTAAGTTTTCAAAGCTGTTTAAATATGTATAAGAACCCAGATTTATGAATAATACTATAAGAAACATCACCATAATTGCACATGTTGATCATGGCAAAACAACCCTAATTGATAACCTAATGAAACAAAGCGGTTCATTTAGAGAAAATGAAGTTGTGGATGAAAGGCTGATGGACTCTGGAGAATTAGAAAAAGAAAGAGGAATTACAATATTAGCTAAACCTGCCTCGATTAATTGGAAAGATTCTAGAATAAATATAATTGATACCCCCGGCCACAGAGATTTTGCTGCTGAAGTTGAAAGAGTGCTTAGTATGGCTGATGGAGCATTATTATTAATAGACTCTGCTGAAGGTGTGATGCCTCAAACAAAATTTGTTTTAGCAAAAGCATTAAAACAAGGTTTAAAGCCAATTGTGGTTATAAATAAATTAGATAAATCAGATCAAAGAGCTAATGAAGTTTTAGATGAAACATTCGACTTATTTGTAAGTTTAGATGCTAATGAACAACAGCTAGATTTCCCAGTTTTATATGCCAGTGGAAGATCTGGATGGGCTGATCATGAAGTTGATGGTCCAAGAGAGAATCTGAACCCGCTTTTAGATAAAATTATAGAGCATGTTAAGCCAGCAGAATTAGATAAGTCAAAACCTTTTGCTATGCTGTCTACACTTCTTTACGCTGACAGTTTTTTAGGAAGAAGTTTAGTGGGTCGAATTTCTCAAGGAACAGCAAAAGCTAACCAAGCAATTAAGGCAATCAACTTAAATGGGGAGAAAGTTGATGAAGGTCGATTAACTAAAATTTTTAGATATGAGGGAACAAAAAAAGTTCCAATTGAGGTTGGTGAAGCTGGAGATATTGTAGTTGTTGCCGGTTTAGAAAAAGCTAACGTTGCAGATACTATTTGTGATCTTGAAGTTAATGAGCCAATAGAAGCTACTCCTATAGATCCCCCAACTATGTCAATTACCATCACTGTAAATACATCTCCTTTAGCTGGCACAGAAGGTAAAAAACTTACAAGTACACAGATTAGAGATCGATTAGTTCAAGAGGCACAAAATAACGTTGGAATTACATTCACTGAAAATGAGGGAAATGACTCTTTTGTGGTTAGTGGTCGTGGTGAGTTAATGTTGGAAATTTTACTTACTCAAATGAGAAGAGAAGGTTTTGAAATGACTGTGAGCCCTCCAAAAGTTCTTTATAAAAAAGATGAAAACGGAAATAAACTTGAGCCAATAGAAGAAATTACTATGGATCTTGATGAGGAACATTCATCAAAAATAATTGATTCAATGAATAGAAGAAAAGGTAAATTAATAGAATTAAAAGACACTGGTAAAAATAAAAAGAGACTTATATTTCATGCACCAACAAGAGGTTTGATGGGATATACAAGTAGATTTTTAACGCTGACAAAAGGAAATGGTGTCATCAATAGAATTTTTCATGAATATGGTCCATTTGAAGGGGAAATGGAGGGCAGAAGAAATGGTGCTCTAATTTCTATGGAACAAGGAAAGGCAGTTGCTTTTGCAATCTTTAATTTACAGGCTAGAGGAGAAATGTTTGTAACTCATAACGATCCTGTTTATCCAGGCATGATTGTGGGGCTATCACCTAAGCCAGGAGATATGATTATTAATGTTATGAAGGGTAAAAAATTAACCAATATGAGAACGCAAGGTACTGATGAAAATGTTGTCTTAACTCCTGTAAGAAAAATGTCGATTGCTGAACAATTAAGTATGTTAAATACAGATGAGGCTTTAGAAATTACTCCTGAGTCTTGTAGATTAAGAAAAGCTATTCTTGATCCTCATGAAAGAAAAAGAAGTGAAAAATCAGGCGCTGCTGCCTAATCAAAAATTTTATCAACTAAAAATAAACCTAAAGCAACGCACGGACCAATACCAAAAGCGAATAAAAGAGTTCCTACCCCTACTGTTCCACCTAAATACCAGCCAATACTTACAACAGAAATTTCTAAAAAAGCTCTAACGGCTGCCACTGGTAAGTTAGTTACTTTTTGTAAACCAATCATTAATCCATCTCTTGGTCCTGCACCAAGATTAGAAACTAAATAAATGCCCCCACCTATTCCAACCATCATTACAGAAATTACTGCTAGGATTAATTGATTAAGATAATTAGACGGGGTTGGTACAAACTTAATACAAAGATCAATCATAAAGGCTATAATTAATGCATTAAATATTGTGCCCATTCCTGGTTTTTGGCCTAGAGGTATCCACAGAATTAAAACAGCAATACTTATTAAAAGAGTAATTGTTCCAATACTTAAGTTAACATTTAAGGAAATACCTTGAGCTAAAACACTCCACGGAGAAGCGCCTGTAAAGGAAACAATCAATAACCCTTCACCAAGACCAAACAACGTCAGACCAAAACATAAAAAAAAGAAAGTAGAAAATTTTGGTTTAAAATTATATGGCTTGTCAGAACTCCAATTAACTTTTGGTATTTTCTTTATTTTTAAAAACATCTTAATAAGTTATTTCTATTATAGATAAAGTCCACTAATGTAATTGCCAAATGAAAAAATTTATAGCCATCTTATTTATTGTAATTTTTCCAGTTATTTCCATGGCACATATGGGTCACTACAATAAATATAACAAAATTGAAATGGAGATATTTAGAAATGGTGAATTAATTGGATACAATTATTATTTTTTTGAGAGAAATGGTGAAGAAACTATTATTACAAATCAATTTAAATTTTCTGTTGATCTATTAGGAGCTACAATTTTTCAAGTGGAGTCATATGGTGAAGAAAAATATATCAAAGATCAGTTGATATCTTTTAACTCTAAAACTCTTCAAAATGATAAAGAAAAATTTGTAAATTTAGAATTAAATAAAAAAAGTAAAAAATATGACATCAAGGGCTCCTCATTCAATGGCGAAGCAACAACTAATAACGTTATTGGAAATTGGTGGAATCATAAAATCTTACAAGCAGGATCTCAAATAAGCCCAATATCTGGAAGTATTAAAGAACAGGTTGTTACTTTTATAGGAAAAGAAAAAATTGATCTTTATGGAAAAATTTATGATGCTGATCATTTTACACTTAAATCTAAAGATATGAATATTTCTAAAGATAAACGATTAGACTTTAATATTTGGTACGACCAAGAAAATTTAAGAATTTTAAAAGTGACTTATTCCAGGATGGGTAATTGGGAGTACAGATTAAAAAGCTTTGAATAATTTATCTTGAAATTTTCTTAAATAAGTCCTGTGCACTTATCCATCCCGACTCTAGTCTTGGTCCTACAAACCAATCACCACAGACACCTATTTTTTTCTTTGGATCCCAAAAACTTTTAATTTTGAAAGGTTTTGAATTGGAAGAATATTTCCAACCATGATTAAGAGAGAAGTTTATTTTCGTTTTTTTAATATTTGAAAGTTGAAAGAACTTATCAATCATAATTTTTGAATTCTCTTTCTTATTATTTTTATTTTGATTAATTTTTTTATTTGCCCACTTAAATGTACTTTGAAGGGTCCATAAATCATATTTTGATTTAAATCTTTTTTTTGAATTTTCATTACCAGCCCAACCAAGAATTGGATCTTCAAAAAGATAGCTACTATTTGATTTCTTGTTTTTTTTTATAGCAATCATTGTAGTTATATTTGCATCCATTTTAATTGATTTTTTTAAAAAAGAATTATTTATGAATCTTTTAGAGAGTTTTTTTAATTGTGGAAAAGGACAGGTTAAAATAATACTTTTAAAAGATCTCAATTTTCCATCAGCAAATGATAAATGCCAAAGTTTGTTTTTATAATGAATTTTTTTTAATTCACTTTGATAGTTACAATTGATTTTTTTTAATAAGTACTTGCTAATATCATTGTTTCCATTTTTACCTATAATTTTCAGATGTTTTTTATTTTCTTTTTTTTTGGAGTTAAGAAAAATGTGTTTACCACCCCAAACCTTTAAAATTCTTTTTTTAGTTAAATCTTTGGTAAATTTTTTAAATTCTGGGGTTTTTGGCGAAAAGTATTGAGTGCCATGATCAAAGCCTATATTGCCTTTCATTCTTTTGAAAGATGCGCGTCCTCCTGGACCTCTCGCTTTATCAAATAGGATTACTGAATTTTTTTTATTAAGAAGATTCGCAATTGTAGCTCCAGAAATACCTGAGCCGATTACGCAAAATTCACTCATTTACCAGCAACAACCATTCCCTCAATCATCATGGTTGGTGAATTGGTTGAATATTTAAACTCTAAATCATTTGCGAGAGTAATATTCTTAAACATGTCTTTAAAATTACCTGCAATAGTAATTTCATTTATAGGATACTTAAACTCTCCGTTTTCCACTAAAAAACCTGTTGCACCTACAGAATAATCACCAGTTACAATATTACTTCCGTGTCCTATAGTTTCTGTAATGTAGAGACTTTTTGATTTTGAATTCAATAAATCTTTAAAACTAATATTTCCATTTTCAAAATAAAGATTGCTTGTCCCTCCACATCTTCCATTTGATTTAAGGTTTAATTTTTTTCCATTGTAAGTATCAATCAAATAATGTTTTAAAATTCCTTGGTCTACTAATTTAAGAGTATCAGTTTTAACCCCCTCGCTATCAAAATTTCTTGAGCCTAAACCTTTGAGTATATCCGGTTTATCTAAGACATTAATTTTATCAGAAAAAATTTTTTGGTTAACTTTATCTTTTAAAAAAGAGGTTCCTCTTGATATCGCTGATGATGAAATCGCACTTGCAAAAGTACTTAGTATTCCCTTAGCAATTCTTTTGTCAAAAATTATAGCAATTTTTTCACTACCTATTTTTTTGGGGCTTAATTTTCTAATTGTTTGATCAGCAGCTTGTTTACCTAATTCTCCTGCGTCATCCAAGTCTTTCAGAAAACATTTACTAGAATATTCATAATCTCTCTCCATACTTTTTTCATCTTTGGCAACTGTGACGCTCGAAGCTGTAAACGAAGATGTTTTGTAGCCAGCACAAAAACCTTCACTATTGGCTAAAATAAAATTTGATTTATTTTGAGTAAAACTGGATTCTGTATTAACAATCTTTTTATCATTGGAAGCAGCAGATTCTAATTTTTTCAAATAATCTATTTTTTGATCGTTTTCTATATGGGTATCGTCATAAAGATCTAAATCCTTAACTTCTTTGGCCAATAAATCTTTATCTGGTAATGAATTAAATTCATCTTCAGGAGTATTTTTTGTTGTCTCAACACATTTTTCAATCAAAATATTTAGATTATCATCAATTAAATTAGAAGAAGATATTGATGACTTTTTTTTTCCAATGTAAGTGGTAATACTTATTCCAAGATCATCTGATCTATTAGACTCGTCTAGTTTTTTATTTCTAAAATTAACAGTTTCAGATACAGAGTTATTAACAATCACACTAGACTCGGTTGCGCCTAATTTCTTAGCCAAATCTAAACAATACGATGCTTTTTTCTCTAGAAATTCTTGATCTTTGACCATTTAAAGTTTTGTGCCACCAACAGTCATCTTATTAATCAGTATAGATGGTTGAGCAACGCCTACGGGAACACCTTGGCCAGCTTTTCCACATGTTCCAATACCAGGATCCATCATCATGTCATTCCCAACCATAGAAACTTCTTTTAAAATTGAAGGTCCATCTCCAATAAGTGTCGCGCCTTTAATTGGAGATCCAATTTTACCATTAACAATCTCATAAGCTTCAGTACAATTGAATACAAATTTTCCAGAGGTAATATCAACCTGTCCGCCACCAAAACTCACAGCAAAAATACCTTTGTCGACAGCTTTAATCATCTCATCTTGAGTCTGATTACCACTCAGCATCATCGTATTTCTCATTCTTGGAAGAACGATATGTCTATAGTTTTCTCTTCTTCCACTACCAGTAGATTTGGTTTTCATTAAACGAGCGTTTAAACGATCTTGCATAAAATTTTTTAAAATCCCATTCTCGATTAAAACAGTTTTTTCTGTCGGTGTTCCCTCATCATCAATCGTAAGACTACCTCTTCTGTTATCAATGGTACCATCATCAACAATTGTAACTCCCTCACTTGCAACTTTTTGGCCCATTAAATTATGAAAAGCTGAGGTTTTTTTTCTGTTAAAATCCCCTTCTAAACCATGACCAACAGCCTCATGAATTAATATTGCCGGCCAACCAGGTCCTAGCACAACTTTCATTTCACCAGCTGGTGCAGGTTTACTCTCTAGATTTACCGAGGCTATTCTCAAAGCCTCATCACAAACACTTTTCCAGTTATCATCTTTTAAATAAGAATCATAAGATTGTCTTCCCCCAACACCATACACACCCGTCTCTTTTCTCCCATTTTTCTCAAGCATAACGGATACATTAAATCTTATTAAAGGACGAACATCAGTTAAAGTTTCTCCACCAGATCTAATTATTTCAACTGATTTTTGTTCTCCCAAAAAATTAGCTGTAACTTGTTTAATGTTGTCATCTTTTGAACGTAAATAATTATTCACTTCATTAAGTATTTTAATTTTTTCATTAAGAGATTTTTGTTCAATTGGGTTGATGTTTTCATAATATTTCTTATTAGATTTAGGAATTTCATGATTATAGGTACCTTTGACAGATTTAAGTGTTGATTTTAAATTTTCTGAAGATTGCTTTAAGGAGTTTTTTGAAATTTCGTTAGAGTGGGAATAAGCAACTACTTCATCGGAGATAGCTCTAAACCCAAATCCTAAATCTGAATTATAATTAGAATTTTTTATCTTATTATCATCTAGTAAAATTGACTCTGATTTAGAATTTTCTAAGTACAACTCACCATCATCACATTTTTGAAGAGTATCCGAAATAATATTTTCAGCCTCACTTCTTGATAAGTCAGATTTTTCAAAGAAATTACTCATAGAAGACATTAAATAGATTGTTTCAAAGATTTTTCAACTAGAGTATTTTACGCATGTACATATATGGGACAAATTAGTAATAAAACATCTAATTATGAAAGTTTATTTTAATAATTCTTGTAAAATTTGTAAGGCAGAAATTGATCTCTATAAGAAGGAAGAAATAGAGGAAATTGATTGGGTTGATATTACAGATAATGAATTAGCAGAACAAGAAACCTCTAAAGATAGTAAACAACTTTTGAGAAGACTGCATGTCAAAGATGGTGAAAAAGTTATTGGAGGTGCGGAAGCTTTTTTATTATTATGGAAAAAAATGCCAAAATATAAATTTCTTTATAAATTTTTTAAGTTACCAATCATCTTTAATATATTTTCAATTGTATATGAAATAGTAGCTTTTTTTCTTTACTTAAAAAATAAAAAGCAACTTAAAAAATCTAACTTGTAAAAAATAATAAAAATTTACTTAATAGAGACATAGAAGATACAAACATCACTAAGACTATTGAGTACATTAATAAAATAATTTTATTCTTTTTTCTTCTTAATCTAACAAAGTCCTTATCATCTAAGTCAGAGATATCTCTCTCACCAACTACTGGGTAATCATATGTAAACCGCCATGTACTATCACCAAGTCTTGGGTCCAAATTATTAAAATATGTGATCCACGCAATAATGTATCTGAAAATTAAATATAAAATTATTAGAAAGGCAGATCCTAAAATCATTACAGATAATACCTAATTTAATATAAATGTTTAATTATTATTTTTGGCTCTTTTCCTTGCAATGAGTTGCGTTAAAGAGTCTACCATTGTATCTGACGCTTTGAAAATATCTACATTTCTAAACTCATGAGAAAGATTTTTTTCAGGATTAGTTTTATCTTCAATAACAATTCCTTCATCTGGAGAATTATTTTTAATATAAATTAATAATAACCAGTCATCATCTTGTGACTCATCCCATTTAATAAAAACTTCACCAGTTTCAAATCTTCTGTCTATACAACGAAAAATAGACATGTCGCGGGTGATATGTCTTTTATTTAACTGAAATACTAGACTACTTGCACTTCTGTAAAAACTTTCCAATGCAAATTCAATTTTTTGTCTTGCTAAAGTATATTCTTTTTCTTTTTCTAATAAGGTTTCTCTATCTTCATCACCTTGAAGTTTAACCCCTAATGCTTCAACCCTTTCTTTAATTTTTTGATCTCGAAGTAATCGATATTTTTCCTTAAGTTTATCAATTCTTTCTTGTAAACCTGCATAGTCTTCTCTTTTTTCTTTTAAAGAAATTTTCTCAAGTTTTTCTAGTTCCTTGACTTCTCTTATTCTGAATTTTTCAATTTGTTTATCTAGTCTTAATTGTTTTAAAAACTGTTTTTGTTTTTCAGCTTGCTCAATCCTCAAAAGTGCTTGCTCTTTTCTTAGGAATAATTTTATATCTTTCACTCGTTGTTTTTCTAATCTAGCTTCTTCTTTAAGTGTTTGTTCTTTTAGTTTAACCCTGAGAGCTTGTTCTTCCTCTTTTTGTTTAGCTAACTCAATTTTTTCTACCCTCTCTCTTTCAATTTTTTCTATCTTAATTCTTCTTCTTTCATCACGTTTTAAAACTTTATAACTTGAAATTGTCTCTGAAATTTTATCAAAAAAACCTTGAATATGTTTTTCTAAACTAAAATTAAATTTAAAATTGAATTGAGGTTTCAGGGATAACTGTAATTTTACTAATTTTAAAACTATACTTTCGTTTTGGTTTTTTTTAATTTTTTTTAAATAATTAGTTTTTTTTAATTTTTTAACCTTATTTTTCCTTTTTTTGATAATTCTTTTTTTGTTGAATCTTTTAACAACTCTTTTAGTTTTTTTACTTTTTCTTCGAAACTTAAAAGATTTGGCTTTTTTTAATATTTTTCTTTTTTTTTTTGATTTTTTTCGTTTTTTTTTCATTTCTGAGAAGAAATGATTCTATCAATAATTTATTGATAAATATAGTCTCTAGTCACAGGGGTTGATCTATAATTTTTAGTGAGTTGAAATTGATAAACAACTTGATCACCCCACTTAAATGCCATTTCACAACCAGCGAGATAAAACTCCCACATTCTAAAAAATTTTTCATCAAACATTTGGATTATTTTATCTTTATTTTTTAAACAGTTTTCTTTCCAGTGTCTTAAGGTATGAGCATAATGAAGTCTTAAAACTTCAATGTCGGTTACAATTAAGCCAGCTTTTTCAATAGGATTCGTTACTTCACTTAAGCTTGGGGTATAACCACCAGGAAAAATATATTTTGTAATCCAAGGATGAGGATCTCTTGGCGGGTTAACAGACCCAATAGTGTGAATTAACGAAACGCCATCATCTTTCAACAATTTTTCAATTTGTTTAAAAAACTTTTTATAAAATTTCCTTCCAACGTGTTCGAACATGCCAACACTCACTATTCTATCAAATTTCTCATCCAACTCTCTATAATCCATCAGTTTAAATTTTACTTGGTTCTGTAAATTCATTTCTTTTGCTTTTTGATTACAATAGTTTAGTTGATTTTCTGATAGGGTTATTCCTGTAACCTCACACTTAGCATTTTTAGCAATATCAATTGCTAATGATCCCCAGCCACATCCTATGTCTAAAACTTTTTGGTCAGGTTTAATATTTAATTTTTTAATTATATGTTGAATCTTATTATTCTGTGCAGTTTCAAGACTATCATTTTCATTTTTAAAATAGGCACATGAATATTGTCTTTTAGGATCTAAAAACAAATCATAGAGATCATCTTTGATATCATAATGATGTGAAACATTCATTTTAGATTTTTTGATAAAGTTAAAATTGGTAAGATATCGATAAGACCCCCTTAGTTTATTTAAAAGATAACTAAAAATATTTAACTCGTTTCTTCCAATATTCATCAATGCTAAATCTAAAAAATCTGTAAGAGATCCATTTTCGATAACAATATCTCCATTTGTATATGCCTCACCAAAGTAAAGATCTGGATGGAATAGTAATTTATAATGAAGTTTCTTATTTAGAATTTTTAATTTAATAGGATCGTCAGTTGGCTGACCAATAATATAATCCTTGGAGTCAGCGTCGGTCAGGATAAACCCTCCTTTTTTAAATACTTTATTAAGAAATCTCGCTAAATACATCTCAAGCTGCCAATTGTGATTTTGTTTCAAAATTTAAATCTTTTAAACTCTGCAAAAGATTTCTCTCATCAACTTCGCTAAGCAAACTTAAAGGTGGTAATAGATTTCCATAAATTTTGTTCTCTTTTGAAAACAAAGTATGAAGAGCTGAAATTAAATTATATTTTTCAAAAGTAGTTCTGACATTAACTAATTTTTGGTTTAAAGAATGATCTTTCTTTTCTTTAAAATCATCGTAAACTTTTCGAGCTAATTGAGATGTAGCATTGCAAGTTGCGGTAATAATACCTGAACAACCATTTTCTAATCCTTTAAGTAATTTTGACTCTGAACCTGGCATAACTGAAAAATTTTCCAACTTTAACTTTTCAAATAAATTGTAAGAACTATCCTTTACACCTACAATTTGATCAGGAAATTTTTCAACTAATTTTTCTACACATTCAATACTAAATTTATATCCACACAATTTTTCAAAATTATAAAGTATAATTTTAGACTCTGGTACTGCATGAATAATTTTTGTGTAAAAGTTTATTACATCCTTGTCTTGATATTTATAATAAGCTGGTGGCATGATTAAAAATTTTTTAAAGTTTAGAGAAACTGAAATTTTCATTAAATTAATTGTTTCATTTAAAGAATTTAATCCTGTTCCGATTAAATGTTTTTCTTTGTATTTACTTTCTGAAAGGTGATTTAGTAATTTAATCTTTTCAACGATAGGAATTAATTGCGCTTGGCCAGTGCTTCCAAATATTGCAGTGCCATGACAACCTTGGTCAATTAAATTTTCTGCATGTGATATGGTTTTTTCAATATTTAAGCTTAAATCAGAGTTTAGAACTGACATCGAAGCTGCAAATATCCCACTTATTTTTGTCATAATAAAAATTTATATAAAATATAAAAATTAGTAAAGTTTATAAATTTAATATGAAAATATTAGCTGTCCAAAATAGAATGGGTATTGGCGATACAGTAATCTTTTTACCCTTTATTAAGGCAATATCAAAAAAATACAATTCACCTGTAAGTCTTCTGGTAAGAGAAAATTCTAAAGCAGCAGAGTACTTACATCAAACCAATTACATTGATAAAATTATTATATTAGAAAGAGATAAAAAATTAAGTAATAATCATGGTGGGTTTTTTGGTTCTTTTAATTTAATAAGAGATTTAAGAAGACAAAATTTCGATAAAATTTTTATTTTTAATTCTTCTCTTAGATTTAATATAATAGCAAAATTATCTGGAATTTCTGAAATTTATCAATATCCATTATTTAATAAAACCGGCCAACACATTGTTGATACTCCAAAAAAATTTTTAAAGGATAAATTAAATATAAATGAAATTGAAGATCCTGAAATATATATTAATGATGAAACTATTTCACAATCAGTTAAAAAATTTAACATTGATAAGAATGAAATTAATTTACTCTTGGGAATTGGAGGTTCTGGCCCTACGAAAAGGGTTCCCTCGAAAATATTTATTAATTTTATGGAAAAAATTTCAAAAATCAAAAAATGTAGATTTTATCTTGCCGCCGGTAAAAATAGTGGTGAGCAAATTATTCTTAATGAAATACTTCAGTCTAAATTTAAAGACATATGTTTACCTTTAGATGATTTATCTATTAAAGAAATTTTGCCGATCATAAAAAACTGCAATCTGTCTATTTGTAATGACTCAAGTTTTAGTCACTTATCTGCGGCATTGGGGACTAAAACTATTACTTTAATGGTTGATACGCCACTTATTTACGGAAATTATAACTCTAAAATGTTCCCAGTAATTCCAGATGGTGAGGAAACTGTTAGGCATCATACCTCTGGAAAAGATAGAATAAATCCGCAGAAAATATTTGATAAAGCTTTAGAGATTCTAAATTAAGAAATATCGTTCAAAACTATATCTTTTGCTTCATTTACTATTGAGGACAATCTAGCTGTCTCCGGTGAAATATCCGGATGGATTTTTTTTTGTATTTTAACATAAGCTTTATTTACATCTTCTTTTGTAATTTTTTTATTCACATCTAAATTTAATATTTTATATGCTTCAGTTACTGAAATTGAAGATGAGTTATTTAGGTTCGATTGATTAAAAGAAAATCTTCCTGATTTTCTCAATGTTTGAATTAACCTATAAAGTGATATTAATTGAAAAATAGAAAGACCTTTTAATTTTAATAATGCAAGACTAGCTAATGTAAAAGGCAAAGTTAATAAAAAACGCCCACCGACGGCAAATAAAATTGCTAATGCAATAAATCCAAGTATTAATAAAATCCTTAGACCTTTTGATATTTTTTTTGAGGAAATCTTAGTTATTAATTTCAATAGAAAGTATAAAATAGTCAAAATGACTAATGTATAAATTATGATATTCATATAATTCTTCTTTTTTATGAAGGTACCACAACTTAGAAAAAAACTGGAAATAAAATCTTGTCACAACACAAGTTGGGAAGATAATTACAGCTGGATACATCAAAAAGATATTCTTGAAGTCTTAAAAGACAAAAAAAAATTAAATCCAGAAGTAAAAAAATACTTAATTGAAGAAAACAATCATACTGACTATCATCTTAAAGATACAAAAGACTTACAGAAAAAACTCTTTGATGAAATAAAGGGAAGAATAAAATTAGATGATGAGTCTCTTCCTTTTAGAGATCACACTTATGATTATTGGACAAAAACCACAACAGAAGGAAATTATTCTATCAAGCTCCGTAAAAAAATTAATACAGATAATGTTGAAGAAATTTGGAACGGAGATAAAGAAAAAGAAAAACTAGGCGTAGAATATTTTGGGGTGGGAGATTTAGAAGTAAGCCATAACGATAAGTTGTTTGCATATTCTCTGGACACCAAAGGGTCAGAATATTACAAAATATTCATAAGAGATATTTCAACAAATAAGTTGATCACAAAAGAAATAACGGACACATCTGGCAGTATTACTTTTAGTCTTGATGATAGATATATTTTTTACTCAAAATTAGATGAAAATCATCGTGCCCGAAAAATATATAGACATAAAATTGGAGACCAGTTAAGTGAGGATTATTTGGTTTTTGAGGAAAAAAGTGAAGCTTTTACAGTTGGAATAAGCTTAACTTCTGATGAAAAATATTATCTAATAACAACTTCTGATCACAACACTTCAGAGCAATACTACTTTGGTGTTGATGAAATTACTCCAAAACCAAAATTAATCATTAAAAGACAAAGAGGAATTTTATATTCTATAAATTCTTGGGCTAACAATTTTTACAATCATACAAATAATGATGCTGAAGATTTTAAGATTGATATCTCTTCAAGCTTAGAGAACCAAAATTGGAAACCTTTTGTACCTTCAAAAAATGAAGTTTTAATTGGTGGTTGTGTATTTTTAAAAAATTGGATAATTCGATCAGAAACTTCTGATGCATTAGATAAATTATTCATTAGAAATATATCTACAAATTTTGAGGAAGAATTAATTTTTTCAGATGAAAAAGTATACGTGCCAAATATTTCTCTTAAACAAAAAGATCGAAACACAGAAGAAATTTACCTTGGATATTCATCACCGAAAACTCCTTCAAGAGTTTATTCATATAATCTTTCAGATAAATCTAAAAAATTAGTTAAAGAACAGGAAATTCCATCAGGCCATGATTCAGAAGATTATATCGTGGAGAGAATTGAATATAAATCTCATGATGGAAGAATGGTTCCTTTAACAATAACAAGACATAAGAAAACTAAGATTGATGGAACTGCAAATGTCTTATTGTACGGTTATGGTTCATACGGAAATTCAATGAGCCCTAGTTTTTCATCTACACGTTTGAGTTTGATCAACAGAGATATCATCTGGGCTACAGCTCATATTAGAGGTGGAATGGAAAAAGGTATGAAATGGTGGAAAGAAGGAAAATTAACAAACAAAAAAAATACTTTTGAGGATTACATTTATGCAGCTAAATATTTAATTGAAAAGAAATACTCTTCTGCTGGTAAGATCATTGGTATGGGTGGATCTGCAGGTGGATTATTAATGGGAGCAGTGGTAAACCAATCTCCAAAATTATTTTTAGGAATTATAATGGCGGTTCCATTTGTTGACTCTTTAACAACTAACCTTGATCACTCTCTACCATTAACAGTTGGTGAATTTGATGAGTTTGGTAATGCCAAAGATAACAAAGATCACTTTGATTATATATTTTCTTATGCTCCTTATAATAATATAAAAAAAATGGACTACCCTCATATGTTAATTACCACTAGTTTAAGTGACAATAGAGTATTGTTTGATGAGCCTGCTAAATTTACTGCCAAGCTAAGAGACTTAAAAACAGATAATAATTTATTACTTTTAAAAACAGAAATGGATGCAGGTCATGGTGGAAAATCAGGTAGAGATGGTGCTATAGAAGAAATAGCTTTAGACTATGCTTTTGCTTTAAAAATTTCAAAAAAAATTTAATTTCTCAATCTTGAAAAAACTTAAATCGTTCCTACATAAATGATGTAGGTCGCCTAATGGGGCTTATAAATAAACTTGCTTAACAAAGGAGGATATATGACAAGTAAGGATCTATCTATATTTAACTCATTAAGACCATTCTCGATTGGGTTCGACGA
>CACEDX010000008.1:0-52225 GCA_902558445.1 uncultured Pelagibacteraceae bacterium | reverse complement strand
GATGAAAACAAAATATGGCTCAGCTTGTAAAGCAGTACCAGGTTATGATGTTAAAATAATAAAATCAGATCAAACTTTAGCTAAACCAAATGAGATGGGAGATATAGTAGTAAAATTACCTTTACCTCCAGGAACTTTTCCAACTCTGTGGAATGCGGATCAAAGATATAAAGAAAATTATATGTCAAACTATGAGGGGTATTATCAAACTTATGACGCCGGTCACATTGATGAAGATGGTTACATCTGGATTATGTCTAGAACTGATGACATTATCAATGTTGCAGGTCACAGATTATCTACGGGTGCAATAGAAGAAGTTTTATCAGAACATCAATCAGTTGCTGAATGTGCGGTGCTTGGAATAGCTGATAAATTAAAGGGTCAATTACCTATTGGATTAATTGTTTTAAAAGCAGGAGTAGACAAAGATAATGCAACAATCTCTAAAGAATGTGTTCAAATGGTTCGAGATAAAATTGGACCGGTGGCTGCTTTTAAAGTTGCAATTGTTATTAAAAGACTACCCAAAACAAGATCAGGTAAAATTTTAAGAGGAACAATAAGAAAAATTGCTGATAGTGTTGAGTATAAAATGCCTCCAACTATTGATGATCCAGCCATTTTAGATGAGATCAAAGAGGATTTAATCAAAAATAATATTCTAAAAAGTGCTTAAAACTTATTTATTTCTGATCGGTGCGATTTTTTGCGAGGTAGCAGGAACCATGTTGCTGCCAGTGTCTCAAAACTTTACTAAAATTATTCCGACCAGCTTACTTGCCATATTCTATTTAACGGCATTTTATTTGCTAACTTTTGTGGTGAACAAACTTCCAATAGCAATTGTTTATGCTACATGGAGTGGTCTTGGCATATTTACCATTGCGATATTAGGTTACATCTTTTTCAAACAAACTTTAGCTTGGCAGGCAATTTTAGGGTTATTTCTAATTGTTATTGGTGTTGTGCTTGTTAATTCTTTTTCGGTTAAAAGTATTTAGCCCAAAATGGTGAACTTATAAATTTAAATTTTTCTAAAAAAATAATATTTATTTATTGATGAAGCCTAAAGGGATTTACTTTAATAGAATTGTTGGTAGTCGTTGCCATCATAGGAATTTTAGCAGCTGTAGGCGTGGTTGCCTATAATGGTTACACTGCAGGGGCAAAAAAGAATAGCCTCATTTCAAGACAAACAATGGCAGTGAAATTTATTTTAGCAGAGTTTGAAAAATGCAATCTTGGCCTAGAAGTTTATTTTAATAATGATACTTCTTTTGATCAATGTACTAGAATTCTAAATCCTGGTAGCTCCACTACCCGTAATTTAACAAAAGTAATCATTAATCACTTTAACAATGTCAATGAGTGGAAAAACGTGTTTAACAACCTCAATCCCGGATCTACTGAGGGTAATAAAAGGAATTGTGAATTAGGAAGTGTCTGCCTTCGAGGATATGTATCAGACAGGATTTTAGTAGTAGCTAATTACAACGACGTCCAAGAAGATTTTGTGATTAGTGAGATTATGATGAACTATTAATCAAATTGAAGAGGGGTTCCCTCTGGATCTCCTAAAATTTTTCCATCTTTCATTTTAGTTTTACCAGCAATAATAGTGGCTACAGGTGTTCCTTTGAACTCAACATTATTAAAAGGTGACCAGCCACATTTGCTCTCAATATTTTCATTTTTAATCACAATCTTTTTATTCATATCAACAATTGTGAAATCAGCATCATAACCTTCTTTAATAAATCCTTTATTCTTGATCCCAAAAATTTTGATTGGATTTTCACACACTAAGTTCATTAATTGATTAAGCGATAGTTTTCCATCATTAACATGGTTTAACATAACTGGCATAAGCGTTTGAACGCCTGGCATTCCTGAAGGTGAATTTGGATATTCTTTGTCTTTATTTGCTTTTAAATGTGGGGCATGGTCTGAGCCAATGGTATCATTGATATTATTTTTAACCGCATACCATAATCGATCGTAATGAGATTTATCTCTGATTGGTGGATTCATTTGTGCATAAGTTCCAAGTTCATCATAACAATCTGGAGCATAAATCGTTAAATGCTGTGGGGTGATTTCAAAAGTAATATTGCCTTTGTGTTGAGATAAAAAATCTATTTCTTGCTTGGTGGTAATATGAAGAACGTGAGCTCTCTTATTATATTTTTTCGCAATTCTAACAATCCTTCTAGTTGAGGAAATAGCACACTCTTCACTTCGCCAAACTGGATGTGAATGTACATCACCATTTTTAATTAATTTTTTATTCCTATTTAAAATTTCTTCATCCTCTGAATGAACCGCGACAATTTTTGAACAATGTTGAAAGACTTTATCGATATCTTCTTCAAGAGCTACTAAAAGATTTCCGGTTGATGAACCTACAAATAATTTGATACCACAGCATCCCTCTAAGTCTTTCAGCTCTGCTAGTTGATTAACGTTTTCGGCTGTTGCACCAAAATAGAAAGCGTAATTGCAATACATTCTATTTTTCGCAAGATCTAATTTTCTTTGAAATTCTTTTATGTTTGATGTAGGTGGGTTAGTATTTGGCATTTCAAATACTGCAGTGATACCTCCCGCAACTGCGGCTCTACTTCCAGAATGAAGATCCTCTGTGTCTGTTGAACCTGGTTCTCTAAAATGAGTTTGGGTATCAATACATCCAGGTAAGACTATTAGGTTTTTTGCATCATACAATTCTTTTGCTTTTTCTGATACTTCACCAATTTTTGATATCTTGCCATCTTTAATAGCAATATCTTTATTCTCTAATTTCCCGTTAATATAACATTGCCCATTTTTGATTATTAGATCTAACATTTTTGAGAAAAGTTATTATATTAAAATAAGATATCAATCAAATATGAATAATAGTGTTTATATATTACAAGATAGAGCCATACTTTACGTCAATGGTTCAGATGCAAAAGATTTTTTGCAAAATCTGATTAGCAATGACATCAATAAGGTTACAGATGACTCGAGTTGTTTTGCTTCATTGTTCACTCCACAGGGTAAATTTTTATATGAATTCATGGTTGTAAAACACAAATTAGGTTATTTTATTGATTGTGAAAAATCTCAGTCTGAAGAGATATTTAAACAATTAAATTTATATAAAATAAGATCAAAAGTAGAAATTCTTAATTTAAGTAATGAATTTGTGGTTGCTAGTTTTGGATACGAAAAATATCTATCTATTGAAAATACAAAAGATGTGTTGGGTTTTACATTTAAGTATAGAGAAGATCCGATTTTTTTAGATCCAAGAAATAAATACTTGGGTGCTAGACTTATAATTAATCTTGAAAAACTTTACTTATCTTTGAAAAAACTTGATCTTAAAAATGATAAAATCGAAAACTATCATATTCATAGTCATAAACTTGGTATAGTTCCAAAAGACCTAAATAAATTGAAGAATAAATTATTTGGTATCGAGTGTAACTTTGAGGAGCTAAATGGTATTGATTTCAAAAAAGGCTGCTATGTTGGCCAAGAAAATACTGCCAGAATAAAATTAAAGAATAAGCTTTCAAAAAGATTACTACCAATTGAGATTATTGAAGGAGAATTAATTGAGAATGAAAGTATTTATAACAATAATGTTGAAATTGGAAAAGTCTTGATTAGTGAGACATATCCTTTTGCACTCATTAAATATTTGGATACAAATTTTGAAAAAGACAAAATATTTCAGGGTAAAAATGGTTCTTTTAAAGTTTTTGTGCCTGAATGGCTAAAAATTTAAATTTTGGTGCGGCTAGAGAGACTCGAACTCTCATGGACTAGGTCCACACAGCCCTCAACCGTGCCTGTCTACCAATTTCAGCATAGCCGCAAATTTGACCCACATTAAATCAATGACAAGTAGGTTTCAAATTGATAAATTTTTATTATGGAATTTAATCAGGAAGTAAAACAAGCAACTGATCCAATTTATAAAAAGATATCCAAGGTTATGCCTGAAATTGAATGGTCAGTGCATGCTCCTTATATACATAAAATAAATAAACTTAAAAAAGAAAAGAACGCAGTAATTTTAGCTCACAATTATCAAACCCCAGAAATTTATCATGGTATTGCAGATTTTTCAGCAGACTCTCTGGCTCTTGCTGTGGAAGCTTCAAAAACTTCAGCAGATATAATTGTTATGGCTGGTGTGCATTTCATGGCTGAAACTGCAAAACTAATGAGTCCAAATAAAAAAGTCTTACTACCTGATATGAAAGCTGGTTGTTCTTTGTCATCTTCAATTACAGGTAAAGATGTAAGATTATTGAAAGAAAAATATCCTGGTGTTCCAGTAGTTTCTTATGTCAATACTTCTGCAGATGTAAAAGCTGAAACAGACGTGTGTTGTACATCTGCAAATGCTGTAAAAATTGTAAAATCTTTGGGAGTTAAGAAAGTAATTTTTCTTCCAGATGATTACCTTGCAAAATATGTTGCTTCTCAAACAGATGTTGAGATCATTTCTTGGAAAGGAATTTGTATTGTGCATGATCAATTCAATGAAAAAGAAATTCAAAATATTAGAAAGAGCAACCCAGGGATAAAAATCATAGCTCATCCCGAGTGTCCACCAGATGTAATCAAAGCAAGTGATTTTGCTGGGTCAACTTCGGGAATGATAAATTATGTTAGAGATAATCAACCCAAAAAAGTCATGATGGTTACTGAATGTTCAATGAGTGATAACATTCAGGTTGAAAATCCAAATGTAGAATTTATTAGACCATGCAACATGTGTCCTCATATGAAAAAAATAACCTTACCAAAAATATTAGATTGTTTAGAGAACGAAACTGGTGAAATTATTATGGATCAAGAAACAATTAATAAAGCAAGAATGTCAGTTGAAAAAATGGTTACTATTGGCAGATAACTTTTTGTGTCTCAAATTAAACTTAGTGAAAATTTTATAAAGAGTAATGTCAAGCTTGCACTCAATGAAGATTTGTATCCATCAGGTGATATAACTTCTGGTTTAATTAAAACTAATAATATTATAAAAGCAAAATTAATATCTAACCAGGATGCTATAGTTGGTGGGCTATTATTTGTGAAATATGCTTTTTCACTTATCGATAAAAAAATTAAATTCATTGTAAAAACGAAAGATGGATCTTTTGTTAAAAGAAATTCAACAATCGCAATTATTAGAGGAAATAAAAAAAATATTTTAGTAGCAGAAAGAGTTGCACTAAATTTTTTATCTCATATTTCGGGCATAGCCACAAAAACAAATCAATTTGTAAAATTGGCAGGTAAAAAATGTAAAATTTGTTGTACTAGAAAAACTATACCTAATTTAAGAGTTATACAAAAATATGCAGTAAAATTAGGTGGAGGAACTAACCATAGATTTAACTTGAGTGATGAATTTTTGATAAAAGACAACCATATTGTAAATTCAAACATAAGGGAATTAGTAAGTTTGGCAATCAAAAATAAAAAAAGAAAGAAAATAACAGTGGAAGTAGACACAATTAAACAGCTGAAGAAAATAATCGGATTAAAATTTGATCGTGTTTTATTTGATAATATGAGTGTAAAAAATTTAAATTTAGGAGTAAAACTTGCAAAAAAATACTATCAAACTGAAGCTTCGGGAAATATAAATCTTAAAAAAGTTAAATCGATTGCAAAAACTGGTGTAGATAGAATTTCTGTTGGTGGCCTAACTCATAGCGCACCAGCGATTGATTTTAAATTAGAAGTTTAATTAATAAATTTTGAGAGATCTGGTTTGAAGTAATTTGGACCTTTCATTACTTTTCCGTTTTCATTATAAATTGGTTTTCCATTCTCGTCTAACTTACTCATGTTGGAATTTTGCACTTCATCAAAACACTTATCTAAATCAATTCCAAAAGCATGTCCGGCCCCATAAGTAACATACAAAATATCAGTTAAAGCATCAGCAACTTCTAGTAAATCCTTATTATTCATTGCATCTGTTAACTCACTCAATTCCTCTTTTATTAGATCTAATCGCAGTTTATTGATTTTATCTGTGCTAAATGAAGGTTTATTTTTAACCTCTTGACCGAAGGTTTTCATAAAAATTCCAACCTTACTAAAATTTGACATAATGCTCCTGTAAGTTTTATAAAATTAATGTATATTTATAGTAATTTAATATTTGCCTATTAATCAATGAAATTAAGAAAAGAATTCGATAGTATTGGAACAATTAATGTTCCTAATGATAAATATTGGGGAGCTTCTACACAAAGATCAAAAAAATATTTTGATATTGGTGAGTTTTTAGTTAGACCGGTTTTAATTAAATCTATTGCAATCATTAAAAAAGGAGCTGCGATAGTTCATAAAAAAGAAAAACAGATTGCACCAAAAATCTCTAATGCCATTGTAAAAGCATCCAATGAAATAATCAGTGGTAAATTAGATAAACACTTTCCACTAAAGGTTTGGCAAACTGGCTCTGGTACTCAAACTAATATGAATGTAAATGAAGTAATTGCAAATAGAGCAATCGAAATTTTAGGTGGAAGAAAAGGTACAAAAAAACCAGTTCATCCAAATGACCATGTAAATAAATCTCAATCTACCAATGATGTATTTCCTACAGCAATGCATATAGCTGTAGCTATGGAAACCAAAAATAAGTTGCTACCATCTCTTGAGATTTTAAATAAGGAATTGAAAAAAAAAGTTTCCCAATTTAAAAATATTGTTAAGGTTGGAAGAACTCATCTTCAGGATGCAACTCCATTATCATTAGGACAAGAGTTTTCAGGTTATCAATCTCAATTAGAGGATTGTATTATAAGAATTAGAAATGCTTTAAATGAAATTTATTATTTAGCACAAGGTGGTACTGCAGTTGGTACTGGAATTAATAGTAAAAAAGGTTTTGATAAAAAAGTAATAAATGAAATAAAAAAAATAACTAAACTGCCCTTTAAACCAACCAAGAATAAATTTGCTGCGTTGGCAGCTCATGATGAAATAGTAAATTTTTCAGGAACCTTAAATACTACTGCTGTTAGTTTAATGAAAATTGCTAATGATATAAGATTTTTAGGATCGGGACCCAGAGCTGGATACGGTGAAATAATTTTGCCAGCAAATGAACCGGGTTCATCGATTATGCCTGGAAAAGTAAACCCAACACAATCAGAAGCAGTGACAATGGTTTGTGTTAAGGTAATTGGTAATCATAATGGAATAACAATGGCAGGTTCACATGGACATTTTGAGCTTAATGTTTTTAAACCATTAATTGCTCACAACATTTTACAATCTATTGATCTTCTTGCAGATAGCACTAAAAATTTTGCTTTATATTGCGTCAAAGGAATTAAAGCAGATAAAGTTAAAATTAAAAAATTTTTAGATAACTCATTAATGCTAGTTACTGCACTAGCTCCTCATATTGGATATGATAACTCTGCCAAAATAGCTAAGACAGCTCTTAAAAAAGGTACCACTTTAAAAGAGGAAGCTTTAAAAACAAAATTAATTAATGAAAAAGATTTTGATAGAATAGTAAATCCCAAAAAAATGATTTATCCAAAATAAGCTACTAAAACATCATTCACAAAATTTTTAAAAGTTACTTTATTAAAGAATTTTTTATTATTTGAATTAAAATTTGAGATAATTTCCTCAATTTTTTTATTGGATTTATTGTCAATTCTTAAATTGTCAAAAGTAATTTTCTCTTCATTTAAATCATAATTGAAATCTAACTCTATTTTTCCGATATTCTTTCTTAGTTCTTTCTTTATTTGAAAAAATTTAAAAAACTCATCCTGATTTTTAACATCAAATGATGTTCGTCCATTTAGGTTAATCTTTTCTTTGTCAAAATTTAAAAATGCATCCAAAAAACTTACTTTCACATTTTCTTTCCAAATTATATTAGAATTTGAAAAATTATAATTTCCTTCTTCTATTTTCAACTTCAGTGATAAATCTGAGAATCTATCAAAGTCATAAACATTTTTTACGTCGAACTTTATTAAAGCGTTGAGGTTTTTATTGCTTAAAGTTTGAGATTTTAAAATTTCTATGAAAAGAGGGTTGTTTAAAAGATCTTTAATTCGAAACGTTTGATATTTAAAATTTGAAACTAAATAAAATGGTTTAAATTCTATCAACCCTTTAAATAATTTATTATTATCTTTAGAGATAACATCTAAAGTGTTTTCATTTATCTGATAGTCAAAAATACTATTTTTATTTTTAAAACTTATTTTCAAATTTCCAGTTTCATTTTTCTTCTTATAATCTGTTTCATTTTCAACTTTTAAAACGAGTTTTTTAGAGGTAAATTCGAAGTCTAAAATTTCATTTAATTTATCGTTTCCTATGATTAATTTATAGGGGACATTAAAAACCTGACCTTTTGAAACTAAAACATTTTTCAAATTTTTAAGATCATAATAAAAGTTGCTATCATTTATTTGATTAATGAATAAAACTTCGTTATCTCTATTTCTAAAAAAAAGATTACTCCTTTTAATTTTTATCTCATTTCTATTTGGTTCTGTTTTTAGAAAATTTGTAAAAAAACCTAAATCAGATTTTTTAAAATTAAAATCAGCTTTATCAAAAATAATATCTTGAGTTTGAATTTGATTGAAATCAAAAAAATTTTTAAAATCAATAAAAATTTTAAAATTTTTTACCTCTGCAATTTTTCTTTTATCACTAAGTATAAATAAATTTTTTGAACTAAAATGTGGTTTGGGAAAAAAATTATATTGGATCTCATTATCAAATTTCACCACTACATTATATTTTTGATAAATTTGATTCTTTATTTCTTTTTGAATCAATTCTTTATTGTAAGCAGTGGGTAATAAAAAATACACAAGTGTCAAAAATAAAATTGAAATGATGACTAAAAAAACTTTATTATTCTTATCAAACCTTAAATTTTTAGCGTCTAATATGAAGCGTCTTAAACTATTGAAATAACTCTCTAATAAATTATTTATAGATAGAATTTGTTTTCCAATTTTTTTAGATAATAAATTTTGTTTTCTCATATAAATTGAAACAAGTTATAATTTAAAATAAAAAATGTTAAACTCTGATTATTTAAAAAATCTAAATAAAGCTCAAAAAGAGGCTGTTACACATCTTGATGGACCCCTTTTAATTGTGGCTGGTGCCGGCTCCGGAAAAACTAAAGTGCTTACAACAAGGATAGCAAATATAATTAAAGAAAAAAAAGCATATCCTAATCAAATACTGGCAGTAACATTCACAAATAAAGCAGCTAAAGAAATGCAAACTAGAGTAAGTAAAATTTTAGGCTCCTCAGCAACAGGTTTATCATGGCTTGGAACTTTTCACTCTATTTGCGCGAAACTTTTAAGAAAACACGCCCCAGCAGTAAATCTTAATTCAAATTTTACAATAATAGACACTGATGACCAAACAAGGTTAATTAAAAATATATGTAAAGCAGAAAATATTGATATTAAACAATTAGCTCCAAGATATATTCTTGCAATAATTGATAAGTGGAAAAATAAAGGATTTTATCCAAATGAAGTGATAATCAATCAGAAGGATATTTACGAAAAAACTATATTGCCAATTTATAAGATTTATCAACAGAAGTTAATTGATTTAAACTCATGTGACTTTGGTGATCTAATTCTTCATGCGGTCAAAATCCTTGAAAAAAATAAAGATATAAGAGAAATTTACTCCAAAAATTTTAAATATATTTTAGTTGATGAATATCAAGATACAAATTTTATACAAAGCAAATGGCTTAAATTTCTTTCAGAAAAAAATAAGAATATCTGCTGTGTAGGAGATGATGATCAATCAATTTATAGTTGGAGAGGAGCAGAAATAAAAAATTTTTTAGAATTTGATCAAGTTTATGAAAATACAAAAGTAATTAGACTTGAGGAAAATTATAGATCCACTGAAAATATTTTAGCAGTAGCATCGAGCTTGATAGCAAATAACGAAAATAGAGTTGGCAAAACATTAAAGACAACTTTAAATGTGGGTGAATTAGTTAAGTTAAATTGTTATAAAAATGGAAAAGACGAGGCAATCGGAATTTCAGACGAAATTGAAAAAATAAAACAAGAACATTCATATAATAATATTACTATTCTTGTAAGGGCGATTTTTCAAACTAGAGAATTTGAAGAACGATTCTTAAAAATTGGTTTACCTTACAGAATTTTAGGAGGAATAAAATTTTACGAGAGAGCCGAAATAAAAGATTGTGTTGCATATTTAAGATTAGTTTTTCAAGAAAAAGATGATTTAGCTTTTGAGAGAATTGTTAACAATCCTAAACGCTCAATTGGCGATAGTACGCTTAAAAATATTTATGAATTTGCGAAAAAGCAGAAAGATTGTTTAGAGATTTCTTCTAGAAAAATGGTAGAAGAAAACTTAATTAAACCTAAAGCCAAAATTGGTTTAATTTCTTTTTTAGATTTACTTTCTAAATGGAGAAAAGATTTAGCAATAAAAAAAATGGGTCATATAAAATTATTACAAACTATTCTTGATGAGTCTGGGTATTCAGCAATGCTTAAAAATAAAAAAGATCTAGAAAATGAAAATAGACTTGAAAATATAAAAGAATTATTAAGTGCTATGAAAGAATTTGACAATTTGGAAAGTTTTTTAGATCATGTTTCACTAGCAACATCAATTGATCAAGAATGGGAAGGCGAAAAGGTTAATATGATGACAATGCACGCCGCGAAAGGTCTAGAGTTTGAAGTAGTTTTTCTACCTGGTTGGGAAGAGGGACTTTTTCCTCACCAAAAATCTATTGAGGAGAAAGGTCAAAATGGATTGGAAGAAGAGAGAAGATTGGCTTATGTGGGTTTAACTAGAGCTAAAAAAAAAGTAGTAGTATCATTTTCAATGAATAGGTTTTACCAGGGTGATTGGATAGATAGTATGGCGTCAAGATTTATTGATGAATTACCAGATGAATATTTAGAAAAAAATTCTTTTTTTGATGAAACTAAAGAAGAGATGGAAGAATTTGAATTTAATCAAGATATTGAAAATGAAAGCGGTATGAATAGTCCTGGATGGTTGAGATATCAAAAAAGGATTAAATGATTAAGGATCGAATAAACACTCTTATTGGTAAATTTAATAAATACAACATTGACGGATATATTATTCCCAAAAATGACGAATTTTTTTCAGAATACTCTGTCAATGATAGACTAAAAACTATATCAAATTTTTCTGGCTCTGCTGGCTATTCAATCATTTTAAAAAAGAAAAGTTATTTATTCGTTGATGGAAGATATACAATCCAAGCAAAAAAAGAAGCGGGCAAGAACTTTAAAATTGTAGATTTCCATAAAATTATTAATTGTAATTTATTTCGAAATCTATCAATAGGTTTTGATCCAAAGGTTTTTACGTCCGAACAAATTAAAAAGTTTTTTCATAAAAATAATAAAGTCAAAAGCATAGAGTCAAATTTAATAGATCAAATTCATAAACGTAAAGTAAAATTAAACAAACCTTTTTTTTCTCTTAAAAAAAAAATAGTTGGTGAAGACTATAAGAGTAAAATTATGAAAATAAGAAAATACTTAAATAAAAACAAATCAGATTATTTATTTATTACAGCACCAGAAAATGTTGCATGGCTTCTTAATATAAGAGGACATGATAATCCAAATAGTCCTATTCCTAATTGTCAATTAATCATAGATAATAGGAATAAATTTTATATAATTACTTATAAAGGTAAAGTTTTAAAGTTAATTTCAGAAAAAAAATTAAAATCTCATCAAATAATTGAACCTAAAGATTTTAATAAATTTATTTCAAATCTTAAAGGTAAAAAAATTATAGTTGATAAAAACACCTGCTCAATTTTTTTTGAAAATTTAATCAAAAAAAAATTTAAAATTTTAAAAAAAGAGGATCCAATTTATTTACTCAAATCATTAAAAAACAATACGGAAATTAAGAATATGTTAAAAAGTCATGTTTTTGATGGTGTTGCATTAACAAAATTTATTCATTGGATTAAAAATATTAATAAAAAAAAAATTACTGAGTTTGAGGCTCAAAATAAATTAGAAAATTTTAGAAAAAAAAATAAAGAGTATTTATATCCAAGTTTTAATACTATAGCAGGCACCGGGGGGAACGGAGCCATTGTTCATTATAGAGCAACAAAAATAAACACAAAAAAAATTAATAAAAAAGACATTTTTTTATGTGATTCTGGTGGACAATATAAATATGGTACTACAGATGTGACTAGAACAATTTGTTTTTCAAAACCCAAAAAAAATATAAAAAATATTTTTACACGAGTATTAAAAGGCCATATTGCAGTTGTAAAATCTAATTTAAATAAATATTCTTCTGGTAATCTTATAGATTTTAGAGCAAGAAAATTTTTAAAAGAGATCAACTTAGATTATAAACATGGAACTGGACATGGTGTAGGTTTTTTTTTAAATGTACATGAGGGCCCCCAAGGTATTTCTAAATTTAATAAGATAAAGTTACTTGAGGGAATGATTTTAAGTAATGAACCAGGATATTATAAAAAAGATAAATATGGGATCCGTATAGAAAATTTGATTTATGTTAAAAAAAATAGAAATAAATTATATTTTGAAAATTTAACACTAGCTCCAATTGATAAAGATTTAATTAATTTTGATTTATTAACAAATAATGAAAAAGCTTACCTTTGGAAATATAATTTAGAAATTTACACAAAACTTCATAAATATTTAAACCCAAGTGAAAAAAGATGGTTAGCTACTTTTATTCAATAATTTCTGTAATTCTGACTGATCTAGAATTTTAATCTTTAGCTCTTTTGCAGCTTCAACTTTCCGTTTAGTGGGTTTATCTCCAATTATCAAATAATCAAGTTTTTTTGAAACATTACTAATTATTGTTCCTGAATTTTTTTCTATTAATGACTTAGCCTCTGCTCTGCTCATGCCTGTTAATTTTCCCGTAAACATAAATATCTTATCACTTAATGTACCGTCTTTTTTAGATTCTATTGTTTTCTGAATTTTTAAAATTTTTTGAAGATCTTGAATGACGTTTAAATTGGTCTTGTCCAAAAAAAATTTTTTTAAAGAAGTTATTTGAGTTTCACCAATCCCATCAATATTTAATAAATCATCAATTTTATTTTCTTTAGAAAGATTTATGAAATTTTCAGGACTTTTTAGTGTTTTTGCAATCAATTTAGCATTTTCAAAACCAATATGTCTTATTCCAAGAGCATATATAAATTTTTCGAAAGAAATATTTTTCTTTTCATCAATTGCATATTTTAAATTAGCGACAGATTGTTGCCCCCATCCATCCATTGTTTTTATTTTTTCATAATTTAAACCAAAAATATCTTGCGGTAATCTAATCATTTTTAGTTTCCAAAAATTTTCTACAATTTTTTTTCCAAAACCATCAATATTAAAAGCTTCTTTTGATACAAAGTGCTTAATTTTTTCTATTGTCATTTTATCACATTCATAACCCTCACTTGAGCATCTTCTGACTGCATCATTTTTTTTAGTAATCGAATTATATTCTTTAATTGTTTTAGCTCCACAAGATGGACACTTGATTGGAAAAATATATTTTTTTAGGTTTTTTTTTCTTTTTTTTAAATCTACCTCAATTATATGCGGAATAACATCTCCTGCTCTCTCTACGACTACTATATCCCCTATCCTGATATCTTTTCTTATTATTTCATCTTCATTATGAAGTGTTGCATTTGATACAACTACACCACCGATATTAATTGGTTTTATTTTTGCAACAGGTGTCAATGCCCCTGTCCTACCAACTTGAATCTCAATATTTAAGATTTTTGAAATGCCTTTATTAGCAGAAAATTTGTGAGCAATAGCCCAACGAGGTGAATTTGCAACGTTACCTAAACGTTTCTGCAAATCAAAACTATTTATTTTGTAAACGATACCATCAATGTCAAAATCAATCTCATTCCTTTTTTTTTCCATTTCATGGTAATTTTTCATTAAATTTTTGATACCTTTAATAGTTTTGTTAAATGGATTTGTTTTAAAACCCCACTCACTTAATTGTTGTAAGTAATCGCTTTGATTTTTTATTTCCATATTATTTACATACCCAAATGTATAAGCAATAAATTTTAAAGGAATTTTCTTTGTATCTTGAGGATTTTTTTGTCGTAATGATCCAGATGCAGCATTTCTTGGGTTAGCAAACTTATCTTTAAGATCTTTAAAATCATTATTTTGAATAAATACTTCACCCCGAATATCTATTTCATCAGGAAAATTTTCAGCTGAAATATTTTTAGGAATATCATCAATTGTCATTAAATTATTTGTAATATCTTCTCCTTCTTTACCGTCTCCTCTGGAAAGACCCATTATAAATTTTCCCTTTTGAAAAATTAAAGAAGCAGAAATACCATCGATCTTAGGTTCTGCACTATACTCTAATTCTTTTGAACTTTTTTGGTCTAAAAAATTATTAATTTTTTTTTCAAAATTAACTAGATCCTCCTTATCAAAAGCATTTGAGAGTGAAAGCATGGGGACTCTGTGTAAAACTTTTTTAAAAGTTTTAGATGGTTTAAAACCTACAATTTTAGAAGGTGAATTTGCACTTTCTAAAAAGTCATATTTTTTTTCTAAAGATAATATATCTGCTTTAATTTGATCAAACTCATAATCATTAACTAAAGGCTTGCTTAATTCATAATAATGTTTGTTTAGTTTTACTAAATTTTTAATTTTTTTATTATATTCTTTCTTAACTTTATTTTTATCCATCTCATTCTAATAGAGTTTTAAATTTTTTTATTAAACCACCACCTTTTTTCTTATAAGTTTTGAATGTTTCTTTTTTTCTTTTTTTGTAAGTTTTATCAAATAAACTATAAGAGTTTTCATACCATTTTGAGGATTGATAGTTATATCCTAATAATTGAGCGTATTTTTCAGCCTCATCAATTAAACCAATTGTGTAATGTACTTCAACCAACCTATGTAAAGCTTCTTCTGCATAAATGGTGGTATCATATTTATCAATTATTTCTCTAAATCTATTGATTGCTGGAATCCATTTTTTTCTATCAAAATAATATCTACCCAAATACATTTCTTTAGCCGCCAAAATATCATCAATTAAATCTATTTTAAATTCTGCATCAATCGCATATTCTGTATTAGGATACTCTTTAAGAATAATATTAAAATTTTTCTTAGCGTTTACAATTGATTGTAAATCTTTTTTCTCATCGACAATCTGTTCATAATAACAAATTCCTAACAAATAATACACATATCCCAAATCTTTATAACTAGGATAAACTTTTAAAAATCTTTTAAGCTCAGCAATAGCATCACCATAATAATCTTGAGTGTAATATGAATATGCAGCCATTAATGCTGACTGAGGTGCTGAATCTGCTTGCGGGAATAAAATTTCAGCCTCGTTAAATTTTTTTGCAGCAAATAAAACATCACCATCATTTAAAGCTTCCATGCCTTCTTTGTAGGTCTCTAGTACTTGTGATTCCAAACTTTTTTCTTTTATTATTGATTTTTTAATTGGCTCTTTTGAGCATGAACCAAATAAAATTATGATAACAAAATAAACTAAAATCTTTAACCTAAGCATATTAGTTTTATACAGACTTAACTGAAAATTTCAAAGATCAATATATTTTAAGCAATCGATCTTAGTAAGGTTTTATTCAAAATAGCGTGTGGTAGATTTCTTTCTTGTAACTCAACTATTGAAAAGTTCTCTTTATTTTCAAACACTTTTTTTAATAATTGATTTGTGAGGAAATGACCACCTTGAGAACAATTTACACTTCCAATTATCCTATATCCACTAGTGTAGAGGTCTCCAATACAATCTAGTATTTTGTGATTAACAAATTCTTTTGAATTTCTTAATTTTTCAGGATTTAATATTTCATTACCCTTTACAACTATAGCATTGTCTAAGCTTCCACCTTTTGCAAGTCCTTTTTCTTTAATTTTTTCCACATCATCAAACAAACAAAATGTTCTTGAATTAAAAATATCTTCAAGATCTTCTTCGTAAACATTTACTTTATTTTCTTGATTTCCAATTAAACAATTCTCAAATTTTAATTTAAAATTAATATCCAAACTTAACTTAGAAGGCTCTATGGAAATAAATTTCTCTCCATGATGGTATGTTATTTTTTTTTGTATCTTAATTATCTTAATAGGTGCCTCACTTTTTTCTAATCCACAAGTTTTTAAAATTTCTATAAATTCTTTTGCTGAGCCATCTAAAATTGGTACTTCTTCATTGTTTATTTCTACCAGCGCATTATCAATCCCTAATCCAAATAAAGCACCCATTAAATGTTCAATGGTTGCTACTTTTACTCCGTGCTCGTTTGATATTGTTGTATTTAACAATGTATTTGTTACATTATTAAAACTTGGGTAAACATAATTGTTTGATTGTAAGTCTACTCTTTTAAAAACAATTCCTGTATTTGGCTCAGAGGGCTTTACTGATACTTTGGATAATTTTCCATTATGAAGTCCAACTCCGCTAAAAGTTGCTGTTTTTTTTAAAGTTTTTTGACTTAACAATGACACTGAAAGACTATTAATATGTTAAGAAAAAAAACTAAAAACAACAAATATTACGATAAACTACTAATTAATTAAAAAAATTAAAAAATCTCTCAAAAAAACCTTGTTTTTTCTTAACTTTTCCAACTAGCAAAACCTCATTGCTATTATGACCTGAAATTATTCTACTGGCTGTTGTAAAAATAGCATTATCTGAATTATCTTTGAATTTTTTTAAATAATTAGCACTTAAAATTTGATTTAATGAAATATGATATTTTTTTAAAATCTTTTCTATATTTTCAATTAAATTTTTTGAGAGACAGATAAATTCAGTATCTAAAGAAAAATGATTACAATTAACATTTTCTGGTAAGGATGTATAAAATTTATTGTCGATCACATATTTTTCTATAAAGAAATGTATAATTTTTTTATCAAATAAATTCGATTGACATAAATTTTTTAAATCATTTAATGGATGAATTAAAGCATCTGAGTTTATAAGATTTCCATTATTATCTTTTTTAATTGACAATTTTATTGAGTGAAATTCTTTACTATCCAAAATTACGTATATGTCTTTAATAAAACTATCCAATTTTTTTTCAATTTTTAATATGTTAGAGTCTAAAAATTCATCCATTTTTCTAAATTTAAACTCTGTAGAATTTTCTTCTATTGCTAATTTTTCAGAATAAATTTTCTCGTTTGTTTTATTGTCGGTAACATAAATTATATATTGAGTATTATTTAGATAAAGATAAGTTTGAAGGTCTGCTTCTCTAATCATTTATAACAATTTGATTTTTTTGACGTATATCCAAAATTTTTATATTACTAAATTCTTTATCCTCAATTAAATCAATTGATAAATTTAATGACTCTTTTATTCCTGTGATTGGTAATTTAATTAAAACTCCTGAGATCATTTCAATATCCCATCTCCCCGAGGGAAAGTAGTAAAAATTTTTTATGTTATTATATTTAAAATCAGTTTGAAGAATAATATTTTTAAATTCTAAAAATTTTTCTATTTCAAAATTTCCAAAAATAAAAGGTAAATTTTGAGAATAGTCTTTGGTATTAATGAATTTCCCATTGGACCCAACTAAATAATTTTTTCCATTTATATTAGTAGATGCTAAAAAATTTGTTTTTTCAATTTTGATTTCAAGAGATGATGGATATTTTTTAAATACTTCATATTCTTCAATCAAATTATTAGAATTTAATATTTCTTTTATCTGGGATTTTTGAATAGATAATAAATTATTTAATTTTATCAAATTCATTATTTTTAAATATTCATTATCATTAAATTCTATTCCCTCAATATTGACCATATTAATTTTAGGAAGATCAAAATTTTTCAAATTTTTGTTATTGAAAGTACCTAGGATGATTACCAAAGAAATGTAAAAAATAATTTTCTTATTTATTTGTTGAAGCATCTTTTAAAATTAATTCAATAAGTTTAATAAAACTTATACCACGAAATGCAGCAATCTCAGGAACTAAAGAAAGTTTTGTCATTCCTGGCTGAGTATTAATTTCTAAAAGATAAAACTTACCCCTGTAATATTTAAAATCTGAACGGGTAACTCCTCGACAACCAACTAAATTATGTGCTTTTGAAGAAATTCTCATTATTTGTTCATATTTTTTTTTAGATAAATCCACAGGTATGATGTGTTCGGTTTTTGCTTTTGGATTATATTTTGCTTGATAATCATAAAATTTTCTTTTTGGTTTTAGTTCAATTGCACCAAGTTTTTTAGAACCAATCATTGCAGCCTGTATCTCTCTACCAGGGATAAATTCTTCAATAATTATTTTTTTATAATCTTCTAAATACTTCAATTTTTTTTTAATATCTTTTTTTGTACATATAAATACATTTACACTTGAACCCTCATTGATTGGTTTTATCACGACTGGAAATTTAAGTTTTTTTTCAATTGTACTAATAATATTTTTTTCATCTTTGCTGAAAGAAAAGGTCAAGAATTTTGGGGTCAATATTTTATTCTTTATAAAAATCTTTTTTGATAACACTTTATCCATTGCTATTGATGATGAAATTACGCCTGAATGAGTATAAGGAATTTTAAAACTCTCTAATATTGTTTGTATATAACCATCCTCACCAAACTGACCATGTAACGCATTGAAAATTTTGTTTGGTTTAAATTTTTTAATAACATCAAATAACTGAAAATTTGGCTCTGTTATTTTTACAAAATAATTATTTTTTTTTAATTCCTTAGCTACTTGTTTTCCAGTATCAAGGCTGATTGCTCTTTCTTTCGAAATTCCACCTGAAATTATCAATATTTTTTTCAAATTATTTTAAAATCTTAATTTCTTTTTCTAACTTTATACCAGTTTTTTTTAAAACCTCTTTTGATACAAATTCAATTAAATTGTTCATATCATTAAAAGAAGCGCTACCCTTATTTACAAAAAAATTACAATGTTTTTCTGAAATACAGGCATCGCCAAAACTTTTATTTAAAGGAACTGACTCTTTAATTAACTCCCAAACTTTCTTATTTGTTTGTGATTTAGGATTTTTAAAAGTGCTTCCACTAGTTTTAATTCTAGTAGGTTGTGCTTTTTCCTTTTTTTTGACTAAATTCTCAATTTCATTTTTTATTTGAGATGGACTAGATTTTGACCCTTTAAATGAAGCACTTAAAAAAATCAAATGATCAGATAAGTTACTTTTTCTATACTCAAATTTTATTTCTTTACTTGGGATAGTAATGATATTTCCAGATTTATCGATTGCTTGAACTGATATCAATATATCTTTAAACTCTTTGTTAAAACAACCTGCGTTCATTCTAATTCCACCTCCTATTGTGCCAGGTATACAAGATAAAAACTCAAATCCACTGAGACTATTTTTTACAGCAAAATCTGATAAAGACTTGTCAGTCACAGCACTTCCAGCAATTATCACATCATCTCCAAGAAGTGAGATATTATTAAAATTTTTTCCTAATTTTATAACTATACCATCAAATAAATCATCGGATATTAAAGTGTTTGAACCTGCTCCAAGAATAAATATTTTTTCCTGATTATTTACTATTTTTAAAAATTTAATCAGTTCATGAAGATTGTTAGCTTTAAAAAAAACTTTTGTTTTTCCACCAATGTTAAACCAGTTTTTTTTTTTAAGGTCGTGCTCAAATCTTAAATTCTCATCAAATTCTCTAAATAAAGTTTTTAGTTGGTCTAATTTCATTATATTAATTTTGGCAGTTCTCTCATCCAATTAGAGATAGTGCCTGCACCCATTCCAATAACAATTCTTTTTCCACTCATATTTTTTTTGATAAATTTGGCTAGTTGAAACTTATCATTTACTAAAAATAATTTTACTTTTGAATTTTTTATTAACTCTTTAGCAAAATTTATATAATTAAATCCTAACTTAGTTTTTTCTCCCGCTGAATATACGGGGCATAGAACAACAATATCAGCATTCATAAACGCAAAAGAGAATTCTTTTCTTAAATCTTTAAGTCTTGACACTCTATGTGGTTGAAAAATGCAAACTTTTTCATAATCTTTATAAACCTTGTTAACACCATCCAAAACTACTTTTATTTCAGTTGGATGATGAGCATAATCATCATAAAAATCAATGTTGTTGTAAGTAAATATTTTATTAAATCTTCTTTGAACACCTTTAAAATTTTTTAATCCTTTTTTTATATCAGAAATTGAAATACCAATAGTAATTGCAACTGCAGTAGCTGCAACAGAATTTCTTACATTATGAATACCCAGTAATGGTATTCTTATTTTTTTGATCTTTATTTTTTTCTTATTTGGGACATTTACTAATATATCAAATTCTGTAAAATTTTTATTTTGATTGATATTCTTAATAAAAAAATTTGATTTTGGATTAAGTCCATAGGTATAAAAATTTCTATTCCTTAATTTTTTAATTATCTTATTATTTACAGTGTCATCTAAACAAATAAATGATTTTCCAAAAGAAGGAACTTTTTTTATAAAATCAATAAAATATTTCTCTAAGTCATCCATAGATTTATAAAAATCCATATGCTCTCTATCTATATTTGTTATAATTGAATAAGTAGGAGGTATATGAAGGAAACTTCCATCAGACTCATCTGCTTCTAAAACTGTCCAATCACTCTTTCCTAATTTAGCAGTATTTTTGATTGAATTTATTACCCCTCCATTAATTATTGTTGGATCTAATTTAGTTTTTTGCAGTATTGAGGTAATTAAAGAAGTTGTTGTGGTCTTGCCATGTGAACCAACTACAACAATATTTTTCATAAGAGAAACAATATGAGCTAACATTCTTCCTCTGGTAATAATTGGAAGTTTTTTTCTTCTAGCTTCAATGTATTCTGAATTATTTTTTTTTATTGCTGAGGAAATGACTACTATTGTTGCATTCTTTAAATTTTGTTTTTTTTGACCAATAAAAACTTTTATTTTTTCTTTTTTCAATCTATCTATATTTTTATTTGATGATAGGTCACTACCTTGCACTTTAAATCCTTTACCTTTCATGATTAGAGAAAGTCCACTCATGCCAATACCACCGATGCCAATGAAGTGAATAACCTCAGTTTTTGCTAATTCAATTTTCATTAATTATATTTAATATTTTTTGATTTACATTAGTCCAAGTATTTTTGTAATTTAATTTTTTTAAATTTTCCTTTTTTTGTAAAAATTCAGAATTATTAGATAATATATTGGTTAAAAGTTGCTCTATATTATCCTCAAATGTCTCTTGATTAAGTATCCAACAACATTCTTTTTCTTTATAAAATAAAGCATTTTCAAATTGATGATTGTCCTTAGAGTTTGGTAATGGCACTGCGATAAATGGTATGTTTAATAAAGATAATTCAGCTAAAGTTGAAGCACCTGATCTAGTTATACAAACGTCTGAATTATTAATTATTTCTTCAAAGTTTTTGTTGAAACTGAAGATTAAACATTCAACATTATTTTCATCATAGAAATTTTTTAGATTAAGAATATTTTTTTCATTTGTTTGTTGTAAAATTCTGATTGGGTGTTTTTTTGAAATATCAACAATTTTATTTTTTAAATTAATATCAAAGATATTTGCCCCCTGACTTCCTCCAACAATCAACAAATTTATTTTTTGATGGTTAAAATTTTTTTGTTTTAAACTATAAAATTTTTCTCTTACCAAAGGAAATATAGTTTCAATTTTATTTTTATATTTTGATGGAAAATTTTTTATTTTTTCTTTGTAACAAATTATTTTTTTGCACGAACTTAAAAAAAATTTATTTGCTCTACCCAAAACTTGATTAGGTTCTACCAAGTAAATCTTTAATCTTAAGAATTTTGCTGCTAATAACAATGGAAGAGACATATAACCCCCGGTAGAGAATAATTTTTCAATATTATTTTTTTTTAATAATAAAAATGATTTTATTGTCAGTATAATTACTAATATGAAATTGATTGGAAATAAAAATATATTATTTAACCTTGGGGTATCAATAATTCTTAATTTATAATTTTCATCATTTAAATATTTTAAGCCCCTCTTATCAGTTGTGATTATTACTTTTGCATCTCTTGATAAATGTTCATAAAGTATTACTGCGGGGATTACATGGCCCCCTGATCCTCCTGTAGTTATCAAGTAATTTTTATTCATTTTGATTTAGATTTCTTTTTGTAAAATTCAAAATTATTCCAGATAAAATTGAAATACTTATTATTGAGGAACCACCATAACTTATAAAAGGTAATGTCATTCCAGTTGTAGGAAATAATCTAATATTTACTCCAATATGAATTATAGTTTGCATTAATATAAGGCTTACAGATCCAACTAAAATTAATTTAATAGTTTCATCATTTTCAAAATTAACTTTTTTAAACACTGAGTAAATAAAAATTAAAAACAATAAAAAGATTAAAATTATGGCAATTACACCAAACTCTTCAGAAATTACTGAAATAATATAATCTGTATGTGCCTCTGGAACTCTATTTTTTAAAGTTCCCTCTCCTATACCTTTCCCAAAAAAGCCTCCACTCGTAATGGATTCTAAAGCTCTGTCTGATTGAAAATTGTAAGTTCCGGTTTCGGAATCTATAAAAGATATTAATCTATTTTTAATGTATGTAAATTTTGAAACAAAAAAAATTAAGTAAAAAAATATTAAAATAATTGATGAAAATAAAAAAAAAAGTAAAAATATACTTACACCCGAAGTAAATATTAAAACTGACCAACTAAAAAAAACTAAAAGAGTTTGTCCTATATCTGGCTGTAATGACAATAATAATGCAATACCTAAAGTTATTATAAAAGAACATAAATACTTTATATAAATATTGCTAAATTTCCGGCTACACAATATCAAGCTTATAAAAATGATAAGAAATGGCTTAACTAATTCTATCGGTTGAAATCTGGGTAGGAAATATAGATCTATCCATCTTTTTGAACCCTTAACTTCTACTCCAATTATAGGCACTAAAATTAAAAATATTAGTGATAAGAAAAATAATAGAGAAGAATATTTTAGGAGTTGTTCTTTTTTAATTGAGGATAATACAAAAATTATAATTATCCCTAACAAAATAAAAACTAAATGTTTAAAAAAAAATTGGTAATCATTTGTATCTAACTTATCAGAGGCAATTAATGATGTGGAAACTAATGAAAAGAATAAACCTGTTAAAAATAATAAAACAATCAGTGAAAAAAGAAATTTATCAATATTTTTCCACCAATCATAATAGATACCAAATAAAGTATTCTTATTTTCCATACATAAATCTTTTTACTAATCGATTAAAATATAAACCTCTTTCTTCGAAGTTTTTAAACCTATCGAACGACGCTGCACAAGGGCTAAATAATATCGTATATTTAACAGATCTTTTTTTTTTGATTATAGAAAAAACGTTTTTCACTGCGTCTTGTAAATTTTTATAATTTTTAAATTCTACTTTACTTCTTAACTGTTTATTAAAAAAATTTTTATTTTCTCCATAAATAAAAGCGGTAACATTACTTAAATCTTTTTTTTTTAATTCTAATTTGTCACCTCTTTTATAAATACCACCCAATAACCATAATATTTTGGAGTCTTTTTTTAAGATTCCAACAGAAGATGAGAAACTAGTAGATTTTGAGTCATTTATAATAGTGAGATTCTTCTTTTGGATAATTATTTGTTGGCGATATTTCAAACCCTTAAAATTTTTTATCGTTTTTTGTAAAAGATATTTTTTTAGTTTTAATTTTTTTGCCAGTTCAATAATAAAAGATAGATTTTCTCTATTTGATTCAGTTAAAAAATATTTATTTTTGATTTTCAGAAAATCATTGTAATTTTTTTTTGTATTTACTTTAAAAATTTTACAATTAAATTTTTTAGTTTTTAATTTTCTCGAAATTAGTACGTCATCGCTTTTAACAAATGCTAAACAACTTTTGGATTGAGAGTCTAAAAGTTTAAATTTTGCATCAACATAATTTTGAAGAGTTTTATGTCTTTCAAGATGATCAGGTTTAATATTCAAGATTATTGAATACTTTGAACTAAATAACTGACTGTAATCTAGCTGGTAAGAAGATGCCTCTATCACAAAAATTGTATTTTTTGATATTTTTTTTTCATTCAACGGAGGGTTGCCAATGTTTCCAATAAGTCTTACATCTTTTTTTTGATCTTTTAAAACTTCATATAAAATTTTAGCAGTAGTAGATTTTCCATTGGTACCTGTAATAGTAATGCATTTATTTTTATAAAAAGTAAAAAATACATCTAAGTCTGTATAAATTTTTTTCTTATTAAGTTTTAGAAATTTAGATAATTTACAATTAAAAATATTGATACCAGGGCTAATAATAATTACATCAAATTTTATTTTTAATAATTTTAATTTAGAAATTTGTTTTGGATGTGAGTTTTTTAAATCATCAAATAGATAAATATCAGCTTTATTTCTTAAAAATCTAAAAGATGATATTCCACTTTTTCCAAGACCATAGATTAATATTTTTTTTTTCAAAAAAATATTTTCAATTTTTTTTTTCATCTCAATTTTAAAGTAGCTAATCCTATCATTGCAAGAATTATAGAAATGATCCAAAACCTTATTACAACAGTCGATTCTGGCCAACCTTTTTTCTCAAAGTGATGGTGGATAGGAGCCATCTTAAAAATTCTTTTTCCAGTAAGTTTAAATGAAATAACTTGAACCATTACAGAAACTGCTTCCAATACAAAAAGGCCTCCGGTGATTGCTAAAACTATTTCATGTTTTGTTATTATTCCAACAGCTCCTAAAGACCCTCCTAAAGACAATGAACCAGTATCGCCCATAAAAATTTTAGCTGGAGGTGCGTTAAACCATAAAAATCCAAGACATGAACCTATTATAGCTCCACAAAATATTGCTACCTCTCCAGTTCCCTCTATGTAGGGAATCTGTAGATAATCTGAAAATACAATATTTCCAGTTACATAACTAATAAATGCAAAGCATGCTGCCACCAAAATTACTGGAACAGTTGCTAAACCGTCTAAACCATCTGTTAAATTAACAGCATTAGATGAACCAATAATTACAAATATTGCAAAAGGAATAAAAAACCAACCAAGATTAATGATTAAGTTTTTAAAAAATGGAAAATATAAATTAGTTATATTTTGGTAATCTATGAAATTTACATAAATAACAACACCAATAATTGATAATACAATTTGTAAAATTATTTTAAATTTAGATGAAATTCCTGAAGAGTTACTATACTTAATCTTTTTATAATCATCAAATGCACCTAAAAGTCCAAATGAAACAGCAACGTATATACAAAACAAAATATTAATATTTGATAAGTCTGCCCACAAAATTACTGATGTAAGTAAACCTAATAGAATAATTAATCCACCCATAGTTGGTGTACCAATTTTTTTAATTATATGATCTTCAGGTCCGTCATCTCTAATAGGATTTAAAATTTTTTGATTTGAGAAGAATTTAATAAATGGGCCTCCAATTATTAAAACTATTAAGAGTGATGTAAAAACAGATAAACCAGTTCTGAAAGTTAAGTATTTAAAAACATTCAAAAATCCAAACGTATCTACATAGTTTAATAAAAATTGATAAAGCATCTACTTAATTCCTTTTAAATCATTTATCATCTTATTAAAACCTGTCGCATTTGAGGCTTTAACCATTAAATAATCGTTATTATTCAAATCATTTTTAATAAATTTAATCATTTGAGAGTTGGTTCTAAAAACTTTACCTCTTTTTGATTTTACAATCTTTTTGAATATTTGACTTATATAGTTTCCCTTTAAAAAAATTTTATTAATTTTTGTTTTGTTTATTATTGGAACAATTGACTGGTGAAGTTTTTTGGAATGAGTTCCAAGTTCTAACATATCGCCAAGTAAGAGATACTTTTTAAATTTTTTGCTCTTTATTTTATCATAATTTAATATTGCAGATTTTAGGGATAAAGGATTTGAATTATAACTTTCATCTATTAGGTTTAGGTTTTTTTTATTTATTTTTATTCTTGATAAATCTCCTCTCCCTTGGGGAGTCATAAAATTTAAAAAAACCTTTTTATCTAATTTTGTAATATTAATATTAATACTCATTACCGCTAAAGTAGCTAAAATATTATAAATATTATTTTGAAAATTATTAGAAATCACAAAACTTTTGTTAAAATCTTTAGCTTTGATATTTATCTTAAAATTATTATTAATTTTAATAATACTAATTAACTTCACATCAGATTTGTAATTTTTGATTCCAAATGAAATAGTGTTAATATTATTTTTGGCAGCTATTTTTTGATGTAATCTAAAAAAATTATCATCCGCATTTAAAATCACAAAACCATTTGGTTTTGTATTTGAAATTATTTCAGATTTTGCAAGTGCAATTTCTTTTATATTCTTAAAATTTTTAGCATGAGCGTAATTTATATTAGTTATAACGCTTATGTCTGGTTTGATAATTTTTGATAAATAATCAATTTCCCCTTTTTTATCCATGCCGACTTCCAAAACTCCATAATTGTCGTTCTCACTCAAATTAAAAAGGCTTAATGGAACCCCATATTTGTTATTATAAGATTTTGGGGAAATAGTTGTTTTAGAAATTTTTTTTAAAGTTTTGCCTAATAATTCCTTTAGTGTAGTTTTTCCACAACTCCCTGTTATTGCAATTATCTTTGCATCTATATTCTCTCTGAAAATAGTTGATGTTTCGGTCAAAAATTTCAATGAATCTATTACTTTTATTTGTTTTTTATAATCTAATTTTTTTTTAATTTTATTTACAACTACTATGGAAGCTTTTTTCTTCAGAGCTTCTTCTACAAACTTATTTCCATCATTTTTCCTGCCTCGTATAGCAAAAAAAATGTCATTTTTTTTAACTTCTTTTGAATTAATTCTAGCTTGTCCCAAAGTTAAATTTGTATTTAATTTTTTATCACCAGATGACTCTTTGATAAGATTTAATTTCAAATTATTTGATAAATTCAAATTTTTTAATTTAATTGCGTTTAAGATTATTTTTTTATCTGAAAAATAAATTTTACGATTACCAATTTCTTGAACTTTTTCATGACCCTTGCCAGCAACTAATAAGATATCGCCCGTAGTTAAATTTTTAACCGCTTCAGAAATCGCCTTTGCTCTATCAGAAATTTCTGATATTTTTTTACTATTTATCCCTCTTTTAATATCTTTTCTAATTTTATTAGGATTTTCCAGTCTAGGATTATCATCTGTCAAATATATTTGATCAGCATACAATGAAGCTATTTTACCCATTTTTGATCTTTTATTTTGATCTCTATTTCCACCACAACCAAACAAAACAACAATTTTTTTATTAGGAAATTGCTCTCTTAGTGAAAGAAGAGATATTTTTAATGCATCTGGTGTGTGCGCGTAATCCAAGATAACTTTAGATTTATTTTTGATATTGCCAATTTTTTCTAGTCTTCCCTCAACAGATCTTATTTTTGGAATAACTCCCAAAATTTTATTTAAACTTAGTTTACTTTTTTGAGCAGCTATAATTGCCATCATTATGTTCTTGAGTTGTATTTTACCTATAAGATTGAGCTTAATATTTTTGACTAAGTTTTTATATTTGATTGTTAACATTTGTTTCTCACCAACAAAATAATGAGATAAAATTTTAAAATGATTTTTTGAATTATTTATAGAATAAATCTTTAAATTTCTTTTTAATGCGATTTTTTTTATGTTTCTAAATTCAGGTATTTTTTCATCAGTAATTACATTGCCTTTAATAGATAGAAGTTTCTCAAAAAGATAAAGTTTTGCGATTAAATAATCTTTTAAATTTTTGTGATAATCTAGATGATCTTGAGATAAATTTGTAAATATTCCTGAATTAAATTTTAAACCATCTAACCTATTTTGACTTAAACCATGACTTGAAGCTTCCAATATTACATCATCTACTTTCTGATTTTTAAGATAATTCAATATCTTCCCCAATTGAATTGGGTCGATGGTTGTACCGGGTAGATTGATATATTTGTTGTTTGATTTAACACCCAATGTTCCAATTGATGCAACTTTTCTATTATTAAATTTTAATATTTGATAATAAAAATCAGCTACGGAAGACTTTCCATTAGTTCCTGTAATTGCTATTAGATTTGTTGGTTTTTTATTATAAATTTTAAATGAAACTTCAGCTAATAATTTTCTCACATTTTTTGAATGAATAATTAATACTTCATTTGGAAATTTTGTTATTTTTTTTTCAGTTACGATAATTTTTGAGCCTTTGTTTATTGCATCTAATATGAAATTATTTCCATCAATATTTGTGCCTTTAATTGCAAAAAAGACATTATCTTTTTTTACTTTTGAACTCTCAAAACAGATGTCAGAAAAAAAAGTCTTTTCAAATTTTTTTCCAATATTTGGGAAATAATCTTTAAGTAACATTTAGAAATTAAATTCACTATATTTTGTGGCTAAAATAGGCCCAATTTTTTCAACAATTTGGCCTGTCGCCTCAACTGTTGTCCATCCAGCAGTATTAAAAGGTGTACCTTTATACTTTATGTTTGATCCATCTCTATAATGATAAATATAGTTTTCATTTATTTTTGGTTCATCCAACATAACGGCTAAAACAAATTTTGGTTTAGATGTTGGAAATACTGACACAAAAGAATTAATCTTCTTATTTGAATACTCCCCATCCGCACTTTTTTCGGCTGTTCCTGTTTTACCACCAATTTCATATCCATTTACATTTGCTAGTGATGCGGTTCCATCTTTTGTTGAAACAATTTTTCTCAAGATTGGTAAAATTTCTCTTGATAAGTCTTGACTTAAAATTTTTTCTTTTTTTTCATTGTTGTTATTTTTGACCAACTTTGGTTTTATTTGATAACCCCCATTAACAACAATAGAATAGGCTTTTGCTAATTGAAGCAATGTGGTTGTAATGCCATGACCAAATGATGCTGTAGCAAGTGGACATTTTCCCCAATTGAATTGTATTGGTTTTCCTATTTCCTCAATATCAAAGTCAATTTTTTCTAATATACCAATCTTTGATAAAAATGACTTAAATTTTTCTTCGCCCACTTGCTGAACAATTCTAACTGAGCCTATATTACCAGAACGAACTAATATTTGTTCAGCAGTAAGATTGGATGGAATTTTTTTGTCGTATTCTCTTATAGAAAATCCTGCACACATAAGAGATTTTGGTAAATCAACATATTCTGTTTCAGCAGTAATAATTCTTTCATCAAGAGCAGCAGCTAATGTGAAAGTTTTAAATACAGATCCAAATTCATAGACACCTTTAGTGACTCTATTTATATAATTTGAATCTGAGATTTTCTCTCTCTGATTTGGGTCAAAATCAGGAAGAGAAACTAAAGAAAGTATTTCACCATTATTTACATCCATCAAAATTGCAGCACTGCCAATAGTATTAAAAATTTTGTTGAATTTAATTAACTCTTCTCTGATTAAAAATTGTAGGTCTTTATCTACTGTTAATTGAATAGGTTCTTTACTATTTCTTAAAATTTTATCTAATGATTTTTCTAGACCTGAGACTCCGTTATTATCATTATCAATTTGACCAAGAATATGACTAAATAAGTTTTTTTCAGGATAAATTCTTGTTAATTTTTCCTCAGGTTGAATTGATTTGTCACCTAGTTTCATTACCTTCTCATAATTTTCTTCAGATATTTTTTTTTCTAAGTAAAAAAATTTTTTATTTTTCAATTGATTTTGAATTTTGACGAAATCTTTATTGGGAAAAATATATTTTAAATTTATTAATAACTTTTTTTTATCAATAACTTTTCTAGTGCTTATGCCAATATCAATTGAGCTTACAGTCTTACTTAGGTATTTTCCATTTCTATCAATTATGTCTGCTCTATAAAGTTTATTGGAAGTGCTAGTCAAATTTTCATTTATTACTTTTTTAGAATCTCTAGAGCCAAGATGTACTAAGTGTATAGAAAAAATTATAAAAATTATAAAAAAGATAAAAAAAATAAATGAAACCCTATTAAATGAAATATTAATGTTAGACTTATTTTTTTTAAAAGAAAAATCATTACGATTATCCTCTAAAATAATTTGTGAATTTTTATTACTCATTTTTATTAAAATTTAATTGACCTATTTCGATTTCATTATTTTTTCTGGTAATTGTTTGAATTTCCTGGATATCAAATTTTATTAATTCATTGTCAAAGTAAAGATTTTGAAACTGAAGTAATTTTTCAGTAGAACTCAAATAATCAAATTCCAACCTAGTATTTTCAAAATTTTTTTTTAAATCTCTGATGTTTTCTTGTAAAACAAATATTTCATCATCAATCCTTTTTGTTGAATTTTTAACTATTGCAGTTGAGAAAATTAAAGAAAATACAAAGAGTGTAACAAAAAATTTTTTCATAATTTTTCACCAAAATTCTCAATATCTAAAAGTGTTTTAAATATTTTAACAATATCTGTCTCAAAATTATAAAAATCATTTTTCTTTATTACGTATCTGAGTTTTGCTGATCGTGATGATGTGTTTTCTCTTAATTCTTTAGCAGATGGTGTTATTGGTTTTTTTTCAACCATCCTAAATAGTGTTTCGGGTTGATCTATATTAGGGATATATCGGGATATACTTTTTTTTTCAGATAAACTTTTAAAAAAATATTTTACGATTTTATCTTCTAGTGAATGGAAAGTTACAACTGCCAATACACCATTTTTTTTTAATACTTTTGCAGCTGCAATTAAACCATATATTAATTCACTAATTTCTTTATTCACAAAAATTCTAAGAGCTTGAAAAGTTTTTGTGGAGTTGTTTATCTTAAAACTTTTTCTTTTTTTTGATTTTTCTACCAATTCGACTAATTTTTTTGAATCAATTTTTTGTGTCTTTCTTTCTTTAACAATATTAAAAGCAATTCTTTTGGCTTCTAGTTCTTCACCAAAAAATTTTAGAATTTTCTCTAGTTCATGAACATCCAGATTATTTATTGCATCACTTGCAGAAAAATTATTTAAACCCATCTGCATATTTAGATCTCCAACAGAATTAAATGATAAACCTTTTTTTGGATCTTTGATTTGAGTAAAAGAATAACCCAAATCCAAGAGTATCCCTCTGATTTTTTCATTTTTAAGTTTGAGGTTGTCTAATTGACTAAACTTTTTATGCTTGAAAATAAATCTGTTTGGGAACTTTTCAGAAATTTTATCTGCAATTTTTTTACTTTCTATATCTCTATCAAGTGCAATTACTCGGGTGTCTTTATAATTTAAAATTTTTTTGGTGTAACCGCCTTGACCAAAAGTACAATCAATAAATGTGCCACCATGTTGAGGGGTAATAATGCTAATTATTTCATTAAGCAATACCGGATAATGTTTTGGAGCATCCGATACCATGGTGGCTTCCATTTATTTTTTCGAAGACCATTAATTTTTTTGTCTTCGTAAAAATGCAGGTATTTCTAAATCATCCTCCTCTTGATCTTCATCTGATGATCCAAGTAAATCTTCAGATGTTGAAGCTTGATTTTCTGTATTAAATAGATCTGGTTCATCTGTATCCACACCAAATTCCTTTAAATCATTTGAAGATTCCTCAGTATTAGACGAGCTTAATGCTTCATGTGAAAAAGAAGTATCATTATCCTCTGAAATATTTTCTACAATATTTTCAGCCTCTTGATTTTTTAACAATTCTTCATGATACTGATTGTTTACTTCATCAACTGACTGACTCTGAATACTTTCTGATACTATCTCATTTTCAAGTTTAAGTGCAGTTGCACCATCTGAAATAGGGTTTGAGTTTGTATTCTGGAAATTAAAAGAAGTTGTGCCAACAGTTGCTCCAAAATCAGAATAACCAGGATTTCGATTTTGAATACGATGTACCATGTTAATAACTGATTTTGTTTCTGGTTGTTGACCATCTAAAGATGTAGCTACAATTGAAACTCTCATTTTTCCATCAAGTTCTGGATCTGTGATGGCGCCAATAATTAATTCAGCTTCAGGATCTACTTCTGCTCTTACTTTATTGACCGCTTCATCAACTTCAAATAGTTTTAAATCTTTACCACCGGTAATATTGACTAATAATCCTTTTGCTCCTTTTAAAGTATAATCATCAATTAAAGGATTGCTAATTGCCATTTCTGCAGCTTTCATGGATCTGCCTTCTCCCTCAGCTTCACCAGTGCCCATCATAGCTTTACCCATTGAAGCCATGACAGACTCTACATCAGCAAAATCAAGATTGATTAATCCTGGTCTTACCATCAAGTCAGTGATACTCTGAACACCGTGCATTAATACGTTATTTGAAAGATTGAATGATTCTTCAAATGTAGTTTGCTCGTTAGCTATCTTAAATAAGTTTTGATTTGGAATAACTATAATTGTATCAACATGTCTTCTTAATTCCTCTAAACCCTGTTGAGCTCTTCTCATTCTTGAAGGACCCTCATATAAGAATGGTAATGTAACTACTCCAACTGTTAAAATGTTTAATTCTTTGGCAGCTCTTGCAATAACATGTGCAGCACCCGTACCTGTTCCACCGCCCATCCCAGCAGCTATGAAAACCATATTTGCACCTTGTAGAATATTTACTATATCATTTAAAGATTCGTCAGCAGCAGCTTGACCAATATCAAGTTTTGCTCCAGCGCCTAAACCTTTTGTTAAATTCAAACCAATTTGGATTTTAGATTTTGCTTTGCTATGTTTTAAATCTTGAGCATCAGTATTAACTGCAATAAATTCAACACCTTGCATGCCGTTATCAATCATTTCGTTGATTGCATTTCCTCCCGCTCCACCTATTCCCATAACTAGTAGTCTTGGTTGAAGCTCTTTGATTTCTGGTACCTTAAAATTAATTGTCATTTTGTTATCCCCCGTTATTTGTTTAGTTGATGCTCCCATTTAAGGCTAGCTCGATTTAAATTAGCTTTTTTTCTTGCATTGACCTTAAATTTTTCAAATAGTGTTGGTTCCCATATTTGGAATGTTTTGCCCTGACCAACAAAGACCATGCTATTCTTGATTTTTGCATGTTTTAATAATTTTGAAGTAAGTGAAATTCTTCCTTCACTATCAAATTGTAAATTTGTGCTTTCAGATAAAATTGAAGTTGCAAAAAAATCTCTTTTTTCCTCAAAAGGATTTAAAGAGTCTATAGAATTTGAAATTTTTTCTACTCTATCTTGAGGCCATGCCTCTATTGATTGATTATTAAATGATGGATAACAGATTACTCCATTATAACCTAAATTCGACAGATATGATCTATAACTTGCAGGCACCGACACCCTTCCTTTTTTGTCCAATTTGTTTTCGTAGGTCGATAAAAACATAAACCATAAAGTCCTATAAATCCCTTATTTGGGAATTTGTGGGATATTATGGGTTTTTTTAAAAAGAGTCAACAAATACTATTTATAATTGAAATACGCTTATTAAGGATGAGTATGAATCAAAACGTGAACATTTAAGAGATATTTATTTTTGATGAAAAGCCAGATGAACTATAAGCCGGGTTCTGTCATTTAAACTTACCATTTGTCTAGGCTATAGATCACTCTAAAGCTCAAGCAACTAACCCTGATGACGAGCCAAAGATAGCTTTTAGTTTTTCAACAATGTCATCTCTACTTAGTCTTGCTCCCAGTGGGGTTTTCCAGCGTTCATTGTTACCAATAGAACCGGTGTGCTCTTACCACACCTTTTCACCCTTGCCTTGTTAAGGCGGTATATTTTCTGTGGCACTATCCCTAGGGTTGCCCCTGCCAGGTATTACCTGGCACTGCTTCTTTGTAGAGTCCGGACTTTCCTCTTTAAAATTTTAAAGCGATAAGTCGTTCATCTGGCTCTTTCAATTTATTGCTAAATTTAAATAATTCAAGCTAAATCTTTATTTTGACAAAAGGTTTTTGCTTATTAAAAAGCACTCTTTGTCTAATTTACCATTGACTAAGCTTTGTCTAAATCGTCTTTGAAAAGCTAAAGTAAGAAACTTTAAATTCTGATGAGATTTCACTCCCTCTACATCATTAAAACCAATTTTATAAAGGTTTTTTAAAAACATGTTTTCTTCATTTTTTGTTAAAAATTTCTTATTTCTAAACTTTTTAATTTTTTTTTTTTTTAGATTATGCCAAAAACCTATTTTATTTTTTGCTAGCATTTCCCATGGAAATTTTTCACCTGGATCCTTTTTACGATCTGGAGAAACATCGGAGTGACCAAGAATACATTTTTTATTAATTTTAAATTTTTTTATCAAAAAATTAAGTAATTTTTTTAATGAAAATATTTGTTTTGATGAAAAATTTTTATAACCATGCTGGTGACCAGGATTAGTTATTTCAATTCCTATTGAATTTTGATTTAAAGATTTAAAGCGTTTCCAAGTCGAAACTCCCGCATGCCAAGCTTCATAAAGATCAGGCACCAGCTTTAATATTTCACCATTATTTTTAATAAAATAATGGGAACTAACTTTTGATTTTGGGTTTTGTAACCTTTTAATAGCGTCAGATTCTTTTTTCATTCCTGTGTAGTGTATTATAATAAATTTAATTCTCTTTTTTGGCCTTTTTGGAAGACTAAAATTTGGCGAATAACTTTCAGCCATTTTTAGGCCTATTTTTTGATACATTTTTATATTTAAATAATACTCAATTTACTTTAAGATTAATTATATTATAAGAGACATAATGATCAAAAAAATTCTCATCATCCTTTTTACAACTCTTGCGTTAACTGTAAATGTGAACGCTGGATCTGATGGAGATTTGATATTGAAAAAAAATGAACCTTCAGAAGTTAAGGATTGTTTTGAAAAAATAAATAGAGTTACTTTTGCATTAAATCAAACTTTGGACGGTGTTATTTTTAAGCCAGTAGCATCACTATATAGAAAACTCCCCTCACCAGCTAAGACAGGTGTGAGCAACTCTTTGGATAATATCTCTCATTTATTAACAATACCAAATAATATTTTACAAGGTGATTTTAAACAAGCTGGCATAAACACCGGAAGATTTATTGTAAATACAACAATTGGTATTTTGGGAATTTTTGATGTTGCTGAATATCTTGGTCTAACAAATTATGAAAAAGAAGATTATGGTCAATCTTTAGCTAAATTAGGAGTTGGCCCAGGCTGTTATATTGTATTACCAGTTTTAGGCCCAAGCACAGCTAGAGATACACTCTCATCGGCATTTAATTATCTAGGTGGTGACCCTTGGTACAATGTAACAGTAAACAATGATACTCAGTATTTTCAAAATTCAGACTATTACTATTCAAAAGGTGTATCTGGAGTAGATTTCAGAGCAAAAAACTATGACTCAATTGAGAATTTGGAGAAAAATTCATTAGACTTTTATGCTTCAGTTAAAAGTCTTTACCTACAAGATCGACAACAAAAAATTCTTAATTCCAAAAAAATTATTAATACCCAGAATGATAGTGATTGGGAAGAGATAACTCAATAAAACTTATAAATATGAAAACTAGAAGAATTATTTTAATAGTTTTTATTTATTTTTTAACATTAGGTAATTCATTTTCAATTGAGGCGGATGTATTTGTTCAATCAACAGTGAATAGGGCTTCAAAAATACTGTCAGAAAACTTATCTAAAGATGAAAAAATTAACAAACTTAAAATAATTGCTGAAGAAACAGTCGATATTCAAGGTATTGGTTTCTATACACTTGGTTCTATAAGAAAAAATCTTAATGATAGCCAAAAAGATAAATATTCAAAATTATTTAGAGAATACTTTCTAAAAAGTTTTTCGAGTAGACTCTCAGAATACACGAATCCAGAAATTGATGTTTTATCTAAAGAAGTTTTGAGTGAAAACTATACAATTGTAAATAGTCTTTTAAAAGGAACTTCGGAAAGACCTGAGGTCAAAATTGATTGGCGGGTTTATACCAAAAATCCAGAAAATCCTTTAATTCGAGATTTAATTATTGAGGGCCTTAGTTTAGCTAGAACACAAAAAGAGGAATTTGCCTCTATTTTGAGCTCGAACGATAACAAAATAGACGCTCTTTTTAAAACTTTAGAAGAGTTCTCAAAAAATTAATTATTATTTTTTTTTTATAAAGGCAATCTCAGAGATATTGACCCCATTGTGTGTCAAAACTCCCTTATTTATCTCCACATCTTTAACATCATTTAGAAAATTAATAATTTTATCGTTATACTTTGATTTTATAAAAGTTTCAGATTTATTTGAAACATCAATAAGTAAATTTCTTAAAAAATTTTGTTCAGGATCATCTTTGTTAGGCTCAGATTGAAAAAAATTTAATTCTTCAATCACAAAAATTCCTCCACTTTTTAAGTTTTTAAACATCGAAAAAAAAGTCAACTTTTGGTGAATAGGATTGTGGCTTGCATCATCGATAATATAGTCATAATCTTTACTAAGATAATTTGACAAATTCTTTAAGTTTTTTTCAGAAGATACATTGCAATGAAGCGTTCTTATTTTTTTTGATTTATAGTTAGTTGTAAATGGATTTCTGTCTACCCCTACAATTTTTGCATTTGGAAAATAACTAGATAATGCTGCCAAAGAATCTCCATGATGAATACCAAATTCCATAATATTAAGACTTTTAGTTCTATTTTCTTTAAAGAACTTTTCGTAAAAAATATCATATCCATGACCAACGTGCTTTAAATTGTTCAAAAAATAATGAGATCCTTTATTAGTTGCGAAATGCACAAATACCTCATTCAATTTCTTCTCAATTGGAAATTTCTCAATTTTCTTATTAATAAAAAAAATTTTAAATATGAAAATATTTAGTTTGTACCAGAACGTTATAGATCTACTCAAAGCTTTTAAGAATTTTTTTTCTACAAGTGAAAATATGATTATATTTTTAACATTAAACAATTGATCTTTAAAATTAATCATAATTAAATGGTGGGCCCGCCAGGACTCGAACCTGGGACCAATACATTATGAGTGTACTGCTCTAACCAACTGAGCTACAGGCCCAAATAATGTTTTTTTTACTTTGTTTTATAATTTTTATCAATCAACAAATCCAGTAATGGTGGGCCGTGTTGGTTACGCTCCAACTACCCCTGCAATGTCAATGCAGTACTCTACTATTGAGCTAACGGCCCAAAATCAATTTTAACTTTCTAAGAAACTTTTTAATTGTTTTGATCTGCTTGGATGTTTAAGTTTTCTAAGAGCTTTTGCCTCAATTTGACGTATTCTTTCTCTAGTAACTGAAAATTGTAAACCAACTTCTTCCAAAGTATGGTCGGTGTTCATACCAACACCGAATCTCATTCTCAAAACCCGTTCCTCTCTTGGTGTCAAAGTAGATAATATTTTAGTTGTTGCTTCTCCTAAATTTGATTTGATAGCTTGTTCAAGTGGAGCTAGGGCTTTCGTATCCTCTATAAAATCTCCTAAACTACTATCCTCTTCATCCCCTACAGGTTTTTCAAGTGATACTGGTTCCTTTGAAATTTTTAAAACTTTTCTAACTTTATCTAATGGCATTCTAAGTTTTTTTGCCAGCTCTTCTGGTGTCGCCTCTCTACCAAATTCACTTAAAATTAATCTTTGTGTTCTAACAATTTTATTGATTGTTTCAATCATATGGACTGGAATTCTTATTGTTCTTGCTTGATCAGCTATCGATCTTGTAATTGCTTGTCTGATCCACCATGTTGCATATGTAGAAAATTTATAACCCCTTCTATACTCGAATTTGTCAACTGCTTTCATTAAACCTATATTACCTTCTTGAATTAAATCCAAAAATTGTAATCCCCTATTAGTATATTTTTTTGCAATTGAGATGACTAATCTCAAATTTGCTTCTACCATCTCTTTTTTTGCGATTCTTGACTCTTTTTCACCCTTTTGAACTCTACTTACGAGTTTTTTGAAATCTGTTACAGACATTCCAATTTTGTGACTAAATTCTATTAATCTTTCACGAATATCTTTAAATTTATCTTTATTCTTAGAAAAAAATTGTTTCCAAGTTGAATTTGTATCTAAAAATTTTTTAAGATTTGGATTAATTTCATTTCCCACATAGAATTTTAAAAATTCATTTCTTGGAATTTTATTATCCATTGCTAGTCTCAAAAGATTTCCCTCTAAAGAAACAATTCTTTTATTTTCTAAATAATGCTTTTGTACTAGTCCCTCTAAAACAGATGGGGATAACTGGAGTGATTTTATATTCTCTAAAATTTCTTTAACAATTTTTTCATAGCTTTTTTCTTTTGCAGGGGAAAAGAATTTAGAGTTTAAAATACAATCTAATTTTTCTTTTTGATATTTTATGAGTTTATTATAATCTTTGGTTAAATTATTTACTGTTTTAAGAACTTTCGGTTTTATCTCTGTCTCCATTGCTGCTAATGTTGGATTAAAATCTTCATCACCATCATCACCAGAATTTTCATCACTTTCAACTTCGCCGGAATTTTTTTGTTTTGCACTTGGACCAGTAGACTCGTCCTCCATATAATTTGTGTCAATATCAATAATTTCTCTTACTAAAATTTCATCTTTTTGAAGTTTATCGTTCCATTCAAAAAATTGTTGAGCAGTTATTGGGCTTTGTGATAAGGCGATTAGCATCACGTCCTTTCCAGCCTCTATTCTTTTTGCAATAGCAATTTCGCCTTCTCTTGATAAAAGTTCAACGCCTCCCATTTCCCTAAGATACATTCGGATTGGATCGTCACTTTTCTCAATAGTTTTACCTTCATCTTTTGATGTTCCCTCTTTTTTTCTTAAAACTTTAAAATCTGATTTTTTTTCAACTAGGGTTATCTTTTCATCCAAAATATGAATAAAAGCCTGTGCTAAATTTTGATCTGAAAGATTTCGTTTTCCGAGAGATTTACTTAATTCCTCATGGGTTATAAAACCTCTGTGGGTCCCACGTCCCATTAAACGAGCAAATGATTTTGTAATTATTCTTTCCACACTAATATATTTGAAGAGATGTATATAATGGCAAATTTAAGAAAATCCATTATTAATTTTAGGTTATTAATTGATATTTTGCTTTTTTTTAAGCTCTTTTAGCTCATTGAATGTTGACTCACTTAAATCTTTTGAAAACTTCGATTCTAATTCTTGTATTCTAAATTTTAGATCATAATTATTAAGGTCACGAACTATATCTTCAAACAATTCAAGAATTTCATGATCTTTATTACTTTTTTTATGTAAAATATGTTTAATTGGAGCAAACTTTGTAATTTTATCAATTAATTGAGAATCAATATCTAATTGATTAATAGACAAATCATTTTCCAATTTTAGTTTAAAGACAATTTTTTCAAAAATTTGTTTATTTACCTCAGAAAATAATTTTATATCTTTGACCAGATGAATGTGATCCCGCATCAAATTCAAGTTATTAATGATAAGATAAATTAATGAAAATTCTTTTAATTCTACGCCTGACAATGATTGACTTTCGTTAAAGTGCTTTTGTGTCTTCTCTAAAGATCTAATTTTTTTTGCATAAAAATTTTTTTGATTTTGACTTGTGTGTGGAGTTAAACCGGAAATTTTTTCTATGAAATATTCTAAAACGTATTTTTTAATATAATTATCTTTAATTGTACCAGCAATGGATCTTAATTTTTTTTCAAAAATTGCCATAGAGGATGGATTATTTTGAGTATTTTTTATATAATGATTGAATATAAATTGATGTATCAATATTTTATTCTGTTTTGAATAATCAAAAAAATATTCTTTACCATTTTTATTAACAAAACTATCTGGATCTTCTTGATCTGGTAAAAATAAAAATGATATTTGTTTTTCAGGTTTCATTTCTTTTATAGAATTTTCTGCAGCTCTTAAGGCTGCCTTGTAACCACTCTCATCACCATCAAAACAAATAATGATATCATTAAAAAACTGATTTAAAGTAAGTATTTGTTTATCTGTTAAAGAAGTCCCTAAATTAGCAACAGCATTTTCTATTCCATTTTTGCTTAAACCAACGACATCCATATAGCCTTCGACTAAAAAAATATTATCAAACTTATTAGACAATTTTCTTGCTAAATCTAAATTGTATAAGTTGGATCCTTTCTTAAAGAATAATGTTTCTGGAGAATTAACATACTTGGCAAGAAAATCACTTTTTTCAATTATTCTTCCTCCTAAAGCAATTGGTTGTCCTGAAATATTATTGATTGGAAAAATTAACCTTCCTCTAAATCTTTCAACATAAATATTTTTCTTTTCGTCTAAATAAAATAGTCCTGTTTCTAGCAAATCATCAATTTGATATCTTTTTTTAAATTCTTCAAATAAATTTGGATTTTTTTCTACAAAACCGATCTTAAATTTTTTAACTTGATCTTTGTCAAGAGATCTATTTTTCAGATAATTTCTTGCTTTAGAATATTTTTCATTTTTCAAGAGTTGGTTATGATAAAATTCTACATATTCCAAGAAAATAGATGAGTATATTTTCCATTTTTTTTCTCTTTCTTCATCTTGTTTTGAGAAAATGTAGGGTTGCATACCAGCTAAATTTGCTAAATGCTTTACAGCCTCACCAAATTTAAAATTTTGAGTTTTCATCAAAAAATCAAAAATATTTCCATGTTCGGATGTTGCGAAACAATGATAAAATTCTTTTTCATCATTAACAGTGAAGGATGGAGTCTTCTCATTTTTAAATGGTGAAAGTCCAACATATTCTTTACCTCTTTTTTTTAAACTGACGTATTTTGAAACTACTGTTGATACTTTTAATCTTGTTTTAATTTCCTCTAAATATTCTTTTGGATATTTCATGACTACTTATTAAGTAATTGTTTAATCAGCGCTCCTGCTTTGGAAAAATCAATCTCATCGGCATGTTGTTTTTTTAATTCTCCCATAACTTTGCCCATATCTTTTACTGAATTAGCACCTACTTTGGATATTAATTCTTCACATATTTTTTTTGTATCCTCCTCATTTAATTGTTTTGGTAAAAAACTTGATAAAATATCATATTCATTTTGCTCAACTTCCAAAAGATCAGACCGATTATTTTTTTTATAAATTTCAATTGATTCGGCTCTTTGTTTCATCATCTTCTTAACTAATTTTTTAATATCGTCATCATCGGTCTCTTTTTTATTTGGACCAGATCTATTTAATATCTCCAAATCTTTGATGGAGGACAGAATTAACCTGTAAGTTGAGATTTTACTTTTATCTTTTGATTTCAGGGACTTTTTATATTCAGTTTCTATTGTCTTTTTTAGCGACATAATTTTAATCTACTTTAAAGAAAAAATTCTTCAAAAGAAAAATTGTTTTTTTACAATTTTATAATACATCTCTGTTGCGATAATAAACCTTTTATTGTATTAACCTTTAACTCATGAGTTGTAATTGATCAAAAAAGCAAAAAAAAATAGCTCAAAAATTTCTCAAACACACACAGGTATTTTAGTTCTTGAAAACAAGAAAGTTTTTAAAGGTATAGGAATTGGTTTCGAAGGAGTTGCAACAGGGGAGGTCTGTTTTAATACCTCATTAACTGGCTATCAAGAAATAATATCTGACCCCTCTTATGCAGGTCAAATTATTAATTTTACTTTTCCTCACATAGGAAATGTTGGAACGAACCATGAGGATCATGAGTCAGATAAAATCTGGACTAGAGGAGTAATTTTTAATTCTGAAATAACTAATCCCTCAAATTACAGATCATTTTTACATTTAGATTATTGGCTTAAAAAAAACAAAATTATTGGTATCACTGGATTAGATACTAGAAACCTTACAAATTTCATTAGAGATAAAGGGGCCCCTAAAGGTACCATTTGTTATTCCAATAAAGGTAAATTCAGTATTAACAAACTCACAAATACAACAATAAAATGGGGTGGTTTAAAAAATTTAGATCTTGCCGAGGTCGTATCCACCAGAAAAAATTATATTTGGAAAGGGCTTAAAACTTGGAAAAAAGAAACTGGTTTTGAGAAAAATAAAAAAAAGTCTTTGCATGTGGTTGCGATAGACTATGGAATAAAAAAAAATATTTTAAGATATTTTTCGAACTTTAATTGTAAAGTTACTGTTGTTGCATGCAAGACTTCTGCAGAAAAAATATTGAGTCTTAAACCTGATGGAATATTTTTATCTAATGGTCCAGGAGATCCAGCAGCAACTGGCAAATACGCGATCAATATTATCAAAGACCTTATTAAAAAAAATTTACCAATATTTGGTATTTGTTTGGGTCATCAAATTCTTGCACTTGCCCTTGGGGGTAAAACAAAAAAAATGAAATTGGGTCATAGAGGAGCAAATCATCCAGTAAAAAATTTAATTCATGATAATGTTGAAATCACTAGTCAAAATCATGGTTTTGAAGTGGTAAAAGAAACGTTGCCAAAAAATGTTGAGGTTACTCATAAATCTTTATTTGATGGTAGTATCGAAGGCATAAGATTAAAAAATAAACCAGTATTTTCTGTTCAGTATCATCCAGAGTCAAATCCAGGACCGCAGGATAGTGTTTATTTATTTCAAGAATTTATTCATTACATAAAAAGAAATGCCAAAAAGAAAAGACATTAAAAAAATATTAGTTGTTGGAGCTGGCCCAATCATCATCGGACAAGCATGTGAATTTGATTATTCAGGAACACAAGCTTGCAAAGCTCTTAAAGATGAGGGCTATAAGGTAATTTTGATAAATTCTAATCCTGCAACCATTATGACAGATCCAGATGTTGCGGACAAAACCTATGTTGAGCCAATAACTTTAGATGTTTTAGAAAAAATTCTAAAAAAAGAAAGACCTGATGCAATTCTTCCTACAATGGGGGGTCAAACTGCTCTTAATCTAGCTATGGAGGCTGAAAAAAAAGGAATTTTAAAAAAATATAAAATTGAACTTATTGGAGCTAATTCAAAGGCAATTTCAAACGCTGAAGATAGAAAAAAATTTAGAAAAAATATGTTAGAAATTGGTTTAGACTTACCTAAATCCGAAATCGTAAACAACAATAACCAGGCTATAAAGGTTTTAAAAAAAATTGGTTTGCCTGCAATCATAAGACCCGCTTTTACACTTGGTGGGCTTGGTGGAGGAATAGCAAAAACAAAGAAGGACTATCTTAAAATTGTAAAAAATGGATTACATGAGTCTCCTGTTAGCCAGGTTTTGGTTGAAGAATGCTTGGAGGGTTGGAAAGAATTTGAAATGGAAGTCGTAAGAGATAAGAAAAATAACTGTATCATTATTTGTTCCATTGAGAATATTGATCCAATGGGGATACATACAGGTGACTCTGTAACAGTTGCACCAGCACTAACTCTCACTGATAAAGAATACCAGGTCATGAGAAATGCATCTATCGCATGTTTAAGAAAGATTGGGGTTGAAACAGGTGGATCCAATGTTCAATTCGCAATTAATCCTAAAAATGGTCGAATGGTTATAATTGAGATGAACCCACGGGTATCAAGATCATCGGCTTTAGCATCTAAAGCAACAGGATTTCCAATTGCAAAAGTAGCAGCAAAATTAGCTGTTGGATATACTTTGGATGAACTTAAAAATGAAATTACTAAAATTACCCCTGCATCTTTTGAACCAAGTATAGATTATGTAGTAACCAAAATACCAAGATTTACTTTTGAAAAATTTTCATCCTCTCCAGCCACTCTTGGCACTTCAATGAAATCAGTTGGTGAAGCTATGGCGATAGGGAGAAATTTTAAAGAGTCTCTTCAAAAAGCTTTAATATCATTAGAAACTGGTTTCTCAGGCCTTGATAGAATATTTAATTTATCAAAACGACAAATTGAGAAAAAACTAAAAGAAAATATTCCAAACAAAATTTTACTGGTTGCTGAAGGATTGAGGAAAAAAATCAGTTTAGATAGGATTTTTAAATTATCTAAAATTGACCCATGGTTTCTAAGTCAAATTAAAGAAATTGTTGATTGTGAGATAAATTTAAAAAAGATAGGATTACCAAGAAATTTTACAGAATTTAATAGGATTAAATCTATAGGTTTCTCAGACAAAAAATTATCAGAATTAACAAATTTTTCTGAGGACGTTGTTAGAAAAAAAAGGATAGCACTAAAAATATTACCTGTTTATAAAAAAGTTGATACTTGTGCTGCTGAATTTAAGTCTTTCACTCCATACATGTACTCAACTTATCAAAGAAACTTCTCAATAGTCTCAGAGTGTGAAGCTGAGCCGACTAGTAAAAAAAAGATAATTATTCTAGGAGGAGGACCGAATAGAATTGGTCAAGGAATAGAATTTGATTATTGTTGTTGTCAAGCGAGCTTTTCTTTAAAAGACGCAGGTTTTGAAACAATCATGATAAATTGTAATCCCGAGACAGTCTCTACAGATTACGATACTAGTGATCGACTTTATTTTGAACCTTTAAAAGAAGAATTTGTTTTTAATATCATCAAAAAAGAGCAAATGAATGGAAACTTAGTTGGTATAATTGCCCAGTTTGGAGGACAAACTCCAATTAAACTTGCTAAATTTTTACATCAAAACAAATTACCTATTTTAGGAACTCAATACAGCTCTATAGATTTAGCGGAGGATAGAGATAGATTTAGAAATTTATTGAATAAATTAAAGTTAAAACAAGCACAAAGTGGAATTGCTAAAACTTATAAAGAAGCAATCAAGATTGCTGATAAAATTGGATTACCTTTAATGGTAAGACCTTCATATGTTTTGGGTGGAAGAGCAATGGAAATAGTTTATGAAAAAGGTCAATTAAGAAATTTTATTGAGGAAGCATTTAAAGCTGCAGAAAAAAATCCAATTTTAATTGACAAATTTATTGATCATGCCATGGAAGTTGATGTTGATGCAATATCTGATGGCAAAGAGGTGTATGTAGCCGGTATTATGCAGCATATTGAAGAAGCTGGTATCCATTCTGGGGACTCTGCATGTAGTTTACCTCCGATATCTATTAAACCATTTTTAGTAAGGGAAATTGAAAATCAAACTAAAAAACTAGCGTTAGCTTTGAAAGTCAAAGGTTTCATGAATATCCAATTTGCAATCAAAAAAGATGAAATTTATGTGATTGAAGTAAATCCTCGAGCTAGTAGAACCGTGCCCTTTGTATCTAAAGCAAAAGGTTTGCCGTTAGCAAAAATTGCATCAAGAGTAATGGCTGGAGAAAAATTATTGAAATTCAATTTAAAGGAAAAATCAAAAGGAATGTATGCAGTTAAAGAAGCGGTATTTCCTTTTAATAAATTTCCAAATAGCGACTTACTTCTTGGCCCAGAAATGAAATCAACTGGTGAGGTAATGGGGTTTGATAAAAATTTTGGCATGGCATTTGCAAAAAGCCAAATTGCTGCTGCAAATTCACTTCCAAAAAATGGTCTTGCATTTATATCTTTGAAAAACTCTCATAAGGATGAGGGAATAGGCCTGGCTAAAGATTTAATTAAATTAAATTTTAAGTTAAGTGCAACAAAAGGCACTGCAGATTACATTCGAAAACATGGAATGAAATGTAAAATTATAAATAAAGTCAGCAGTGGAACGCCTCACATAGTAGATATTTTGGACTCAAAAAAAATAGCTCTTGTAATTAATACTGGTGGAGGGAATAGTGAGCATCGAATAAACGATGCTATTGCACTCAGAAGAGCAACTTTAAAAAATAAAGTTCCGTATTGTACAAATATGTCAACTGCTCAGGCATGTTTGGAAGCAATAAAATCTCTTAAAACAAAAAAACTTGATGTCATTGCACTGCAAGAACTAAAATAATATTACAATTAAAAGTTGTATAATTTTTTTTCTGAAGAATAATTGCCCAAAATGAATAATCGTTAAGTTGTATTAATCAAATTTATTTTTTAAAATTTAATTATATGAGTTCAGAAGTTCGTCAATATATTATCGAAGATGCATATAAAAAAAGTGAAATTTTTAGTGCACAACTATTAAAACTTCCTATTAAAAAAAAAATTTTAAAATCAAAAGCCACTAATCTAGATAAATCTGCATATTGGAAACTTTATGACAAAACAAATATTCATGAAGATGGTGACCAGTTGAAGGCAGTAACAGGAATCTGTTTAGTAATGGGCGTATTTAGTTTTATTGGTTTATATTCGACTTTATTAAGTTAATCACTCAACTTTCCAATCAGTGGGAAAGGTGACATAATTTACCTGAATACATCTTCTTTCTTTAATAATTTTCTTTTTTTCCATACCATGCCAAGTATTAGGTCCACTAGTGAATAAATATCCATAATTATGTTTGTAAGGAACTGTTTTAACTTTTTCTAATTTTTCATTATAAAAATCTGTGCCAAGATCCTCAGACTCTTTTGCATTATTAACAAAAATCAAACCTGACATTAGTTTTTCTTTAATATCGCAATGCGGTTTAAGCCAAAAACCTTCACGATCACATATAATTTCAACTCTAACATATGAATTAGATAAATCTTTATCAATCATTTTTGAAATTGCGTTACAAGTTTCCTTTAATTGAAGTTCGTTAATAAATTTTACCAAATTTGGAAATTGTGAAGCATTTTCTTTGGTTACAAAACATCTAAACTTGATTGCCTTTCCTCCAGATGCTATTCCTTCTCTAAATTCCGCTGCACCACCATCAATAGCTCTTGTACCATCATAATTAAGATTGTGTTGGCTGATGTCAGGGATGTCTGCATTTTCAATTTCTTTAATTGCTTCATCACTTAAGGCATTATTGTATTCCCAATGATTAAAAGGAGAATCATATTTTTTTGAGTTGTTTAAAATTGAATTAAGAAAAGTCATAATCTTGAAATCTTTTTTCTATATAACCTGCTATTCTATCAGTTTCATTAAGTTTTTTATAATCCCAACTCTCAACAGAAGAGTCTAGATTTCTTATAATATCTAAAGATTTGAACAACTCAAAAAATTTTTTGAAGCGATAATTGTTCTTAATAGCTGGCATATCAGCTACATATATAGGTTTTCCTGTTATTGCAGCTTCAGATATCATGGACGTTGAGTCACAAGTCACCACTATATGGTCTGCTAACTTAAGTGATGATAAATAAGCTTTTTTATCAACATCTGAAATGATGATTTGATCCCCATTATAAAAATCTTTAGCTTTATCAATAATTCTTTGAGGTGTTCTCATTGAAGGAATAAAAATTAATTGGTAGCCATTATCAAGAAAATTTTTTTTGATTTTATAAAAAATTTCTTCAATCAAATTATCACTAAAACTATAGTATTTATTTGGACCACCAACAACAAGTACAACTACTTTTTCTTTTTGAATTTTTGGTTTTAAATAATTTATATTATAGTCTAATTCACTTTCTCGTAGATAGTGGATAGCCCCTTTAGTTGATAATACGTTTTCACCTTTTAGATCATCATGTTCTGGAGCAATTACAAAATCGAAATTATTTAAAGATACCTTTGGATCTTGAATGTGAATATTCATTATTTTATTTCCAAACTTTTTTTTTAAGAAAATTGAGGGAATTACACTTTTTCTGCCACAAGAAATCACAACATTAAATCTTTCTAAAATATCATTTTTGAAAACAAACCTTTTAATTGGTGTGATTTTTGGGGGGATCATTTTCCAAAAATTATTCAGTTCAATTTTCTCGTGTATAAAATCTAAACTTAAAGCTTTGGCAAGTCCTTCAACTTGGCTAATCATGCCATGCATGCCCTCGGTCAATAATAAACCTTTTAATTTAGTCATTAATCACTATATAGCTTTCATATGAGTCAAAATCCAACTAAACACACAAAAGTGTTAATAATTGGGTCTGGTCCAGCTGGATATACAGCAGCTGTTTACGCGGCAAGAGCAATGTTAAATCCAATTTTAGTTTATGGTTCAGAGCCAGGTGGACAATTAACTACAACAACGGATGTTGAAAATTTTCCAGGGTTTGCTGATGTTATTCAGGGTCCTTGGCTTATGGATCAAATGAAAGAGCAAGCAAAAGCAGTTGGAACAGAAATGATTGAAGATCATATAAGTTCTGTCGATTTAAAAAAAACACCTTTTGAAGCTATCGGAGACACTGGCCAAAAATACACTGCTGATAGCATTATAATTTCAACAGGTGCACAAGCAAGATGGTTAAATTTAAAATCAGAGCAAGAGTTCAGAGGTTTTGGAGTATCCGCATGCGCAACATGTGATGGTTTTTTCTTTAAAGACAAAGAAGTTGCTGTCGTTGGTGGGGGTAATGCAGCTGTTGAGGAAGCGATGTTTCTTACGAAATTTGCATCAAAAGTAAAATTAATTCACAGAAGAGATAATTTAAGAGCTGAAAAAATGCTTCAAAGAAAACTTATGGAGAATAAAAAAATTGAAATTATTTGGGATAGTGTTGTTGAAGACGTTATTGGTGATAAAGATCCAAAAAATGTTAAAGGAATTAAAATCAAGAATGTTAAAACAAATAAAATTGACGAAATTAAATTAGATGGTGTCTTCATCGCAATTGGACATGATCCAGCTACACAATTATTTAAAAATCAATTAAGTATGGATAAAGAGGGTTATTTGATAACTAAACCAGATTCAACGGAGACTAATGTACCAGGTGTTTATGCAGCTGGAGATGTAAAAGATAAAACATTCAGACAGGCAGTGACTGCTGCTGGTATGGGTTGTATGGCAGCACTAGAGGCTGAAAAGTTTTTATCACATTAAAGTGAAAAATAACCTTCATGTATTTTTAGGAGCAACAGTTGCTGATGCAGCTGCAAGACCATTACATTGGGTATACAATCAAAAAAAACTTAATTCCTATATTAAAGGTAAAAAAGACTTTACTTTTTTAAAAAAAAATAAAAGTCCTTTCTACAATATAAAAACTGGTAAAGTATCAGGTTATAATGAAATTGGACAAGTTATGTTTCAAACACTTCTAGAAAATTATGAAAATATAGAGAAAGAATTTAAAAAAAATATTCTGAAGAATTTTGGTCCTGGAAGCAAATATTGGAAAAATTTAAATCTAAGATCAAAATATAAAAAAGTAAAAGATTGGCGTGGTATGATCAAAGGACCATGGATACACCAAAATATTATAGAAACTGTAAAAAATATTAAATCAAATAAGAAAATTTCGGGTGGTGTAAAAGTTAATGAGTCTGATGGGTTTTGTGCTGCACTTCCATACTTTCTTTATGGTTATGATTTCAAAAGTCTAGAAAAAATCATAAGAATTGTGACTGCTTCAAAAATTAGTTTAAAATATGCATTAGCTAAATTTTATATAATTGATTTTGCTCTTAAAGGAGCCAAAGATCCAGTTCATGAATTTATTAAAAGATTTAAAAAAAACACATCATTTAAAGTTATTGTTAATGATATTAAAAAAATAAAAAAATTAAATTCAAAATTTCATCCTATCGTTATTAAAAAGCTTGGTATGGCATGTAGTTATCCAGGAACCTTTAATAGTTCAATATATACAATAATTAATTCAAGAAATTATAAAGAAGCCATATTAAAAACAATAAAGGCAGGTGGTTGCAATTGCTCTAGAGCAAATTTTACTGGAGCATACTTCGCTGCATTAAAAGGATTAAATTCAATTCCAAATTCTTGGATAAAAAAAACAATTCCAGCAAAAAAGATTTTAAGTCAAAAATAACTATTTATTCAATCCTTCACAGAAAGATTTAATTCTCAACATAGCTTTTTTTAAATTATTCATTGACGTAGCATATGAAATTCTAAAATAACCATCTAAGCCAAAAGCTGATCCTTGAACTACAGCAACATTCTCTTTTTCAAGCAATTTTTGAACAAAATGAGAGTCTGTTTTTAACTTTGTTTTTTTATTTAATAATCCTTTACAACTTGGGAATACGTAAAACGCACCATTAGGAGTCAAACAATTAATTCCTTTTATACTATTAAGACTTTTAACAACAAAATTTCTCCTTTCTTTAAATGCTTTTGCTCTAGTTTTTATAAAACCCTGCTTTCCATTTAATGCCTCAACTGCTGCTGCCTGACTTATTGAAGATGGATTTGAAGTAGATTGAGATTGAATTTTTCCAATTGCTTTAATTATTTCTTTAGGACCAGCAGCATAACCTATTCTCCATCCCGTCATTGCGTATGATTTACTTACTCCATTCATGGTAAGTGTTCTATCTTTCAATTTTGAAACTTGAGCTATCGTAAAAAAATTGAAGTTGTCATACCTAACATGCTCATAAATATCGTCACTTAAAATAAAAATTTTCTTATTTCGAATTAAAATCTTAGCTAAATCGTTAATTTCTTTTTTTGAATACCCTGCTCCTGTTGGATTAGATGGAGAATTAAGAATTATCCATTTAGTTTTTTTAGATATTGCTTTTTTTAATTTTTTTGGAGTTAATTTAAAACCTTCTTCTGCTGTACATTTTACTATTTTTGGTTTTCCACCTGCTAATAAAACCATATCAGGATATGATACCCAAAAAGGTGCTGGTATAATTACTTCGTCACCTTTATTTAGAGTTGCCATAAAAGCATTATAGAGAACTTGTTTACCACCTGTGCCAACAGTTATTTGATCTAAAGAGTAATTCAGTTTATTTTCTCTTTTGAATTTTTTGATGATAGCCTTTTTAAGTTCAGGCGTGCCATCAACAGCAGTGTACTTTGTGTCTCCTCTTTTGATAGCTTTGATGGCTGCATTTTTTATATTTAATGGAGTATCAAAATCTGGCTCCCCAGCACCAAGACCTATTACATCTTTTCCAGCTGCTCTTAACTCTCTTGCTTTCTGAGTAACAGCTATTGTTGGTGATGGCTTAATTCTTTTTAAACTATCTGATATTATGCTCATTGAAATATAAATTAATTCTACTACGTTCTTTAATATATGGAAAATACATATCAAGATTTAATTACAGATATTCAGAGTAAAAACCCTAAAATCAGTGGAAAACTTGAAGGTGGTAAAAAATTTAAAATTAAATCTGATTTTAAACCTGCGGGTGATCAACCCGATGCGATTAAAAAATTAGTTAGTGGTGCAAATAAAGAAGAGTTTAATCAAGTATTACTCGGGGTTACCGGTTCGGGTAAAACTTTTACAATGGCCAAGGTAATTGAGGCCACTAACAGACCAGCATTAATTTTAGCTCCGAATAAAACACTTGCTGCACAGCTATATGGTGAAATGAAAACTTTTTTCCCTGATAATGCTGTAGAATATTTTGTATCTTATTACGATTACTATACTCCAGAAGCTTATGTTCCTAGATCAGATACGTACATTGAAAAAGAAGCATCGATAAATGAACAAATAGACAGGATGAGACATTCCGCAACAAGGTCTCTTTTGGAGAGAGATGATGTTTTAATTGTAGCCAGTGTGTCATGTATTTATGGGCTAGGTTCCGTTGAAGCTTATAGTAAGATGACTTTAACACTTCAAAAAAATTATGATTATAACAGAGAACAAATTATTAAATCTTTAGTTGCATTACAATATAAAAGAAATGATCAAAATTTTTATAGAGGTACCTTTAGAGCTCGAGGTGAATATCTAGAAATCTTTCCATCTCATTTAGAAGATCGAGCATGGAGATTGAGCTTATTTGGAGATAAACTTGAACAAATTGAAGAATTTGATCCATTAACTGGAGATAAAGTTAGGGACTTAAGCCTCGTAAAGGTCTACGCTAATAGTCATTATATCACTCCAAAACCCACCATTGAACAAGCGATAATAAATATAAAAAAAGAATTAGATATAACTCTTAAAAAACATAAAGCTGAAAATAAATTACTAGAGGCACAAAGATTAGAGGAAAGAACCAAATTTGACCTAGAAATGATTGAAGCAACAGGCTCATGCGCGGGAATAGAAAATTATTCTAGATTTTTATCAGGGCGAAAACCAGGTGAACCACCT
>CACEDX010000007.1:0-60012 GCA_902558445.1 uncultured Pelagibacteraceae bacterium | reverse complement strand
TTAAAAAATAAATTAATTGCTTGCCAACCTTTTTGTTTTTCAACTCCATATTCGGCCATGGCATTATTTAGATTATCAGAGCAATTTGGATGACCAAAATAACCTGCATCCTCATAATATTTTGATGTGCAAGCTAAATTAAAAGTATCATGTTTCCCAACTGTATCTCTAATTACTTCAACTAAAGGTTCATGATCTGTGTCATAAAATTTTGAGAACAATCCTGGTCCAGGAAAAGTGTTACCCATGAAGGTTCGTGTGGTTTGCCAATCAAGTCCTTTTTCAATTTTTTTATCAAGTTTTCTTGTATCAAATGCAACAAAGTCAGAGCATTGTCTACCTGCTGGACTAATAATTTGAATGTAATCACCTTCTTTAACTTGAAAAGAAATAGCAGTTTGTCTATCAATATTTTTTTCGTAATGTGGCTCAAACATGGGGTCAGGAATTATTGATAATTCTTTATCATTTGTAATTTTAGCTCTTTTTATAAATAATATTAAATCACCAGATGGATTTTGTTCACTTACCAACATGTCATTTTGTGGTGCAGAGAAAATAACATAACACTTATCTTTAGATTTTAATTTAATTTTTTCACCACTAGGTGTTTTTTCATCAAATAAAATTGAAGAATGCGATTTATTTAAATCTAGATTTCTTTTTTTTAATTGAAAATTTGTAGCTAAAGAACTTTCATCCTTTTTTTTTAAAATCTCTTTAATAAAACTTTTGTTGCTATTTTCTTTCAAATTTAAAATTGCGAGTTCAGATTTTCCTTCTTTGTCGAAACAAATTATTTCACAAATCTGATTTCCCTCATCATTAATGATTTCTATTTCGTCATCTGGAAAAATTTGTAAACCGGTTAGCCCACCAGCGTTTACAACGTGTCTTTCAACTCCAGGTGGTAGTATATTTAGACCAGGTTCTTTTATATCTAATGTAGTCAGCGACATTTTTTATATCTATTATTATATTATATAAATATCTATTAGTTGACTATCATTTTACTTAGGCACATACTATTCACACTTAATATTAAGAAAGGGGAATAAATGCGAAAAATAATATCATTTGTATCTGCAATGATTATCTCAGCGGTAAGTTTCGCTGGTATAGCAAATGCAGATAGCAAAAAACCCATCGTTATTCCGACACATAACTGGTCAAGTCAAATTGTAATGGCTTATGTTATTGGTGGAATGTTCGAAAGTATGGGTAACAACGTAAAATACGTTAATGCTGACTCTCAAGCAGTATACGAGTCAATTAGAATTGGTGATGTAACTATATCTCACGAGGTATGGGAATCTGCTTTTGGTAAATCATTCACAACTGCTTTAGATAAAGGTGGTTTGTTAGATTGGGGAGATCATGAGGCAAGAACTCTAGAGGATATGGGTTATCCTAATTGGGTTGCTGAAAAAGGATTATGTCCTGGTTTACCAGATTGGACAGCATTAAAAAATCCAGATTGTGCAAAAAACTTTACAACACCTGACTCTCCAAATGGAAAAGGAAGAATGTTGGAAGGTCCACAAACATGGCATGGTGATTTAATTCCACAAAGAGTTGACGCTTTAGGTTTAGGTGATCTATGGTGGGTTAAATTTGCTGGAAGTGCAGATGCTTTATGGGCAGAGTTAGCTGCAGCTGAAAAAGAAGGAAGAGGAACAATCATCTTCAACTGGACACCAAACTTTACTGATGGTGCTGGTTTTACATTTATCGACTTTCCTCCATACACAGCTGGTTGTAGACCAGAGGATGGTGGTGATGGAAAATGTGGTTCACCAGATGGTTATTTGAAAAAAGCAGTTAATGCTGACTTTCCAAAAACTCATCCAAAAGCAGCAGCGGCATTTAAAAAACTTTCGTTCTCAACAAGTCAAATTGGTGCAATGGCAGCTTTAGTTGACATTGACAAAATGACTCATGAGGATGCAGCTAAAAAATGGTTAGCAGACAATAAGAAAGTTTGGCAAGCTTTTACTAAATAAGGTTAAGAGCTATTAAATCTTTAAATCTCTCCCAACAATGTTGGGGGAGATTTTTTTTTAAATAAAATTTATGATTAAAATATTACTTTTTATATTTGTTAATTTCTTTTTTTTTAATGGAGTTTTAGCAAAAGATATAAATATTAATGAAGACATTAATCTTGAGTTTAAGTGTTCACTAGAAAAAAAAATTATTAAAAATTCTGAATATAATTATCAAACTTTTTTGGCAAAAGACTTAAAAGAAAAAGATTTAGACAAATTTAAAATTCAATCAAAAAAACCACAAACTCTTTTAATAAAGGGATTAACATTATTTCTTTCTGAGTCTGAATCGTTAAATGTAAAAGTTGTAAATAAAGATGTGGTTTTATTTAAATCTATCGATAAAGAAAAAAATTATTCTGAGTCAGGTATTATTACAAGGAAAACAGGTGAATTAATTCACGAAATTACCAAAAATATAAAAAGTGAAAATTCTGAAAAATATATTTCTATTTATTCTTGCACTGAAAATGACAAAAAAGTCTAATTTTTTTTTAATTTTTTTTGTGTAAACTATACTTATGAAAAAATTTCTTCTCACCATAATTTTAAGTTTCTTAATTTCATCGGTTGTTTTAGCTAGAAGCACCGGATGTAAGGAGGGTAATTGTGAAAATGGTTTCGGTAAGTGGGTTTACACTGACAAAACAACTTACGAAGGAGAGTGGGTAGGCACAAAAAAAAATGGTCAAGGTGTTGAGACTTGGCCAAATGGATATATTTACAAAGGCGAATTCAAGAATAGTGAATGGAGTGGAATTGGTATTTTGACTTTTCCCGATGGGTCTACCTATGAAGGTGAATGGGCTAAAGGATTTATGAATGGCAAAGGAACTTTTACTTGGGCTGATGGATCAGTGAAATCTGGAATTTGGAAAAATGGTAAATTACAAGATTAAATGTCAAAAGAAAGTAACTTAGATAAGATTAAAAATTTACCTGAATTCACTAAACAATTTGTTGGGTTAGTAATTATTATCCTAATAGTCATATCATCTTTTTTCGTTTTAAACATTATGTTTGGTGGAGGTGATGAATTGGTAAGAAAAATGAAACTTGAGGAGGAAAGAATTGCTCAAGAGAAAAAACTAAGTGAGCTTATTTCAAAACTTCCTTCTGGCATATTAGTTACATTTGATGGCACTGATCATTTTAAACTAAGTGATGAAGTATATGAACAAGTTTGTAAGGCAACAAAGTTGATCCCACAACGTGCGATAATGGGTGCAAATTTTTTAAATTTTAGAGCTCATGAAATTTATACAATTAACGGAAATAAAATTGATGAGACGTTTGTAAAATGGGATGACACAAAAAATAAGTGTTTTGCAGGTTTTACAGTAAGCGGAAACAATGTAGGGGTAAATGAATCGATAACTGTTAGTGGTGAGGCCCTAAGTTTCTTAAGTACTGGAATTGATACTAGAGTTTATTTTATTAAAAATTTTTAAGGTGAAATGGTTACAATATTATGGATTTAATTTTACCTTATTTTCATATAACTTAATTAAGATTTATGGCTGAGACAGTAATTAAATGTGAAAATGTCTACAAAATTTTTGGATCAAATGCCAAAAAAATGCTTCAAGAGTCAAATGGAAATGTTGATGCCAAAACTTTTCAAAAAAATGGATGTATCGTAGGTGTAAACAACGCATCATTTGAAGTCTCAAAAGGTGAGATGTTAGTTGTGATGGGTTTATCTGGTTCAGGTAAATCAACATTATTGAGATGTATATCTAGACTAACAGATGCAACAGGTGGTAAAATTTTCATTGAAGGACAAGATCTATTACAACTTAACAACAAAGAGCTTATTGAGCTGAGAAGAAATAAAATGGGTATGGTTTTCCAAAGCTTTGCTTTACTGCCTCATAAAACAGTTGTGGAGAACATCGCTTTTCCACTTCAGATAAAAGGTATTAAAACTGAGGATAGCATCAGTAAAGCAATGGATATGGTCAAGCTAGTTGGACTCGATGGAAGAGAAAACTATTTTCCAAGAGAATTATCTGGAGGACAGCAACAACGAGTTGGTATCGCTAGATCTCTAGCAGTCGAACCAGATATTTGGTTTTTAGATGAACCATTTTCAGCTTTAGATCCTTTAATCAGAAAAGAAATGCAAGATGAATTTTTAAGACTTCAAGAAAAATTACAAAAAACAATTATGTTTATTACTCATGATTTTGATGAAGCTTTAAAACTTGCTGATCGTATCGCAATTATGAAAGATGGTATAATTGAGCAATTAGATACCCCTGCTAATATTGTTTTAAATCCAGCCACAGAGTACGTACGAAAGTTTACAGAAGAGGTTCCAAGAGAAAAAGTTTTATTAATTGAAGATGTAATGGATGCATCTAAAAATGATTTGGGTGATTTAAAAGTTTCGAAGGATGAAATAATTGAAAATGTTGCAGAAAAAATTCTTACTCAAGAAAAAGCCGTAGCTGTGATCGATAGTAAAAATGAAATTGTGGGCTCTATAAACCCAACTAAAATTATTAATACAGTTTTTGGAGGAAGAAAAAATAATAATTAATTATGGAATTTGTAAAAAAATACCCCAAAACATTTCAATGGTTATTTTTATTAATAGTATTTTTTGCTTTATGTTTCGCAATTGAAGTTCCAGAAACATATAAATTTATCCGTGGCCAAGCAGAATTTGTAAAAGATCCAAATCAGAGTAGTTATGTGTTTTTAGGTAAAGAGGTGAGATATTACGCCTTTGATGTGTTTTGGCGGTTACCTCCATTACTAGGCTGGCTACCTATTTGGATAAACGACTCTTTATTTTTCTTAATGAATGAATGGATGCCAATAGAGGTTTGGAATGAAGATACACAAGAGTTTAAAAGTCGTCCTGTAGTTTTACAAATAAGTAGAAATTTAACAGCGTTTATGACTTTCTTAATACAGCTAATAAGAGAGGTTTTATTAGGTGGTCTTGAAACTATAGTGGCATTTAGCAGTTGGGATTGGATTGATAAAAATCCTTGGGCTGAACTTCCAGGATTACCATGGACTATTGTAGCAGCAGGTGCAGCAATCCTTTCATATAAGGTGAGTGGGAAAGGTCTAGCGTTGTTTGCTGGTTTAACGATGATTTATATTTCAATATTTGGTCAATGGAAACCATCTATGCAAACTCTTTCATTTATATTAGTTGCAGCACCCTTGTCATTTATTTTTGGGTTAGGTTTAGGAATAGCAGCATTTAAAAGTAAACGTGTCGAGAAAGCTCTTTATCCAATATTATTAGTGATGCAGACTATGCCGCAATATGCGGTATTGGTTCCTGCTTTAGTTCTTTTTGGAGTTGGTGATCATGCTGCAGTTATAATCACCATGGTTGTAGCTATACCACCAATGATATTACTAACCATATTAGGTTTAAGAGCAGTACCACCAGAAGTTATTGAAGCTGGTAGAATGAGTGGATGTAACAATTGGCAATTAATGTTTAAAGTTTTAATTCCAACTGCAAGAAGAGATATTTTAATTGGCGTCAACCAAGTCATTATGGTCTGTTTTTCCATGGCAGTAATCTCAGCTTTTATTGGTGCAAAAGGTTTAGGATTTAATCTGCTATTGGCGCTAAATCAGTTAAATATAGGATTAGCACTAGAAGCAGGCTTGTGTATTAGCTTAATTGCGATTTTATTAGATAAAATGTCATTAGCTTGGGCTAATAAACAAACAGATTATTTTGGTAATCTGACATTCTTTCAAAGAAATAAAAATATCTTATTTTTTGCAGCAACAGTAATTGTTGGAATAGTACTGGCTTATATTGGAACCTTTTTATTTAAAGGTAGTTTTAATTATCTATTTGAAGTTCCACATAATAAAGGAATATCAACTGCTGATTTTTGGAATAAAGGGGTTGATTGGATTTTTGATACTTTTTTTGTTTATATTAAAGCATTTAATACATGGCTCATTCAAGAGGTGCTTCAACCAATGAGGGCTTTATATTTAAGGATGCCAGCGGTAGCAACTATAGTTTTAGTTGTTGGTGCGGGATATCTCATTGGTGGAATTCGTTCAGCTTTAGTTGTTTGTGGATTGACACTATTTATTGCCTTAAGTCCTTGGTGGGATAGAGCTTTAGTAACGACTTATATGGCAACATTTGGAGTAATTGTATCTTGTACTATTGGATTTACAGTTGGAACATTATGTTTTCAAAATAAACGCTCTGCTAATTTCATGTTAGGAGTATGTGATATTTTTCAAACATTCCCATCATTTGTTTATCTAATTCCAGTGATGATGTTATTTGGTATTACGGATACATCTGTTTTAATAGCTGTTATAGTTTATGCAACAATACCTGCTACTAGATACACTATTGAGGGATTGAGGAGTGTTCCTGCTGGTTTACACGATGCTGCAACCATGTCTGGTGTCAATAAATTTCAAAGATTAACAAAGATTGAATTTCCTTTAGCTTTTCCTCACATGATGCTTGGTATAAATCAAACAATTGTATTTGCTTTATTCATGGTAATTATTGGAGCTTTCATTGGTACTGAAGATTTAGGACAATATATATTAAAAGCACTATCAGATAAAAAAGGTGCTGGGATTGGGTTAACACTTGGTATTTGTGTAGCTTTTATAGCTCTTATATTTGATAATCTGATTAGATCTTGGGTTGAAAAAAGAAAAAAACACCTAGGTATTGATTAAAACTTAATTATTTATTCAAAAAAGTTTTTAAAGTATCATCCATTGCTTTTGCCCAAGGCGTGTGGTGAACCGGTGCAACAGATCCTGTTACCGGGGATGAGAAAGATTTATCTCTATAAGTTGATATGTCTTCAACTTTATGATGTTCCCATTCTTTAAAATGTTTTCTTATTAATTCAAAATCAATTTTAGGATAATCAGACATTTCATGTAGCTCTTTGGTATACTCTGTTTGAAAATCAATCATTTGATCAGGATTTTCAAGTTTTTCTTCCATTGCAACCCATTTGTTTATGTCATTTTCAATTTCTTTACTATCAGGCATTTTTATTTTACCCATAACTACATCACGAGCATACCAAGCTTGGCAATCGAACATATTAAATGTATGAAATTGATCCTGCATGCCAAGATACATTAGTTTATGATTATCTTGCCAGACTACGCCTTTGTATAATTTAGGTGGATAGAGTCTATTTCTTGTCTTCAGTTGTAAGTTTTCCTCTAAAAATGGAAAATGATGTAAGTATCCTGTACATAAAATTATAACGTCGGTTTCTTGTTCAGTACCATCTTTAAAGATAGCTTTCTTTCCATCTAGTCTATCTAGGTAATGGACTTCTTTCATACCTTTAGGCCATTTGAATCCCATTGGGTTGTGTCTATATCCAATAGTTACACTTTTTGCTCCATACTTATTACATTGAAGTGCAATATCTTCAGCTGAATAACTACTGCCTAATACCACAATATTTTTACCTCTAAACTCTTCTGCGTCTCTAAAGTCGTGGGAGTGCATAATTCTTCCTGGGAATGATTTCATTCCATCATACTCAGGAATAAATGGAACAGAAAAATGACCAGTTGAGACAATTACAAAATCGAAATTTTCTTTTAAAATTTTATCATTTACTTTGTCCTGATAGCTAATTTCAAATTTTTCATTTTTAAAAATTGTATTGATGACCCTTGTATTCAATTTAACTTTATTTTTTAAATTTCCACTTTTAGCTCTTCCAACTATATAGTCGTATAGTACCTCCCTTGGAGGAAATGACGGAATTGCTTTGCCAAAATGTTTATCAAAAGAATAGTCAGCAAACTCTAAACATTCCTTGGGTCCATTAGACCAAAGATATCTATACATACTATTTGGAACTGGATCTCCATACTGATCAGAACCTGTTCGCCAACTATAATTCCAGAGACCACCCCAATCTTCTTGTTTTTCAAAACAAACCACTTCAGGAATTTTTTCACCTTTTTTTTCTGCTTGCTCAAATGCTCTTAACATTGATAAGCCACATGGACCTGCACCGATAATAGCTACTTTACTCATAAGATTTAATAAAAATTAAGTTTATTTTACTAACAAAATATAAAAATTTAAAATAAAATAATGACTTAATATGAAAATTGACATAGAAAATTTTCACGTATGTGTTGCATTTTAAATTTTCGTTTTATTAATATTTTTGAGTTTAAATCAATATGAAAAAATTTTTAATAATTGGAGGAGGGGCCATGGGATCTGCTTTCACAATTCCCTGCCTGGAAAATAAGAATGATGTTGTAATTACTGAGCCTTACTCAAAAAAATTTATAAAAGAATTATCCTCAAAAAGAAAATACCATTCTGCATTAAAAATGAATTTGCCAAAAAAACTTAAATTTCGAAAATATTCTGGTGATTTATTAAAAGAAAAATTTGATTTAATAGTAATTGCTTTAAGTTTACCTGGAATAGACTTTATTGGTAAGGAGTTGAAGAAAAATAATATTAATACACCTTTGCTGGTTCTTACCAAAGGGTTAAAATATATATCTAGGAGTAAGAAAATTTTTACTATTTCTGAAAAACTTCAAAAAGTTTCTGGGATAAAAAATATTTCAGTTTTAAAAGGTCCATGCTTAGCAAAAGAATTAGCGAGAAAACACCAAACAAGTGTAATAATTGCAAATAAAAATATAAATTTTGCAAAAAAAATAGGAAAAAGAATTTCTACAAAATATTATTTAAATGAATTCTCGAAAGATATTATTGGTGTTGAAGTCTGCTCAGCGATTAAAAATATATATGCAATGATTATAGGTGCTGGTCAAAGTCTAAATACGTCATCAAGTTTATTTCAAAGATCAATTAATGAAATGAAATATTTGACAAAATATTTTAAAGGAAAAGAAACAAGTACACTCGGGCTTGCTGGTGTGGGTGATTTATATGTTAGCGCTGCGGGTGGTCGAAATAGTAAAATGGGCAGTTACTTAGGAAAAGGATATACATTTAAAAATGCAAAAAAAAGATTTATGCCTAATGACACTGTTGAAGGAGAACAGTTAGTTAGAGAAATTGCCCCATATGTTATGAGAAAAATTAATAAGAAAAAAATTCCTTTAATGATTAGTTTATTTAAAGCAATATTGAATAACAGAAAACTTACAGTCACTTAAAAAAATATGAAATTTAATTGGAATTATCCAACAACAGTTTGGGTAGGCAAAGATAGGGTTAAAGATTTAGGTGAAGCTTGTCATAATTTAAAGGTTAACAACCCATTATTTGTTACTGACAAAGATTTAATAAATCTTCCATTTATTAAGGAGGTGATTAGTGAAATTAAAAAAAAGTTAAAAAAGTTAATATTATTTTCAAATTTTACAGGAAATCCATTTGGTGAGAATGTCGATGAGGGTGTGAAAGAATTTAAACAGAATGATTGTGATGGTGTAATTACGATTGGCGGAGGAAGTGCAATTGATGTTGGTAAAGCTATAGCTTTTATGTCAGGTCAAAGTAGACCTATTTGGGATTTTGAGGATGTTGGAGATTATTGGAAAAGAGCTAATGATAAAAATATTTTTCCAATAATTGCAATTCCGACTACTGCAGGAACAGGATCTGAAACTGGTCGATCATCTGCAATCATTAATAAAAAAACTGGTGTTAAAAAAATTATATTTCATCCAAAAATTTTACCTTCAATTGTTATTCTTGACCCAAAATTGACTATTGAGCTCTCTCCAAGGTTAACTGCTGCAACAGGGATGGATGCCTTAGCTCACAATCTTGAGGCATATTGTGCACCAAGCTTTCATCCTATGGCAGATGGTATTGCTTTGGAGGGAATAAAACTTATTAAAAATTCACTTGTTGTTGCATACCAAGATGGAAAAAATATTGAGGCTAGACAAAATCTTTTGGCAGCTTCGTCAATGGGTTCAACAGCTTTTCAAAAGGGATTAGGTGCAATTCATTCATTGAGCCATCCTGTTAATGCTCAATATAATATTCATCATGGATTGAGTAATGCAATTTTTATGCCGTATGTATTAACTTTTAATAAAACTATTATAGAAAAAAAAATTATCTCAATTTGTGATTATTTAGATTTAGATAAAAATTTTGAAAGTTTTTTATCGTGGATTTTGAATTTAAGAAAAGATTTAGCAATCCCCCATAAACTGTCTGACATTATGGATTGTTCCAAACTAGATTTAAATAAATTATCTCTAATGGCTTTAGAAGATCCATCTACTAGTGGTAATCCAAAAAAAATCAATCAAGAGGATCTTAAACTGATGTATCAGCATAGCATTTCAGGAGAATTGTTTGAATGAAAAAAATATTAATTGTAGAGGGAAACTTAAGAGAAGAAAATGAGAGCTTTTCAGAAAATGGTATTCAAACACATACAGAAAGTTTAAAGGACAGCTTAAGCCATTTTACTGATGAACTTTCATTTGATGTAGTTAACCCCTCCTCAGATCAAAATATTCAATTAATATCAGATCAACTCGAGCAGTATGATGGTCTTATTTGGGGTGGAAGTAGTTTAAATATTTATAATGATACTCCAGAAATTAGAAGGCAAATTGAATTCATGAAAAATTGTCAAAATAAAGTAGGGAAAATTTTAGCAATTTGTTGGGGCATGCAAGTAGCAGTCACAGCAGCAGGTGGCCAAGTCAAAAAGGCTGATAATTCACATATTGGTATAGCAAATGAAATAGAGATAAATAAAAATGGAATAAAACATCCTCTTTATAAAAATAAAGATAAAAAATTTAATTCCCCAGCATTCAATTTTGATGAGGTGGTGAAAATACCTGATAAAGGAATTTGTTTAGCCTCGAACAAGATTAATAAAGTTCAAGGTTTATATTTTGAGGTTAATAAGACAAAAATTTGGGGGCTACAATACCATCCAGAAATAACTTATGAAAAAATGATTAATCTCATTGAGTTTAGAAAAGAAAGATTAATTGAAAGTAGAAAAGTATTTAAAGATGACACTGAAGTTCAAAAACACATTGCTTTTATCAAAAAAGAAATTTCAGTTTCAGATAAAGAAAAGAGAATGTTAGAGCTTAAAAATTGGCTTAACGAATTGAATTAAAATAACCCTTCGATTTCACCTTTTTTATTAAGTTTAATAGAGTCTGCTGCTGGTACCCTTGGTAATCCAGGCATTGTCATTATTGCTCCACAGACAACAACTATAAATTCAGCTCCTGAGGAAAGCCTTATTTCTCTAATTGGTAATGAGTGACCTGTAGGTGCACCTTTGAGGTTAGGATCAGTTGAAAAACTGTACTGAGTTTTAGCTACACAAATTGGTAATTCTCCATAACCTGCTTGTTCAAAACTTTTAAGTTGATCTCTAATTTTTGTATCAGCAATAACTTCATCGGCTCTGTAAATTTCTTTTGCTATTGTTTCAATTTTTTTAAACAATGGCGTCTTACTTTCGTATAAAAATTTAAATTTATTTTCATTTTTTTCACATAAATCAGCAACATGTGAAGCTAATTCTTTTGTACCTTCTCCTCCATTTGCCCAATGGGTACAAAGACTTGCTTTTATTCCTAATTTATTACAAAAATTAACTAAAGCTTTTACCTCATCGTCAGTATCTTTTATAAAATGATTTACAGCTATTGCTACAGGAAGACCAAATTTTTTTACATTTTCAACATGTCTTTCAAGGTTGACCAAACCTTTTTTTAGTGCTGCAACGTTTTCATTTTTAAGATCATCTTTGGCAACACCACCATGCATTTTTAATGCTCTAATTGTAGCAACGATAACTACACAACTTGGTTTTAAATCAGATTTTCTACATTTAATATCTAGAAATTTTTCAGCACCAAGATCTGCACCAAACCCAGCTTCAGTTACCACATAGTCAGCTAATTTAAGTCCGGCTTTAGTTGCGATTACAGAATTACAACCATGTGCAATATTAGCAAAAGGCCCGCCATGAATTATTGCAGGATTATTTTCTAATGTTTGAGTTATGTTTGGTCTTATAGCTTCTTTTAACAAAACAGTCATAGGTCCCTGTGCTTTTAAATCTTTAGCATAGATTGGTTTTTTCTCTCTTGTGTAAGCAACAGTAATATTTCCAATTCTATTTTCTAAATCTTCCAAATTATTAGCCAAGCAAAAGATAGCCATTATTTCTGAAGCAACTGTAATATCAAAACCATCTTCTCTTGGGAATCCATTAGCGACACCACCAAGATTAATATTAATTGATCTTAACGCTCTATCATTCATATCTAAAACTCTCTTCCAAACAATTCTTCTTACATCTATGTTAAGTTTATTTCCCCAATAGATATGATTGTCTATCAATGCAGATAAAAGATTATGTGCAGATGTAATTGCATGAAAGTCACCTGTGAAATGAAGATTAATTTGTTCCATAGGAACAACTTGAGCATAGCCACCACCAGCAGCTCCACCTTTCATACCAAAAGATGGACCTAAACTTGGTTCTCTTAAACAGACGATAGATTTTTTTCCGATTTTATTAAGACCATCATTGAGACCTACAGAAGTTGTGGTCTTTCCTTCTCCTGCTGGAGTAGGAGTTATAGCGGTCACTAAAATTAATTTTCCCTCTTTTTTACTCTTGAGACTATCAAGGTATTCTAAATTTATTTTTGCGATGTGTCGCCCCATGGGGCTGAAGGCAGAACTTTCATCAGGAACATTTATTTTTGCTAAAATGTCTTTGATTGGTTGCATTTTAGCTTCTCTTGCAATTTGAATGTCTGATTTTATTTCACCCATAAAATTCTTTAAATATACAAAAACTGCTCGATTAGTATCTCTTTTTAAGAGCTTTGGAAATATCTAAAAATTATATATAAAAAAAATAGGAACTATTTATATTCATTATTATAAAATTTAATCATGCAAAAATATTCAGTATTTAGCCTAATCAAGAATGCTTTTTCTAATCATGAAAAATGGGATTTGGCATGGAAAGACCCTACACCTAAAAAAGAATACGATGTTGTAATTATTGGTGGTGGTGGCCACGGGTTAGCTACTGCCTACTACTTAGCTAAAGAGCATCAAATAACTAATGTGGCTGTTATTGAAAAAGGATGGATTGGTGGAGGAAATATAGGAAGAAACACCACAATTATCAGATCAAATTTTATGTATGATGATAATGCTAGGTTTAATGAATTTGGAATGAACTTGTGGAGAAACATGAGTCAGGAATTAAATTTTAATGTCATGTTTTCACCAAGAGGAATAATAAATTTAGCTCATTCAGATGCTCAAATGAATGCTTATGCTCGTAGAGGAAACTCTATGAGATTAAATGGAATTGACGCTGTTTTACTAAATAGGGAAGAAGTAAAAAAGATTATACCTATGGCAGATTTTTCTGATGATGTTAGGTATCCAATTTTTGGAGGCTTAGCGCAACCAAGTGCAGGTACAGCAAGACATGATGCAGTTGCGTGGGGTTATGCTAGACAAGCTGATTCAATGGGTGTCGATATAATTCAAAATTGTGAGGTGACAGGCTTTGATATTGAGGCAGGAAAAATAACAGGTTTGAGAACATCTAGAGGAGACATTAAATCAAAAAAAATTGGATTGTGTGTAGCCGGCAGCACAAATGTTTTGGCAGAAAAACTTAATATGACACTTCCTATAGAAACTCACTTATTACAAGCTTGTGTTTCTGAGCCAGTGAAACCAGTTTTAGATGGAGTGGTAACCTTTGGTGCTGGACATTTTTATATTAGTCAATCAGATAAAGGTGAGATGGTTATGGGTGGAGATCTTGATGGATATAATAGTTATGCACAAAAAGGCAATCTTCCAACGATACAACATGTCTTAACTGGAGGTGTTGCTTTATTTCCATTCTTAAGTCGATTGAAAATGTTAAGGACTTGGGGAGGGATTATGGATATGTCAATGGATGGCTCACCTATTATTGATAAAACTCATATCGATGGATTATATTTAAATTGTGGTTGGTGTTATGGAGGCTTCAAATCAGTTCCATCTTCCGGATGGACATTTGCACATACAATCGCACAAGATAGAGTTCATGAATTAAATGAGGGATTTAGTCTAAATAGATTTTCTAAAGGTTACCTGTTAGATGAGAAGGGCCTTGGAACAAAAACTTGGATTTCATAAATGTTAAATATTAAGTGTCCTTACTGTGGGGACAGGTCTCAAAAAGAATTTGCTTACGGAGGTGATGGAACAATTACTAGACCAAAACTTAATCAAGAAATAAGTGACGAAGAATGGGATAATTTTGTTTATCTAAGAAAAAGTCCGAGAGGAAAACATATTGAATTGTGGCATCATATTGCTGGATGCAGACAATGGTTTAAAGTTGAAAGAGATACAACTACTCACGAAATTTTTAGAACTTTTAAACCAGAGGAATAATTTTGATGTCACAAAATTTTAGACTAAATACTGGTGGCTTAATCAATAGAGATAAACCTATTGAATTTAAATTTAATGGAAAAAAATATATTGGGTATGAGGGTGATACGTTGGCTTCAGCACTACTTGCCAATGGCATACATTTAATTGGAAGAAGTTTTAAATATCATCGTCCAAGAGGGTTTTTTGGTGCAGGCGTTGATGAACCAAATGCAAAAATGCAAGTTGAGATTAATGGTTGTTCAGAACCAAATATTAACGCAACTGAAATAGAACTAGTAAATGGTTTATCAGCATCTAGTCAAAATTGTTGGCCATCAGTAAATTTTGATATTGGTGCAATAAATAATTTCTTAAATCGTTTTTTTCCAGCTGGTTTTTATTACAAAACTTTCATGTGGCCTAAAAGTTTTTGGTATAGAGTTTATGAGCCTTTTATACGAAAAGCAGCAGGGTTAGGAATTGCTTCTCTCGAAAAAGATAAAGAGAGATATGAGCATAAATATGAATATTGTGATTTATTAGTTACTGGCTCTGGACCCGCTGGTTTAGCAAGTGCTTATGCAGCTGCCAAAAACGGAGCAAAAGTAATATTAGCAGAGGATAAACCTAGATATGGAGGGACGCTTTTAACAGATGACGTTACGATAGATAATTTATCTGGAAAAGATTGGTCAGAAAAAATCATATCTGAATTAAAAGAGATGTCTAATGTTATTGTTAAAAATAGATCTCAAGTTTTTGGATACTATGATCATAATATGATGGTAATGTTTGAAAGAACAGGAGATCATTTAGAAAAAAAATCTAAGTACACACCAAGACAAAGACTTTGGTATATAAGAGCAAAAGAAGTATTGCTATCAACAGGATCTATTGAAAGACCAATTGTTTTTGGAAATAATGATACACCGGGAGTTTTTCTCTCAGCTGCTGCAAAAGAATATATGAAAGTTTATGGTGTTCTAATTGGTAAAAAACCAATTATATTCACTAACAACGATAGCGGCTATGAAACAGCTATTGAGTTTAAAAAGAATGGTGTTAACCCAATAGTTTTAGATACTAGAGAGGATCAAAACTCTGAGTTAATTAACGAAGCTAAAGATTTAAATATAAAGATAAAGTTTTCTTATGCAGTGATAGTTGCTCATGGATATAAAAAAGTAAAATCAGCAACAATTGGGAAATTAAATAAAGAGAAGATAGATTTTGAAAATACAGAACAAATAGATTGTGACTCTATTTGCGTATCTGGATTTTGGACACCAACTGTTCATTTAGCATCTCAATCAGGTAATAAACTGAAATTTAACGACTCTATAGATGCTTTTGTACCTGACAAATCAAAACAAAATGAACATTCTTTAGGTGCTGCTAATGGAACTTTTACATTACAAGATACCTTAAAAAACAGTTTTAATACTGGGTCAGAAGTTTCTAAAACTATAACTAAAAAAGATGAAAAAACACAAATTCCTAATACTAATGAACGAAAATATAGTGCTCATGATAAATTTTGGTGTTCTCCACTCCCTAAAGGTAAAAATTATAAACGATTTGTAGATTTCCAAAATGATGTAGCAGTTTCTGATATAGAGGTTGCTTTAAGAGAAGGCTATAGATCAATTGAACATGTTAAGAGATATACAACGTTGGGAATGGCAACAGACCAAGGAAGGACAAGTAATTTGAATGGATTACAATTAGTTGCAAATGTTGAAAAAAAAATTGTTCCTCAAGTAGGTCACACTACTTTTAGACCACCTTTTACACCAGTTACCATCGGTACAATAGTTGGAAGGGAGATAGGCAAAGAATATATGCCTACAAGAAAAACACCAATGCACCATTGGCATGAAAAAAACAATGCAGTCTGGGTTGATGCTGGTGCTTGGAAAAGACCAAGATATTACAAAAGAGGAAATGAAAATTTATTTGAGGCATCAAAGAGAGAGGCAAAAAATGTTCGAGATCATGTAGGTGTTTGTGATGTAACAACTTTAGGGAAAATTGATATTAAAGGCCCAGATGCTGCAGAGTTCTTAAATAGAGTTTATACTAATGCGTGGTTAAAACTTCCAGTAGGTAAAGCACGATATGGAGTAATGCTCAGGGAAGATGGAATTGTGATGGATGATGGGACAACAACCAGAATTTCAGAAAATCACTATCATATGACAACAACAACAACTCAAGCAGCGAATGTATTATCACATTTAGAATATTATCTTCAAATTGTTTGGCCAGAATTAAATGTGAATGTGGTGTCAACAACTGAACAATGGGCTGGAGCAGCTATCGCCGGACCTAAATCAAGGGATCTGTTAGCAAAGCTTTTCCCTAAAATAGATGTAAGCAATGAGGCACTTCCTTTTATGGGATATGTAGAGGGAGATTTATTTGGCGTTAAAGCAAGAATTTTTAGAATTTCCTTTTCAGGTGAACTTGCTTACGAAATAAATGTTGAGTCTGATTTTGGATTATTTATGTGGGAAAAAATAATTGAAATTGGAGAAGAATTTAATATCCAACCTTATGGTACAGAAGCATTGTCGACACTAAGAATAGAAATGGGTCATGTAGCTGGACCAGAACTAGATGGAAGAACTATTCCTTATGATGTTTCGTTAGAAGGCTTAGTATCAAAGAAAAAAGATTTTATTGGAAAGAGATCTTTAGCTAAAGAAGCATTTAATAAAGCTGATAGACAAAAAATTGTTGGTTTAGTCCCATTGGACAGGAAATCAAGTATTCCAGAGGGATCTCATTTAGTAGAAAATAAAAATGCAAAACTTCCAAATCCTAAACTTGGTCACGTTTCTTCATCTTGTTGGAGTGTTGAGAACAACAATCCTTTTTCTCTTGCAATATTAAAAGATGGAAAAAATATGATAGGAAAAAAGCTTTTTGCGGTCTCTCCACTTAAAAATACATCTATTGAGGTGGAGGTTATGTCCTCACATTATGTAGATCATGAAGGAAAGAGAGTAAGATCGTGAAGCAAATTTCTTCTTTAAATAATGTGCATCAAAATGGAAAATTTGGTGATTTTGAAAATAAAAATGAGAAAGACTTATTAAAAATTTCAGAATTGAAGAATGTTTTAATATTTCAAATAGTTAAATATAAAAATTCAAGTTTAGATATCTCAAATATAAAAGTTGATGATCTAAAATTACCTTCGGCTTTAAAATCCTCTTCAAATTCAGATACTAGAATTTTATGGATGGGACCAAAGAATTGGATAGTTATATCTTCTAAAACAGATTTACTTTTAAAAGATGGAAAACAACTCGATGAAAGTAATTTTGCAATTACAGATTTATCGCATTCAAGAACAATAATTGAAATTCAAGGTGATCTTGTTAATGAAGTTTTAAAAAAAGGATGTCCTATAAATATTGATAAATTTAATGAGGGTGATTGTACCAATTCGATTTATAACGGAATATCAATTACAATTGATTTTATTTCAAACAATCCAAAAAAAGTAAGAATTTTTGGATTAAGAAGCTTTGGAGAGTCTTTGCATCATTCAATAACAGATGGGTCGTTAGAATTTGGTTATCAAAGTAATTAGTTATTAATTCCTTGTTGCAATATAAACGCCAACTGATGCTATTAAAAAACCAATAACATCTATATTCGTAAGAGTTTCATTTAAAAAAAGCCATGCCATAATAGCAGAAGTTGCTGGTATTAGAAAAAAAACAGAAACTGTTTTACTAGCTGAATTTTTTTTAATTAAAAACATCAATATTGTAAATGCACCAAATGAAACAAGAAAAATTTGATGACTCATTGCTATTATAAATGTTTTCGTAAAATAGATGTAAGGTTCTATAAAAAAAACAATTATCAAAACATGAAATAAACAACCACCTAATGCTTGATAAAAATTACTAACAGTTAATGGTAAGTTATTACTCAACTTTTTCTGCCAAATGGTAGAAAATGTTATAGATAACAATGCAATTAATGTTGCAATCAAACCAATTAGAGGAATGCCAGAACCAACATCTATCCCTAGTACTAAAGAAGCGCCAACAAAACCCAATAAAACTCCTACCCATTGTTGTGATGTAACTTTTTCATTTAAAAGCGGTCCGCTCAAAATATTTGTTAGAATTGGTTGAAGTGTTACGATTAGAGCAGCTAAACTAGTTGGCATCCCAATTGAAATTGAATAAAAAACTCCTCCTAGATATAAACCATGAAACAAGATACCACTGAACATTGACTCAATCAGATATCTTTTTTTAATTAATATTGATTGTTTAAGGTAAATTGAAAACAATAAAAAACCCACAGCAACAAAAAAGAATCTGAAGGCTAGTGCTGCAAAAGGATCGCTATTGTCAATAATTGGTTTTGTTGTGATAAAGGCAGAAGACCAAAGTAAAACAAATATAAGTGGAAATATTCTGACCATTCCAGGTCTTATAAATTATTTAATCTACAATATTAAGTATTATTAATTTGTTTTGTTTTGTCTCTTTACACCATAATTCATAACTTTCACACATTCTCCACAAATGATCGAAAGCTCTTTGAGAAATTTCAAGAGGATAATGGCTCTTTGCATAATATAATTCAGGATATTGAATTAACTGCTTAACTGATAAATCTTTTTGAATATGAAGTAATCTAAGAGTTTCTTCAGGCACCTTCTTTTTTGATACCCTTTCAATTAGTTCATCATGAAATTTTCCACTACTTATATCATTGTAGGTTGTTGTTCCAATAAAGTTTTCAATTGCGTTGATTGTTGTCAGCTCAGGATTTTTTTTCTTAATCTCACAAACTTTTGAGTAAATTGCTTCTGCAACCAGTAACACATAAGGCTTTTCTTTAGATGGCATTATCTATTTTGATATTTCCTCATAGCGGCGTTAGCTAAAATCAAATTTGGGTCTAAAAATATTTTTGATGATTTTATTGTCTTAAATGGTTTATAGGCAAAAATAGCAATAGGTAGTTCTGTACAACCAAGAATAATTTTTTTACATTTTTTTTTGATTAAATAATTAATTGCCGGTTTAATAGTTTTGCTCGCTAGTTTCACTTTTCCCATTTTTACAAGTCTGATAGCTTTGTTTACCGACTTACTTTGAACAGAATTATTTGGAAACACTAAATTATAATCTTTATCAAAAAACTTATTATAAACCCCTGTTTTTAAAGTTCCTTCTGTAGCAAGCAAACCAATGGAGGAATTTTTTCTACATTTTTTTTTAGCATGCAAAAAAACTTCCCTAGGCATATTTACTATCGGTAAGTTAATTCGTTTTTTTAAGTCATCATACCAATAATGAGCTGTGTTACAGGGTATGACTATAAATTTACAATTACTTTTTTTTAAAAGATTACAACCATAAATTAAACTTTTTAAAACAGATAAATATTTTTGTTTAGTTTTTTTATTACTTATTTTATTTGATAGTTTACCGGTATGGATACCAATCGACTCAGGTCTACCAGGAATATTCGATTTGTTATAAAGCATAAACAAAGGGTAATCTTGATCGATCTTACCTCTATATAAAATTGCCAGCTTATTACAAAAATCCAAACCTGCCTGGGTACCCATTCCACCTAATATGCCAATCATAAATTATTTTCTAAATTTTGTTTGTAGAATAGTTCATTGGCTATAAAAATAAATTAATTCTTAAATAAAAAATTAATTAAATTTATAGCCAATTAATTTATGTGAAAATTATGCAGTTTTTAAGTTAACTGCTGAAGGACCTTTAGGACCATCTTCAACATCGAAAGTCAAAGCTTGACCCTCATCTAAACCGTTCATACCAGCATCTCTCACAGCTGAAACATGTACAAACACATCTTTTTCTTTGTCGTCACGTTCAATAAAACCAAAACCTTTGGTTGGATTGAACCATTTTACTTTTCCTTGTAGACTCATATTTTTCTTCTTACTTATTGTTATATTAATTTATTACTTATAATTAAGTAATGTTGGCTTTGTTTATAAATATTAGGGTTTTGTCAACAAATTTAGTACAAAATAGACTTTTTTTTATCATTCGTGGTCAATTAGCTTAGTTAAATAGATAGAATTAACATCTTCTTTATAATGAGCAAAGGGTTTGCAAGGTATAAAATCACATTTTTTAAATAATTTTCTAGCTGGATCAAAAAATTTTCCAGCACCAGTCTCTAAACTAATTCTTTTAATCTTTAATTTCTTAGCTTCATCAATCAGATGTTTGATGACTTTAATACCATTACCTTGATTTCTAAAATCATCATGTATTCTAATTGATTTAAATTCACCATGATCTTTGTCTAAGAACTTTAATGCCCCACAACCAAACATTTTATCATTTTCCCAAAGGCTCCAGAATTTAATTGATGAAACTTTTAACCCCGGTATATCTAGAACATGAGCACTACCCTCGGGAGATGCAGCTCTTAGTTCTATAAAATGTTTTGTCAGAAGTTTATTGACCTCTGGGTTATCAAAATTTCCCTCAATAGATTTAAGCATTTATATTAAAGTTGTTATGTGACCCATTTTTCTTTTATCTTTTATCTCTTTTTTTTGATAATCAAAGAAAAATTCATTTTTATTTAATTTAAAGTTTTCTCTATATGGTCTGATTTGATTTCCTATTATGTTCACCATTTTTGCATTAGATATTTTTTTGAGTGGAATTTTTTCTAACGAACAGACAGCTCTCACATGATTTTCAAATTGACTAATATTAAAAGCATTAATTGTTAAATGGCCAGAATTGTGAACTCGAGGAGCTATTTCATTAACATAAAGATTTTCATTTTTATCAAGGAAAAATTCAACGCAAAGCGTTCCTATATATTTTAATTCTTCTGCGATCCGGATTGACCAATCTTTAGATTCTTCAAATATTTTTTTACTAATTTCTGCTGGTATTATTGAATGTTTCAATATTTGATCTTCATGAGTATTTTCTATCGGTTCATATATTTCATAACTATTGTTCCCAAATCTGGTAATAATAACTGATATCTCTTTTTTAAGTTTTACTAATTTTTCCAGTATATAACCTTTTGAAAAATCAATATTCAGGCTATTGATGTCTTCAATTTTTTGAATTGGGTATTGGCCTTTACCATCATAACCCATTGTAGTAGTTTTTAAAATCCCAGGTAAGAAATCTCCTAATGGCTCTATATCAGATTTATTTTCTATTGATGCGTATCTAGTGGTTCTTATATTGAGTTTGTTTACAAAATCTTTTTCAGCAATTCGATGTTGAATTAATCTATTTACAGATGGCTTTGGTAAAACTGGTTTTATCTTGTTCATTTCATTAAGAGTTTCATAAGGTATATTTTCAAATTCATAAGTAATTACGTCAATTTCTTTTATGAACTCTTGCATTTTGACTTTGTCATCGTATCTGCCATGAATAAATTTGTTACAAAAATTTTGTGCTGGAGCATCAACATCATCACAATAGATTATGGTATTAATATTTAACTTCTTAGCTGCGACAGCTAATAAGCTTCCTAGCTGACCACCACCAATTATACCCAAATTTTTTATTGACATCTTTTATTTTGGATTTTTTTTTACTGATCTAGTTTGTGATGAACGCCAATTATTTAATTTCTTTTTTACAGCAGGATTGCTGTTTGCAATTATAGCTGCAGCCAATAAAGCAGCATTTATGGCACCATCTTCTCCAATTGCAAGAGTTCCAACGGGTATTCCTTTTGGCATTTGTGCTATTGATAATAAACTATCAAGTCCTTTAAGTTTTTTACTTTCAACCGGAACGCCTAAAACTGGAATTGAGGTTATGGCTGAAATCATGCCAGGTAAATGTGCTGATCCACCAGCACCAGCAATGATTACTCCAATATTATTTTTTGATGCGCTCTCTGCAAATTCATACATTCTTTTTGGAGTTCGGTGGGCAGATATAATTTTAGTTTCAAATCGAACACCCATTTTTTTTAGTATATTTGCGGATAATTTCATAGTTTTGAAGTCTGACTGACTTCCCATGACGATTGCAACTTTGAGATTTCTATTCTTTTTCATGATTTATTTGCAGAATATTTATTTCAAAATTAGATTAAAATTTCAATAAAATAAATAGTATTTAAAAAACAACTTGATATGGTTATTTAAAATTAACCAAAATGAAATTTAAAATTGATAACCTACAATATTGTAAATGGTCAAGAAAAGTTTTTGAGATTAATCGTGAGGCTGGTCTTGATGCAGTTCATGTTACTATAGTCTATCATGAAGACTTCGACGAATTACAAAATGAAATTAAAAAGTGGCAAACTTTATTAAAAGAAAATTCAGATTTAATTTTTTTAGGTCAAAGTTTCAAGGATATTGAAAAAGCAAATAATGAGAATAAAACTGTAATTTTTTTTGGTTTTCAAAATTGTTCTCCAATAGAGGATGATATCAATTTAGTTGAAAAAGTTCATAGTCTTGGATGTAGATTTATGCAACTCACTTACAACAATCAATCATTGTTAGCGACAGGTTGTTATGAAAAAAATGATAGTGGGGTAACTAATTTTGGAAGGGAAGTTATTCGAGAAATGAACAGAGTGGGTATCGTAGTAGACATGTCCCATTCAGCCGAAAAAAGTACTTTTGATGCAATCGAGTTTAGTGAAAAACCAATAGCGATCACTCATGCAAACCCATCTTTTTGGCACGCAGCAAAAAGAAACAAATCTTCTGAGTTACTAAAAACGTTGAGTGATAGTGGTGGAATTTTAGGTTTATCCCTTTATCCGCATCATCTTAAGGATAATACAAATTGTTCTCTAGAAAGTTTTTGTGAAATGGTGGCGAAAACAGCAGAAATAATGGATATTAATAATATTGGTATAGGATCAGATCTTTGTTTAAATCAACCAGATGAGGTTGTTGAATGGATGAGAAATGGAACCTGGTCTAAAAAAAGAAATTATGGAGAAGGCTCTAAAAATAAACCAGGGTTTCCTAAACAGCCTAATTGGTTTGAAGATGCAAGAGGTTTTAAAAACTTAGAAGTGGGTTTAAAAAAGGTTGGTTTTTCAGAGACTGAGACTAATGGAATACTAGGTAACAATTGGTATAATTTTTATAAAACTATCTAAATATGAATATAGAATTGAGAGATCCAAACATCATAATGAAGTTATCAAGACTTGGTTCCTTTCATCAATCAAGATTATCTTTTTTACGAAGTTTTTTAAGCGAATTTAAGGATTGGAAATATAATAGAGACTTGTTTGATTTAGACCAAGAGGGTTATGGCACAGCGGTATACTCATTTAAAAAAAAAGATAGGGTTTATTCTTTAATCTGTTATGCGAACAAAATTAATGATGATGAAAGATCGGATAGAGTAATAGCAACTAAGTGGGATGCAGCTTTTACATTACATGATGGAGTACCTTCAAAAAAAGATATTGACAGATTAAGAAATGAAGTTCCAAAACAGGAAGTTGGTAGGTTGTCATACAAAGAGCTAACATTATCTAGAGCGAATAAATCTGTTAGGGTATTTGATCATGTTGTTGAAAGTTTAAGTAATGGAAATCAACCTGATTTAGAGCTACTTGAAAAAGTTGGATATTTATATAGAACGACTGCAGTTTATGGATCAGGTAAGTTTGGTTTAGCAGATCGATTTAGAATAAAAAATAGAGAGGAAATTAACGGACCATTTAGATTAGAGATGATGTTAGTTTATTTAGTTAGACAATTTACGTTTGATCAAGTTAATCATGTTGCAAAAAATAAAAATCCTAATTCAGCTGTTAAACTAGATCCTAAAATTTGTAGAAATTTGGGTATAGGAAATTCTACTGGATTAGGAATGGCTCCATTTATTGTCAATCATCCAACTTTATTAAATAATTGGATACTTAGTAGAGAAATTGCACTTAAAAAAATAAGAGAAATTAAAATTGTTAAAATACAGGATAGAGACTTATTTAAAGATTGTGTGAAAAGTTCCCTTAAAAATATAACTAGCTGGAATACAGAGAGTGAATACCAACTCAAAAAAATTAAACTTTTGCTAAAAGACATAAAAAAATTCATCAGTTTCTTAGAAAACGAATTTGATTTTCAAAAAAATTATCCATTTAATGAAATTTATCTCTGGCTAGAGAAAGAAACTTGCGAGGAGTGCATAGAATATGTTGTTTCAATTATGATGGAGCCATTTGGTAATATAGTTCAGCCATTGGTTGCGCAAATGAGCTCTGAGGAAGAAAAATACTTTAATATTCCAACTGAACGTAATGTTGGAGATTTGAAAAAGATTTTAGAAAATAAATATTCGGACATTTTAAAGATTAATTTTAATATAGAAGAGAGCAATCAGAAATTTTGGTTCATTTCAAAAAATAAAGAAGAGCCAAGATTAGCTAATCGTTTTGAGGAAAATGGTGCAGATTTAGAGCAACCTTTAGCAATAGCTAGAGATATAAAAAAACTATATGAAAGATTATTACCTTTAAAAGATAATTTAAAGATTAATGAATTTTTAATTGATAATTCTGATTTAAGACATGTTGTCAGAAGAGCCTTCATTATTGAAAAATTTCCATATTCAGAAATACAAGATAATACTATTGGAGAAAAATTAGTTCCAATTGATATGTTGCGATTAAAGTTATCTTTTTTTGGGGCTTTAAAGTTTGATCCAAGATCTGACAAGTGGTTGAGGATATGCATGTTTCAAGGTGCACCACTCCCAAATGAGTTAAAAGATTATGATGAGCAATGGGTTTATAAAACTCACTCTTAAACTATGAAATCCTTAAGTGAGATAGAAACTACAGCTAAGAGGGCAAGTCGAGCTGCCGGTTATTCATGGGGTATAGCAGAGGAAGTTGGGAAATCTATAAGATTCTCTGAATTATTTGGTTTTCCAGCGATCAAACATCTTAATCAATACTATCAAAATAAAAAAAAAGAAAATTTTGAAGAGGTAAAACTAATCAGTAAGATTAACAAATCAAATGGATCATCTTTTTGTCCAATTATGTTAGGTGTTAATTTTATTGATCAAGTAAAAAATATCGAGACTTTAAAAAAGTGCTCAGTTGAGAATCTTGCTTATCCATTGCTGCTTTTATCTTTTTTGAGCAGAGCTTCAGAAATTATTGGAAAAAAATTATTAATTTCATTTGATGATTGTAAATTTTTATTGAATTTTAATTTGAGTATCTCATCTAATATTTGGAATAAAGAGATGCCAATGTTAGCAAAAAAAGTAGAAATAAGTTTTTTAAACAATGAAGATAACTTTTCAGATCAAGATTGGAAAAATCTCTACAAACTCGCAGAGGATACATTTGTAGAGGAAACTGATAGTTTAAAAAAAGGTGCAGCGGGAGCTGGTTTAACTGATAATGACTGAAGATAAAGAAATAGAAAAAAATTTAAAGGATTTAGATGATATTTGTGATGAATGTAAAGAACAGCATGAAAGTGTTACTCAAAACTTAATTCTAACTGGTTTTAAAATTTGCAAGTCTTGTAGAGTTTCTAAGACAATTTTTCCAATCTAAATATGATTGATCGGTAAAGCGTTCATTCGACTGATCACGAAAGAAATAGATAAAAAGACAATAATCAAAAATGACATAAAGACTATTCCAAATGATTTTAAATTTGATTTAAGATTAAGAACTTGTCGCGTCGAAATAATTAATCCAGCAAAAATCCAAAATTGCGTAAGAAAAATTATAGGTATCATTAATTCTGGTGTAACAGCAAAAAATCTTAACAGACCAGGTGCGTGAGCGAAACCAACTGCTGTTAATACTTTTTTAAATGGAATTTTACTATTTTTATCAGGAAATAGCTTAACCCCAATAACAAAGATTAATATTGCCCAGACAAACCAAGTTAATATCGCAGTTACGCCGGACATTGCGACAGCTGTTTTAAAAACTGTGTTTGCAGCAACGGCACCAGCTATGCCATCTAAAATCATAATAATACCCGCAAAATAAACTGAGGCTTCACCAAAATTTTTACTATCGGAATAAAGTGTTTTATCTAGTTTGATAGACTTTAAAATAATACTTAGAAATTCACCGAACATTTATTTTTTTTTATTTTTTTGCTCTTTGTAAGAGACGATTAATGGGAATATTATTAAAGCAATAGCTATAAGAATGCAAATTACTATTAAGAAACCTTTTGTCATTTTAGATAAAGGGGGAGTAAACTCCCCCATAAATCAGATTAACCTTTTGAAACTTCTCTTGTATTAGCGTTGAAAGATTCTTTAAATGGAATATCGACTATAACCGCATCTACAGGCTTACCCGGAGTATCAGAGTATTTTTCTGGTAAATGAACTTTATATTTAGTTCCAACCTTACCTTTTGGAAATCCATTTGCATTTAATGTCCCATCAAAAGGTACATATCCCATTGCAATGTTTGTTTTCTTTTCAGGATGCCACCAGGGTGAAGTAATGAAACCAACTGGATCCCCACCACTCTCATTTGATATTAACCAAAAATCTGGTGCATAATCATCAATAGGTTTTCCACCTAACTCCAATCCAACTAATTGAAGTGCGTATGGTTTCTTACCATCCTTAAGTTCTTTACCCATTTTTTCTAGAGCCGCTTTACCAACGTAATCAGAAGTTTTGTTCCATTCACCTTTTCCTGATAAAGAAACCTGGTATCCCAAGTTACATTGATAAGGATTATGTTGTTGATCCATATCTTGACCCCAGGACAAAATACCAGCCTGGATTCTTCTGTGGTGAGCAGGAGCAATAACCATTAGCTGGTGTTTTTTTCCAGCCTCAAGCACAGCATTCCACATATCATCAGCATATAAAGTTGCATCTCTTAAATAAATCTCATAACCAGCTTCTCCAGAAAAACCTGATTGAGAAATCACACAACTTCGTCCAGCAACTTTAACTTCAGCTAAACCATAAAATGGCATATTTTCTAAATCAACTTGATCACCTAATAAATCTTTCATTAGAGCTTTTGATTTTGGACCTTGTATTTGAACAGGACAAGCATCGATTTCTTCAATTGTGCAATTAAATCTTCCATCTGCATTAACACCTTGCAAGTACAAACCAATATCAGAGTCTGATAATGAAAACCAAAACTCATCCTTTGAAATTCTTAAAAGAATTGGATCATTTAAAACCCCACCATAAGCGTTACATAAAATTACATACCTTGCTCTCATTGGTGAAATTTTTGTTGCATCTCTTGTGATCACATAATCAACAAATTTTTCTGCATCTGGACCTTTAACTTGAATTTGTCTTTCAACTGCAACATTCCACATAGTTACGTGATTAACAATTGCATCATATTCAACCATCGCTCCACCATCTTCTGGTTTTACATAACCTCTTGGATGATAAATTCGATTGTAAACTGTTGCTCTCCAACAACCAGCTTGCATAGATAAATGCCAATAAGGTGATTTTCTTACTCTTGTTGAAATTAACATTTCAACTTTTGTTGGTCCACTTTGTCTTAAGTTATATGGTACTTTTCGATCTGATTGATCTACAGAAGTAACATGCTTTAAATTAGTATAGTCAAATTCTTTAGACATAACTATTCTCCTTCAACCACTTGTTAGTTTCCTTCAAGCCGCCGAATGTATAAATGTGGAAAAAATCAGTGTGCGATTTAATTTTCCCAATTAAATCATTAGGGTCTTTAGGTTTTAATAAATCTAACGCCTTACTAAAATTAGATTTAAGAAAATTTAAGGAATTTTTTGCACCAACTATATTAGCAAACTTTATTAAGCTAGATATTTTTAGAGGCCCAGTAATTCCCACATGCACTGGTACACTTTGTTTAGAAATAAAGTCTATAATTGGCTGAGGGTCTAGTAACCATTGAGTTACAATATAATCAGCGTAAGGCTTTTTATCTTTCATAGCTTTTTCTAAATCTGAATCGGATATATCAGGACTCCCCTCTGGGTGTCCAGCAATTCCTATCGTCATCTTCTCAAAATAACCAGTCTCCAAAAGTTGAAAAGAGCTATCGAATTTTCCCATCGGCTCTCTACCTCCCCCTATAACTAAAACTTGTTTGACACCACCGTCTTTACATCTCAAAACATAATCTTTTAGCTGTTTTTCATCCTGCATAGATCGAGCTGGAAAATGAGGAACTGGATTGAAACCTTTCTTTACTAACTCAACTGCTTGTTGAGCTGTTTCTTTATAATCTCCCCCAGGTAGCATAGTGATATAAATATCTTTTACAGCTGGAACAGTATCCAGATCTGTCTGAGGCCCAATTTCTAAAGAAAAATTCATCTAACGATGATTATATTTTTTGAAAATGCTGTCAAAGAAATTAATCGTGTAATATAATCTCAATCTATTTAATGCCTTATAATCAAACAAAATAAATTAATGAAAATTATATTAATAATGGGTCTACCAGGCTCTGGAAAAACAACTTTAGCTAATGAACTTGCACCATTATTAAATGCGAAAAGGCTTAACGCAGATGAAGTAAGAAAAGAGGCAAATGATTGGGATTTCTCTGAAGAAGGAAGAAAAAGACAAGCTAAAAGAATGGCTGATTTTGCTTTAAAACTTCGAAAAGATAATAACTATGTTGTTGCAGATTTTATCTGTCCAACACCAGAGGCCAGAAGCTTATTTCCCTCAGATTATGTTATTTGGGTTGATACTATTAAAGAGGGTAGGTTTGATGATACTAATAAGATGTTTGTCAAACCAGACAAGTATAACTTTCATGTTACTACACAAGATGCTAAAAATTGGGCACCAAAAATATATAAGGACATAAAAAAATGACATATCAGTGGGATAATAAAAAGCCAACAGCACAAATGTTAGGAAGATGGCAACCATTTCACGATGGTCATTACACTTTATTTAAAGAAATTATCAAAAAAACTGGACAAGTTTGTATTCAAATAAGAGATGTACAAGGAGTAGATGATAATCCTTTCGATTTTGACACTGTAAAAAAAAATATAGAAGATAGACTTAATCCAGAGTTTGAAGGTCGTTTTAAAATTATGTTAGTCCCTAATATTACAAATATTTGTTATGGTAGAGGGGTTGGTTACAAAATTGAAGAGATAGTGTTGTCAGAGGAAATACAAAAAATATCGGCAACTAAGATAAGAGCCAAAATGAGAGAAGAAGGCAAACTCAAATAGAATTTTTGATGAATATATTAGTGAAGAACTTATCCAGTGGTATATCTATAGTTCAGATTAATGATCCTAAAACATATAATTCATTATCTTTTAAAAATTTAAATGATCTAATTAAAGTTCTAAAAAAACTTGATCAAGATAAAAAAACAAAAGTAATTATTATAGAGGGTGCTGGAAAAGGTTTTAGTGCAGGTCATAACCTTAAAGAAGTAAAAAGTTTAAAGGTAAGAAACAAATATCAAAAGTTATTTAATCTGTGTTCAAAGTTAATGCTTCAAATAGTTGAGGGTAATAAGCCTGTTATTGCCAAAGTGCATGGTGCAGCGTATGCCGCTGGTTGTCAGTTAGTTGCTAGTTGTGATCTAGCTTATAGTACTAAAGATGCATTATTTGCAACTCCTGGAGTAAATATTGGATTATTTTGTAGTACACCAATGGTTGCTGTAAGTAGAAAAATTAATAAAAAACCAATGATGAAAATGCTGCTTACAGGCGATCCAATTAAAGCAAATTTTGCAAAAGAAATCGGTTTAATTAATGATTGTTTTTCAAAATCTAAATTAAATAATGAGGTTTTAAAAATTGCAAAAAAGATTGCATCCAAATCAAATCTAACAATTAAAATTGGTAAACGAACATTTTATAAACAATTAGAGATGCCTCTTAGAAAAGCGTACGCTCATACTAGCAAAATGATGACGATAAATATGATGGCTTTGGATGCCACAGAAGGGATTTCAGCTTTTTTAGAAAAAAGAAAGCCTAAATGGAAAAATAAATGATGAAAAAAAATATTTTACTTATTTTTTTTTTAATAATTGGAATAATTATTATTTATAACTTTAGAGGCCATAATCAAAATAAAGCAATTGAAGCATGTATTGCTGGGAGTAAAAAGTTAGATACCCCTATGACAGTTGAAGAAGCTAAAGAGTTCTGTAAGCAAAAAATCCAAAATAAACAATGAGTGATATAAAAGAAATTCTTTCAAAATATAAAAAGATCGCAATGGTTGGAGTGAGCAATGATCCTACAAAAGCATCAACCATTGTCATGAAATATATGCAGAAATATGGTTTTAAAATTTACCCTGTAAATCCTAAAGCTGAAGGTCAAAAAATTTTAGGAGAAGACGTGTGTGGTAAAATTACCGATATTAAAGATAAAGTGGATATAGTAAATGTATTTAGACCTTCAAAAGAAGCTTTAGATATTGCAAAAGATGCAATTAATATTAAAGCAAAAGTTTTGTGGTTACAGCTTGGAATTAAAAATGAACAAGCAAAAAAATTAGTTATTAAAAACAAAATTGAATATATCGAGGATAGATGTACCAAAATGGAATATCAAAAACATTTCTTAAAAATACGTCAAGCCTTTCCTGTTCTACAAGACTAAAATCAATAATTTTTAGAAAATGATAAAAAAAATTCAAATAATATCAAATGCTCTTTTTATTTTTTTTATTTTAATAACAATAGCAAAGGCAGAATTACTAAAACCCAATAGTGACATCAAACCTGATAGAGTTATAGAAATTCAATTATCAGGACTTCAAAATAATGACCTTATTTATAAGGATAGCGGCATAGAGCAGACTTGGAACTTTGCCCATCCTAACAATAAAAAAGTTACTGGACCTTTAGATAAATTTAAAAGAATGATTAAAGGAGACTCTTATCAAATGATGATCAATCACTTAAGTCACACCATAACAAAGCTTGGAAGTGGTGAAAATTGGGCTCAATTTGAAGTGATCCTTTTAGATAAAGATAAAATTTATCATAAGTTTAACTGGCAAGTTGAAAAGTATGAAACAGATGGTCCACTCAAAGATTGCTGGCTAACAACCATGGTCTCCAGCCCAATCCCATTAGGTAGCTCCATATGATTAAAAATGACAATTTTGTTTCGTTATGAATAAAAATTTAGTAGGAATCGCTTAATGAAATCAAAAACTAAAGTTGTTGTAGTTGGTGGTGGTGTCGTTGGAGTAAGTGCTCTTTATCATTTAGCAAAAAAAGGCTGGTCTGATGTTGTTTTAGTTGAGAGAAAAGAACTTACATCTGGATCAACCTGGCATGCAGCAGGATTACTTCCGTTGTTTAATATGAGTTATTCAGTTGGTCAATTGCATAAGTATGCAGTAAATCTTTATAAAACATTAGAGGAAGAAACTGGAAAAAATGTTGGCTTTAGTGTTGTTTCAAATATTCGTTTAGCAAGTACAAAAGATAGAATGGATGAATATCATCAGTATGCTGGTGTTGCTAAAACAATTGGTGTTGACGTAAAATTTTTAACACCACAACAAGTAAAAGAAATTTGGCCTTTATGTCATACCGATGATTTAATTGGAGCTATTCAACATCCTGAAGATGGATACATTCAGCCAGCTGATCTAACGCAAGCTTTAGCCGCAGGTGCAAGAAATAGAGGAGCGGAGATTTATAGAAATACTGCTGTTACAGCAATCCGACAAACAAAAAGTGGTTGGGTAGTTGAAACTGATAAAGGTTCAATTGAATGTGAGCATGTTATTTCTTGCTCAGGAAATTTTGCACGTCAAACAGGTGAAATGGTTGGATTAGATATTCCAGTAATACCTGTTGAACATCAATATATCGTGACAGAACCTCATCCAGAAATTCAAAAAAGAAAAAAAGCAGGTTTGCCTGAGATGGGAGTCTTAAGAGATAGTGATAGCAGATGGTATATGAGAGAGGAAGCAGGAGGATTAATATTAGGTCCTTATGAAGATGGTGCCCCAGCTTGTTATGTTGAAGGACCATCAAAAGATTCTGAATACGAATTATTTCAAGAAGATTTAGATCGACTGGCACCTCATATTGAAGGTGCTATTCACAGAGTTCCTGCTTTTGGTGAGGTGGGAGTTAAAAAAGTTTACAATGGAGCAATTTGTTATACGCCTGATGGCAATCCAATAGTTGGTCCAGCTTGGGGATTGAAAAATTTTTGGATTAATGAGGGGCATAGTTTTGGTATTACAGCTGCTGGTGGTGCAGGTTGGCAACTAGCGGAGTGGATTGTTGATGGAGAACCAACAATTGATATGCTTGGTGTTGAACCTAGACGTTACGGAAATTACGCAACCAAATCTTATTTAAAAGCAAAAAACGAAGAAGCTTATAGCCATGTTTTTATTGTTCATTATCCTGATGAGGAAAGACCAGCTGCAAGACCATTAAGAACGTCTCCATGTTATGAGAGAATGAAAGATTTAGGCGCAGTGTTTGGTCAAAAATTTGGTTGGGAGAGACCCAATTTTTTTGCAACAGATGGTATGGAACAAAAAGATGATTGGTCATTTAGAAGATCAAAATGGTTTGATGCAATTAAAAAAGAGTGTCAAAATGTAAAAGAAAATGTTGGTCTATTAGATATGACGGCATTTGCAAAATGTCGAATTAAAGGTCCTAAAGCTGAGGAATTTTTAGATTATTTAGTTGCAAATAAACTTCCAAAAAAAATTGGCAGAATCAATCTATGTCATGCACTAAATACCAAAGGTGGAGTTCATTCAGAATTTACGATCATGAAAGAGGCCGAAAACAGCTATTACCTTGTTTCAGCAGGTGCAAATTTAAGATTAGATCACGATTGGATTCAAAAATGGATGCCAACTGATGGATCAGTGATATTTGAAGATTTAACTAATAGTACAGGGGTACTTGTTGTAGCTGGACCAAAAGCAAGACAATTAATGCAAAAAGTTTCCACAGATGATTTTTCTAATGAAAACTTTAAATGGTTAACAGCTAAAAATGTTAATGTTGGTTATGCCCCAGTCAATGCGATGCGGGTAAACTTTGTTGGAGAATTAGGTTGGGAATTACATCATCCAATTGAATACCAAAATCATATTTTTGATAAATTAATGGAAGCTGGAAAAGATTTAGGACTGAAACCTTTTGGGATCAGAGCAATGAATAGTTTGAGAATTGAAAAATCTTATAAATTAGTCGGAACAGAATTATCGATTGAATATTCTCCATATGAGTCAGGCTTAGATAGGTTTGTCCATCCCAACAAAGGAAATTTCATAGGTCTCGAAGCATTAAATAAGTGGAGAGAAAAAGGTTTTGATAATAAATTAGTTACTCTCGAAGTTCATAATACAACTGACTCAGATGTATTAGGAAATAATCCAATCTATAAAGATGACAAAGTTGTTGGAAGAGCTACAGGTGGTGAATATGGATTTAGATTAGATAAGTCAATTGCATTAGCAATGGTAAAACCAGACTTGGCTAATGTAGGGGAGAAACTTAAGGTTGATATTTTAGGCAAGATGTATGAAGCTACAATATTAGATGAAAGTCCTTATGATGCTGAAAATAAATTATTGAGAGCTTAATGAAAATTTTAGTCGCAGTAAAAAGAGTAATTGATTACAACGTTCAAATTAGAGTTAAGGAAGACAACACAGGTGTTGTAACTGACAATGTCAAAATGTCTACTAATCCACCTGATGATAATGCAATCGAAGAAGCTGTAAAAATTAAAGAAGCCGGTAAAGCTACAGAGGTTGTTGCAGTAAGTATTGGTGAAGAGAAAGTTCAAGAAACAGTCCGTAAAGCTTTAGCAGTTGGGGCAGATAGAGGAATACTTGTTAAGACTGAAGGTATAATTGAACCGCTTGCTGTTTCAAAATTGTTACAAAAAATTGTTGAAAAAGAAAAGCCAGATTTAGTTTTTATGGGTAAACAAGCAATCGATGACGATTGTAATCAAACAGGTCAAATGTTAAGCGCACTTTTAAATTGGCCGCAAGCAACTTTTGCATCTAAAATTGAAATTAAAGATGGTAAATTAGAAGTTACTAGAGAGATAGATGAAGGTTTAGAAACGATAGAAATTAATGTTCCAGCAATAGTAACTTGTGACTTAAGATTAAACGAACCAAGGTATGCTTCATTACCAAATATAATGAAGGCAAAGAAAAAACCTATTGAGCAATTAAATGCGTCAGATTTAGGGGTAGATATAACTCCTAGAATCGAGCAAGTTAAAGTTGAGGAGCCACCAAAAAGAAAAGCTGGAATAAAAGTTTCAAGTGTTGCTGAGTTGGTTCAAAAATTAAAAAATGAAGCTAAGGTAATATAATGTCAGTTTTATTAATCGCAGAACATAACAACAAAGAATTAAAGCCATTTACACTTAATGCAAGTACAGCTGCTTCTCAAATTGATAATGATGTGCATGCAGTTATTATTGGACATAATTGTGATGAAGCTGCAAAGGCACTTTCAGAATTACCATTAATCAAAAAGGTTATTCAAGTTGAAGCTGCTCACTATGAAAACTTTGTTGCTGAAAATTTCGCGCCTGTAATTATAAAATTAGCTGAAAATTATTCACATGTCATTAGTTCAGCAAATACTTTTGGCAAAAATTTAATGCCAAGAATAGCTGCTGCTTTAGATACATCTCAAATAAGTGATATCATCAAAGTTATTGCGCCTGATACCTTTTTAAGACCAATTTATGCAGGAAACGCTTTTGCAACTGTTAAAAGCAAGGATGCAAAAAAATGTGTAACCATCAGACCCACATCTTTTGATCCCTGCGAAAGCTCAGGTGGATCAGCTCCTATAGAAAAAGCAGATCCTGGTGAAGAATTTGCAAAAACAAAATTTATCAAAAGAGAAGAAGTCAAATCAGACAGACCTGAACTTGGTACAGCAAGAGTTGTTGTTTCTGGTGGAAGAGGAATGCAGAGTGGTGATAACTTTAAATTAATTACTTCTTTAGCTGATAAATTAAATGCAGCTATCGGAGCCTCAAGAGCCGCAGTTGATGCAGGATATATAAGTAATGATCATCAAGTGGGTCAAACCGGAAAAGTTGTAGTTCCTGATTTGTATATTGCTGTTGGTATCTCAGGTGCTATTCAACATTTAGCTGGCATGAAGGAAAGTAAAGTGATCGTGGCGATCAATAAAGATGGTGAAGCACCAATTTTTAGTGTCGCAGATTATGGACTTGAAGCTGATCTTTTTGAAGCAGTTCCTCAGTTCTTAGAGGAATTGAACAAATTAAACACTATACAAAAATAATATAATCTGTAAAAAATTGAGTATGTCCAGAGAGACAATGGAATATGATGTAGTTATTGTAGGTGGGGGTCCATCAGGACTGACCACAGCTATTAAATTAAAACAATTAAATTCAGATCTAAATATTTGTTTGTTAGAGAAAGCATCTGAAATAGGTGCGCATATACTAAGTGGGAATGTTTTTGAAACAAGAGCTTTAGATGAATTAATTCCTGGTTGGAAAGAATTAGACCCACCCATCAAAACTAAAGTCACTAAAGAAAAATTTTTATTTTTAGGAAAGAATAATTCATTAAGCTGGCCAACCTGGTTACTACCTGCGGTTCAAAAAAATCATAAAAATTATATTATAAGTCTTGCAAACTTATGTCGATGGCTTGCAGAACAAGCTGAGGCACTTGGTGTTGAAATTTTTCCAGGATTTCCGGCAAGTGAAATATTATATAACGATGATGGCTCTGTTAAAGGAGTTGCAACTCAAGATATGGGTTTAGATAAAGAGGGAAACAAAAAAGATAGTTATGAGCCTGGTATTGATCTTATTGGTAAAGTAACTGTTTTTGCAGAAGGCTGTAGAGGTCATTTGGGTAAACAATTAATTAACAAGTTTGAATTAGATAAAGGAAAAGATCCTCAACAATATGGAATTGGTTTTAAAGAAATTTGGGAAATAGATGAAAAAAATCACGAAGAGGGGATGGTCATGCATACAGCTGGTTGGCCATTAGATAAAAACACTTATGGTGGAAGTTTTATATATCACGCTGAGAACAAGCAAGTTTTCATAGGTTATGTCATTGGATTAGACTATAAAAATCCACACCTATCTCCATTTGATGAATTTCAAAGATTTAAAACCCATCCAGCAATAAAAAAAATTATTGAGGGAGGAAAAAGAATTTCTTATGGAGCGCGAGCTTTAATTGAAGGTGGTTTTCAAAGTTTACCGAGAATGTTTATGCCTGGAGCATTACTTGTTGGATGTGACGCGGGTACGCTTAATATGCCCAAGATAAAAGGTTCGCATACAGCCATGAAAAGTGGAATGATAGCTGCTGAAACTATTGATGAGCATTTTAAATTGAAAAAAGATTTGTCGATCTTTGAGGATAAGTTCAAAAATAGCTGGGTTTATGACGAACTTTATAAAGCCAGAAATGTCAAACCAAGTTTTAGCTGGGGTCTTATTTTGGGTATTATTTTTACTGGAATAGATCAAATTTTATTTAGAGGTAGAATGCCTTTTACCTTAAAACATAAACATGCTGATCACGAAACACTTAAGCCAGCAAATGAAATGCCTAAAATTGAGTACCCAAAACCTGATAATATCATCACTTTTGATAAAACAAGCTCGGTCTATTTAACTGGAACAAATCACGCTGATAATCAACCGGTGCATTTGAAATTGAAAGATCCAAATTTGCCAATTAATTATACGTTAGAAAAATTTGACGAACCTGCTCAAAGATATTGTCCAGTTGGAGTTTATGAAGTTCAAAATGAAAACAATGTTCAAAAGTTCGTGATTAATTCTCAAAATTGTATTCATTGTAAAACTTGTGATATTAAAGAGCCATCACAAAATATTACTTGGGTCACCCCGGAAGGTGGTGGAGGACCCAAGTATGGTAATATGTAATCAAAATTTATCTATTTAAATTTTTTTATTTTTTTTGATATTGTAATTAAAAATGAATAAAACAGAGGAGATAAACTTAATTACGTCTTACCCAAAATCAGGTAATACATGGTTAAGATTTATAATTTATCTTATTTATTTTCATGAAGCTAATAAAGAACTGCAGTCAAAAATGATGGACAATTCTATTCCTGGATTAAATAAATGGAGCATTGCAAAAATTAGAGAAAACAAACATCAATTTAGCCCAATTTTTTTAAAAAGCCATTTTAGCTATAATCAAGTTAAAAACTTAAACTTAGGAAGTATTATCTTAGTGTTAAGGAATCCGTTAGATGTGTTGGCATCATTAGTACGTTACTACAAAATTCCTGAAATAAATATTGAAAATACAGTGAATGAATTTTGCAAATTGCATAATTTATCTTTTTTATCTAAAAATTTCAATTTTCCTAGTTGGTCAGAACATTTAGATGGCTGGGAGAAATCAAATCAAAAAATTTTAATATTAAAATATAATGATTTATTGGATAATTTTGATCTAAATATTGAAAAAATTGTGAAGTTTTTAAATAAAAAAATTGATGAAAATTTAATAAAAACTATAAAAAAAAAGACAGATTTTGAGACGTTAAAAAAATTAGAAAAATATGAGAAAGAAAAAGCAATTGATGGATTCTTTTTTGATCTTAAAAAACATAATATAAATTTTATGAGTAAAGGTGGAACAAAAACGTATAAGGAATTTTTTTCTGACAATCAAATTGAAAAATTAAATAGTACTTTTTATAAATATATTAATAAATACGCCTTATAATCCAATTATTGAAATAAAAACTTATCAAATTTAACTAATATCTATTGCAAATTTTTTTAAAGTCTCAATTGGTAATATCTTAAGTGTATTCTCGTGAGTACTTTTTAAAAAAATTGGACAACCTTTACCAGCTTCTACTGCACGAGCATACCAAGTAGCACAAACACACCATCCATCACCATCTTTTAAACCGGGGAATCCAAATTCAGGGTGTGGGGTAATTAAATCATTCCCAGCCTCTTTACACCACTCTAAAAATTCAGTTGTAACTTTTGCACAAACTGTGTGTAAACCATGATCGTTTTCATCAGTATTACAACAGCCATCTCGATACCAACCCGTTAAAGGATCTAGAGAACATTCCTCTAATTTTTCTCCAAGAACATTTTTTTGAATTTTATCCATAGAAAACGTTAAATGTTTTTTTATCAATATCTAAATTAAATGAAAAAGATCTTCTCTCTCCATCTCTTTTAAAAGGATAAGCAGTATGCATTAAATAATTTGGAAATATAATCATGTCACCAACCTTAGGATTATGATTATGTAAACTATTACTTAAAAAAGATTTTGAACCATGTATAAAATCTATAGTCCCATTCGTTTTAAGTCTTTTTGTCCCTTTAGTAATATTTTTTGGTATCTTTAAATAGCCAACTCCTGAGATGTTACCATTATGAAAATGAACTGGGTTATATTCATTCTTATATTGTCTTACCACCCAAAAACTTTTTAGATTCATTTTTTTTACGTTCTTGTTGGTACATTGCTTGATATATTTTTTCACATTTAATTTAATAAACTTTAAAATATGTTTATTTACAAATTTATTTGATAATCTTATCTCTTGTTTCACTTGACCCACAAGTTCTTTTGAATAATCACTTTTTTTTGATCTAGATTTATTATTTATAATCAAATCCACTTCTTTATTTATTTTATTTATTATTTTTTTTGGAATTTTAGTTATAGCAATCTTAGGACCAAAAGGATTAAATACTTTCATGATTATATTAAATTTTAGTTGGATTGGGTTGACCCTTATAAACTTTTTCAGGGTCAAATTTTTTTTCTTTTTCGGTAAATTTCATTTCTACTTCTCGTCCATTTTCAATAGGTCCAAGTGGGATAGATCTATAAAAACAAGATCGATAACCAACATGACAGCTAGCGCCATCACCAATATCAACAGTTAACCAAATAGAATCTTGGTCATCGTCAATTTTGATTTCAGTTACTTTTTGAACAAAACCACTTGTTTTACCCTTATGCCAGATAGCTTTTCTTGATCTGCTGTAATAATGAGCCTCTTTTGTTTCGATAGTTTTTTTTAACGCCTCAACATTCATATAACCATGCATTAAAATTTCTTTTGTTTGAGAGCACATTGTAATAACAGGGATTAATCCATCATTATCAAATTTAGGAGAAAGTAGATTCCCTTCTTCAATTTCCAGTACATTTTCTCTTTTTTTGAACATATTTGGTGATTATGTAGCACATATCTCGATATATTAAATATTTTAAAAATACGCATTTATAGGTATAAAACCCACCATGAAATTAGTTAAAGACATAGATAATAATCAAAATTCTAAAAAGATTTCTGATAAGGAAGCTGAAGAAGCTTTTAAAACTATTTTAGCTTGGATGGGTGAAGATCCAAGTAGAGAAGGATTATTGGAAACACCAAAAAGAGTGGTTAAAGCATTCAAGGAGTACTTCAAAGGTTATAAAGAAGATCCTATCCAGGTTTTAGATAAAACATTTGGTGATGTCGATGGGTATGATGATATGGTTATTCAAAAAAATATTTCTGTTCAAAGTCATTGTGAGCATCACATGGCACCTATTATAGGTAAAGCTCATGTGGCTTACATTCCCAATGAAAGAGTTGTTGGGTTAAGTAAATTGGCAAGAGTTGTTGAGGTTTTCTCAAAAAGATTGCAAACTCAGGAAAGATTAACTATGCAAATTGCGAATACACTAATGGGGGCATTGGATGCCAAAGGAGTAGCAGTGACAATAGACTCAACTCATCAGTGTATGACGATGAGAGGAATTAAAAAAGAACAAGCAACAACAGTTACAAATTATTATTTAGGTCAATTCAAAGAAGATCTAAGTTATCAAAATAGATATTTAAGGTTAATTAGTAATTCAAAAGATTAAAAGTGTCAGATCAATTTAAAGCATTAGTTTTAAATCAAGAAGGTGACAACTTTACAAGAGAAGTAAAATCAGTAGATAAAAGTTTTTTAAAACATGGTGATGTCACTATCAAAGTAGATTATTCAGACCTTAATTTTAAAGATGGAATGATTTTAAAAAATGGTGGAAGATTAGTAAAAGAATTTCCTCACATCCCTGGAATTGATTTTTCAGGAACTGTTGTTGACAGTGAAAATTCAAAGTTTAAGTCAGGTGATCAAGTAATTTTAACTGGGTTTAGAGTCGGAGAAATCTTTTATGGTGGTTACTCACAAATGGCAAAAGTCAATGGTGATTTTTTAGTTAAGAAACCGGATGACTTAACTAATAAACAAGCAATGATTTTAGGAACTGCAGGCTTTACTTCCTTGATGGCCGCATTTGCAATTAAAGCAAGAGAAGAAATATTACTTGGTGCAAAAGTAAATGATGTTTTAGTTACTGGAGCATCAGGAGGAGTAGGAAGTATTGCGGTAATGATACTAAATAAAATGGGATACAATGTAACAGCTGTATCAGGCAAAGACTCAAAAGCAGATTATCTTAAATCGTTAGGTGCTAAAAATGTTATAAATCGTAGTGAATTTGATAAAGATCCTAAGCTTATAGATAAAGGTTTATGGGATGGAGTAGTTGATACAGTCGGTGGAAAAATTTTAGCAAATGCAATTGTTCAAACTAATTCAAATGGAATAATAGCAGTCTGTGGTAATGCAAGTACTAATGAGCTTAACACTAATGTTATTCCATTTATGTTACGAGGAATAAAACTTTGGGGAATGGACTCTGCTAATTGCAGTATCAAAAGAAGAGAATTTATTTGGGGTGAAGCAGCAAAACTAATTGACTTTAATTTAATAGAAAAATCAGTTCAAACAGTTAGCTTAGAGGAGTTAATTGAAACTTATCCTAAAATATTAAAGGGTGAAATTTCTGGGAGAGTTTTGGTTGATTTAAATAAATAATGGATTGGGACAAACTTAAGATTTTTCATGCAGTAGCGGAGGCAGGAAGTTTTACTAATGCCACTGTTAATTTAAACCTTAGTCAATCTGCAATTAGTAGACAAATTCAATCTTTAGAACAAGATCTAAAAGTTCAGTTATTTGAAAGACATGCAAGAGGGCTGACACTTACAGAAAATGGAGAATATGTTTTTAAGACTGCTCATGAAGTTATTAGCAAATTAAAAGAAGTTGAAACCTCTCTAGGAGATCAAAAAAATAAACCTACTGGCAAATTAACAATTACAACAGTTAGAAGTTTCGGCACACATTGGTTAACACCAAGAATTGAAGAATTTATGCGTTTAAACCCGGAGGTAGAAATAGAGCTTATTTTTGAGGACAAAGAGTTAGATTTGAGTACCAGACAAGCTGATATTGGTATTTTTATGAGAAGACCAAAACAACTTAATTATATTCAAAAAAAATTAATTGATCTTAAGTACTTTATATATGGATCAAATAAATACTTAGAGAAACATGGTATGCCTAAAACTATAGCTGATTTAAATAAGCATAAATTTATATCTTTTGGCAAAGGAGCTCCATCACCAGTTTATAATCCAGATTGGGCGCTTAAATTAGGAATGCATGATGGAAAAAAACGAAAGACTATTATGAAGGTTAATAGCGTAATGGGACTGCTTTTAGCAGTAGAAGCTGGTGTTGGTCTAGCTGCATTACCAGAATATCTTGTCAGTAATTCAAGAAATATAATCAAAGTTCTTCCAAAATCAGAGGGACCAATCACGGAAGCACACTTTGTGTATCCTCAATCTCTAAAAAACACGGCTAGAGTAACAGCTTTTAGAAATTTCTTATTTAGCAAAATAGGTGACTGGAAATCCCAATAGACTGCGACACTATTGCGATTGATAATCATTCTCAATGAGAATAGTTCTCATTATCATTAAATCATGCGGAAGAACTAGGAATAACGGAGAATAAATGAGGAAGATATCAATTATAACGTTAATCTTTTCAGTAATTGCATCATCATTTGCAATTGCCAACGAAGTTAATGTTTTCAATGCAAGACATTATAAAGCAGACTCTGAGCTTTATTCTAAGTTTACAAATATGACTGGGATTAAAGTTAATTTGATAAACGGAAAATCAGGTGCTTTAGAAAAAAGAATCATAAGTGAAGGTGAAGACTCATCTGCCGACTTATACATCACTGCAGATGCAGGAAGATGTGGAGCAATGGATGCAAAAGGCACCCTTCAAAGTGGTTTAACATCTGCAGCAATTAAAAATGCTGTTCCAAAAAGCTTTAGGACAAACAAGTGGGTTGGAATCGCAAAAAGAGCAAGAATAATTTATTACTCACCAGAGAGAGTAACTGGTGCTGAATTATCGGGAATGACTTATGAGGGTTTAGCTGATCCAAAGTGGAAAGGTAGATTAGTAATAAGAAAATCTAGCAACATTTATAATAAATCTCTTGTAGCGTCTTTGATTAAAAATAATGGAAAAGCTGCTACAGCAGCATGGGCTGAAGGAGTTGTTGACAATATGGCAAGAACACCAACAGGCAATGATAGAGCGCAAATTATGGCAGTCGCAGCTGGTGAAGCTGATATTGCGGTAGCTAATACTTACTACTTAGCTCTTATGTTATCTGGTAAAAAAGGTGCAGAGCAACAAGAAGCTGCGAAAAAAGTCAAAGCTTTCTTTCCAAATCAAAATGATAGAGGAACGCACATGAATGTTAGTTGTGCGGCTTTAGTAAAAGGTGCAACTAACAAAGCTAACGCTGTTAAACTTGTAGAGTTTTTGTTAACTCCAGAGTCTCAAGAGCATTTTACAAACAATACTTTTGAGTTCCCAATGATTGATGGTGTTTCACCAAGTCCATTAGTAGTCAATAATTTAGGATTAGATTTCAAACAAGATATGAAAACTAAATTAGCTTCTTATGGAAAAAATCAAGCTGCTGCAGTTGAAGTAATGACAGCTGCTGGATGGAAGTAACCGATGGAAGAACAAAAAAAATTTATTTCTGAAGTTGATTTAAATAAATCTTCCAAAGCATGCTCTCCATGCAGTTTGGAGTGTGAAAAAATCAATAAAAGAGTAAATAACAGAAAGCTTTCAGAAATTAAAACTGAGGAGGTTCCGCATATCCTAAAAGTATTTGATTTTTGATTTTCTGGGTGTTCAAGCGCCTTAATTAAGTTGTCTCCTTATTAAGGCCTTGAACAAAATACTTTCATGTTTATAAGGCGGATTATAAATTATGAGAATAAATTTTTGGTACATATCTTCTTTTGTAATTTCATTATTTGTAATCATTCCAATTTTAACTGTCTTTTCTAGTTTTTTTGATAATACCTCTAATTACTATCAAGTACTAAAAGATACTTTTTTATTGGAGTATATTTTCAATTCCCTAATCTTATTGGTGAGTGTTTTAATTTTAACTTTTATTATAGGGACAGGATCAGCCTACTTAGTTTCATTTTTTAATTTTCCGTTTAGTAATTTTTTTAAATGGGCACTAATCTTATCTTTTGCTGTACCCCCTTATATCTATGCGTATTCTTTAACAGCTTTTTTTGAAAATTATGGAACCGCCTATACTATTTTAAAAAATTTATTTGGTGAGGGTAATTACAACCAAAGCATTCCTAAATTTGATGGTTTATTAGGTGTGGTATTATCAATTTCTTTTTCACTTTATGCCTATGTGTATATTCTAGCTAGAGCGTCATTTTTATATCAATCACAAAACATAATTGATTTGGGAAAAAACCTAGGGTTTACAAAGTTTAAGGCATTTTATTCAATCATTCTCCCAGCAGCACGACCTGCTATAGTTGCTGGCTTATCGCTGGTGGCTATGGAAACATTAGCTGAATTTGGTGCAGTAGATTTCTTTTCAATAAATACATTAACAACGGGTATTTATAATTCATGGATTGCCTTTGATGATTTAGCATTTGCAAATCAATTATCTTTCTTTTTATTGTTATTTATTTTTGCACTTTTTATCATAGAAAATTTATCGAGAAAAAATGCCAAATATCACTTCAATTCAAAGGCAGGATTTAAACAAAAACAAAAAATACAACTTTCAGGTAAAAAAGCTTTCTTAGCATTCTCTTTTTGTTTTTTAGTATTTTTTTTAAGCTTTTTATTTCCGCTTAGTCAGATGATGTATTGGACAATTAAATTTCCAGAAAATTTATTCGATTTAAAAATCTTAGATTTATTAATAAATACTCTTTATTTAGTAATTTTATCAAGTCTGCTGTTGATAATATTTGGTTTAATTTCCAATTATGGAAACAGAGTAAATAAAAATAAAACGTTAAATATTTTATCCACATTATCTATTTCAGGTTATGCAATTCCTGGAGTTATTTTAGCTGTCGCATTCATAACCTTTATTGCATGGTTTGATGATAGTGTGATTAAAAATTTGGGTTTTGTTTCTATCAAAAAAGTTTTTATAGGATCAATCCTTGGATTAGTGCTTGTATACTTTATTAGATTTTATTCACTTGCATACAATGGAATTAAATCAGGCTATGAGAAAATTAATATTTCAGTTGATGAAAGTTCATATTTACTTGGTTACTCAAAAAGAAAAACGTTTATGAATATTCATATTCCTTTTTTGAGAAATTCTTTATTGTTTGTTGGAATATTAATCTCTTTAGAGATAATAAGAGAACTACCAATTACTCTCATTTTAAGACCTTTTAATTTTGAAACTTTTGCAACAACAGCTTATATTTCTGCATCAGAGGATTTACTTGAGGCTGCTGCGGTACCTTCATTATTTTTGATTTTGATTGCAACTTTCTTCATAATTGTTACATCTAAATATATTTTAAGAGATAATAATGACTAAAAATTTTTTTGAAGTTAACAACGTTGATTTTAATGTAGGTAATAAAACTAAAGTTAAAAACGTTTCTTTTGCAATTGAAAATCAAGGTGACGTAATATGTCTTTTAGGTCCTTCAGGAATTGGAAAAACTACAATCTTAAGAACAATTGCGGGCCTTGAAAAATTAAAAAAAGGATCAATTATATTAAATGGAAAAACTTTATCTTCTGAAAATATTAACTTAGAGCCAGAAGAAAGAAATGTTTCACTTGCTTTTCAAGATAATAGCCTATTCCCACATTACACTATTGAAAAAAATATTTCGCTTGGTTCTGAAAGAAATAAGGAAAAAAAAGAGAAAAAAATTAGTTTAAAGGAAATAGTAGATTTATTAGACATATTTCACATTCTTAATAAATACCCGCATGAAATAAGTGCCGGTGAAGCTCAAAGAGCCTCATTAGCAAGATCATTAATAATGCAGCCAGACTTGTTGTTACTTGATGAGCCATTATCAAATGTAGATCAAAGTTTTAAAGAAGAAATCCAAGTAAGATTAAAAAAAATTTTAAATAAATTAAAGATCACAACAATCATTGTTACACATGACTCTTATGAGGCATTTTATTTAGGATCTAAATGCGGAATAATATTAAATCAAGAACTGAAACAATTTGATGATCCTTACAAGGTATATCATTTGCCAAATTCTATTGAAGTAGTCAATTTTTTAAATAGAGGAATTTTAGTTCCAGCAAAGGTGACTGGAAAAAATACTTTAGAAAACTGGGATTTAGGTACTATTGAAGGGAATTTTATAAAAGAGTATCCAGAAGGTGCCAATGTGCAGTTGTTACTTCAGCCAGAAGATTTAGAGCATGATGATACAAGTAATTTAAAACTTGAGGTAGTTGATCGAAAATTTAGAGGCACTAATTTTATTTATACTCTTAGAGCTCCAAGTAATACTTTAATTCCAGTATTTGTTCACTCACACCATATACACCAACATGAAGTGGATGAAAAATTTGGTATCAAAAGACCAATTCATATTGATCATATAGTTTGCTTCTAATAAAAACCTTTTAGAAAATGAAAAGTAACTTTAAAGTTTTTTTAAAGGGAATTATTGATGTAAGCCCACTTATGATACCAGTGGTCCCATTTGGTTTAATATTCGGCGTATTGGCTATTGATATTGGATTTACTCCGATTGAAACAATGGCAATGTCTTTAATAATTTTTGGTGGTGCTTCGCAAATAGTATTATTGCAATTATTTTCAGGAGGAGCTTCATCTTTAGTAATAATAAGTTCTGTTGGGGCTGTTAATTCAAGACATCTACTTTATGGTGCAGTCGTATCTGAACATCTATCAGATTTAAAATTAATTTGGAAAATTATTATTTCATACTTTTTAATCGATCAAGCATTTGCAATTTCAAATGAATATTTAAAAAAGAATAAAGATAATAATAGATATTTTCATTTAGTAGGTGGGGGAGCTACTTGTTGGGTGATATGGCAATCAACAACATTTTTAGGAATTATACTTGGAGCAGCTATTCCAGAAAAACTTGGACTAAGTTTTGCAGTTCCTTTAACTTTCTTAGCTTTATTAGTTAATGACTTTAGAAAATTGGTAAATGTGATTGTAATAATTATTTCAGGATTGGTTGCTACGTTGGGATATAATTATATTCTTTTTAAAGCATACGTCATAGTTGCAGCTTTGGCAGGATTATTTACAGCAATGATTTTAACAATGAAAAATAAAAAAGCATGAGTAACTGGGCATTAATTTTATATTGTGGATTGATCACTTATCTAACAAGATTTTCCATGATAGCTTTAATTAAAAAGGAAATGTTTAATGATAGAATTAGAGAAATATTGTCATTTGTGCCATCTGCAATATTTCCTGCAATAATTTTTCCGGCAATTTTTATTAATGACAAAGGCTTGTTCGAAATAGATGATAATCCAAAGATATTAGCTGCAATAATTGCAATGGTTATTGGTATTTTCTCTAGAAGTATAATTGCGACAATATTTTCAGGATTAGCTTCTTATTGGTTTTTAATATTTGTTGTATAAATAATCATGAAAAAAATTCTAACTTTTTGTTTTCTTTTATTTGCATTCAATGTCAATGCAATGGAAAAAGAGACAACTTTTAAAAAAGAATTATTTGATAAAGCACAATCTGAAGGCAAAGTTGTAGTAGTTAGCTCATGGATTAAGTATTGCATGTCATGCGCTAGTCAAATGAAAGTTTTGCAAAAAGCAAAAAATGATTTTAAAAATATTGAATATTTTTCATTTGATGTTACTAACAAGGAAATTGCTAATTTCTTTAATGTGCAATATCAAACCACACTTTTAATTTTTAAAGACAATAAAGAAGTCTATCGGAGTCTTGGAGAGACTTCTAAAGAACTAATCTACAAAGCTTTAAGATCTTCTATTTAATTTAAACACCTAAATTAATATTTTTAGATACATTGTAATCAATTTGAGCAGGTTTTTTTAAATTAAGATTGTTCATGATTTCAATATATTCATCAACACTGCTTACTTGTAATCTTGGATTTTGTTTTTTTTCTTTTCCAATCGTGCTTACTTTTTCGCCTTTATAATCATGAGCGGGGTACAAAAGAGTTTCCTCAGGTAATTTTAGAAGTTTATTAAAAATTGAATTATAAGCATCTTTTGAACTACCATTTTGAAAGTCTGTTCGACCAGTCCCGTTAATTAGAAGTGTGTCACCTGAAAAAAGATAATTATCCATTAAAAAGCTATAACTATCTGAAGTATGTCCAGGAGTATACATCGCTCTAATTTTAAAATTATCCAGACTGATATATTCATCATCTTTAACTTTTATTTCAACGGCATCCGCAGGAGTATGGGCGCCCATGATAGTAGAGCATTTAGTAATATTTTTAAGCTTAGATGCCCCTGTTACATGATCTGCATGTATGTGGGTATCAATTACTTTTACTAATTTTAAATCTAACTCCTTTAGTAAATTTATGTATTCGCCAACATTTTCTAACACAGGATCAATAATTAATGCTTCTCTTCCTTTTCCAGACGAGACTAAATAGGTATATGTAGAAGAGTTTTTGTCGAATAATTGTTTGAAAATCATTTAATTATAATAACACATAAGTACAAATTGACCCATTGTAAAAATAATACGAGGAATTAATTCTAAACACATTATGAAAATATTTAAATTTTTAATTATGTTTTTATTTACTTACACATTTGCCTATGCTGATAAAAATATGAAAATCGGCTCTAAAGGTAAAGAAAGTGAAGTCTCACGTGTAGTTAAAGTTGTGATGTATGACAACTATTATGAACCAAGTTCATTTCAAATTAAAGCTGGTGAAACAATTAAATTTGAAGTGGAAAATGCTGGTATGCTTGTCCATGAATTTAATATTGCAAATAAAATGATGCATATGAAACATCAACCAGAAATGATTAAAATGGTTGAGAACGAAATACTTTTGGCTGATTCTATTGACAAAGAAAAGATGAAAAAAATGGCAAAAATGGATAAAGCCATGGCCCACTCACATAGTAATAGTGTTTTGCTTGAGCCAAAACAAAAGGGAGAAATCATCTGGAAATTTGATAATGCAGTTAACATTGAGGTAGCTTGCAATGTTCCTGGTCATTATCAAGTTGGAATGATTGCTAAAGTTGATATAAATTAATCAATGGATACAACAGCCAAGGCCAATTTTCATTGGTCGTGCAGAAATACTTGGAAAAGAAGTGCTAAAAACACTGCTTGGTGTTTATTAGGTTGTGCCATCGGAGATTTAGGTACAATTTTATTTTTTCAGCTTACAAAAATTCCATTTCCTGTTTTAGGGATTATGATTTTAGCCATCATTAATGGTTTGATTACAAGTATCATTTTAGAAACAATTATTTTAATGAAACAAAGTTTTGATTTTTCTAAGGCATTTAAAACTGCAATTGGAATGAGCTTTATATCAATGATTAGCATGGAAGTTGCTATGAACTTAACTGATTACTTTTTAACTGGTGGTGCAATATTAACATGGTGGGTTGTGCCGATTATGCTCTTAGCAGGTTTTGTAACACCATGGCCATATAATTATTGGAGACTTAAAAAATTTGGTGTTGCTTGCCATTAATCAAAAATTTTAAATTAAGTTGATTAAATGCAAAAATCTTCGATATCTTATATTTTAAAATTATCTTTCCCTATTTTCTTTGCAAATTTAGCAATTCCTTTAGTTGGTATTATTGATACAGCCTTGATGGGAAATCTTGGAAACCTTTCTTATTTAACAGCAACATCGGTCGCTGCAAATTTGTTCTCTATGATATTTTGGAGTTTTGGTTTTTTAAGAATGGGAACTGTAGGTATGGTTTCTCAAGCCTTGGGGCGAAATAGTTACCAAGAAATTTTAAATATAATTTTAAGAAATTTATTGTTTGTATTGATAGTTTCAGCCTTAATTTTTTTATCTCAAATATTAATTCTTAATTTAAGCTTAGAAATATTTGATTTATCTGAGTTAACTAAAGAATTTTATATTCAATATTTCAAAATTAGAATTTATTCAGCCCCTGGGGAACTAACTTTATATATTCTCACAGGTTTATTTGTCGGTTTACAGAAAACTAAAATTTCTAGCTTAATAATAGGTTTTTTTTCTATTCTAAATATATTTTTAAGTATCGTTTTAGTTACAAAATTTGATTTAAATATAAAAGGAGTGGCTTATGGCACTTTTTTTTCAGCATTAATTACGTCTATAATATTTTTGATTTATACTTTTAATTATTTAAAAAAATTTTTTAATATCAAGATTGATGTAGTGAGTCTTTTTGATTTAAAAAAGATGAAAGATATTTTTAATATTAATTTTGATATCTTTATTAGGACCATTTTATTAACATTTTCTTTTTTATGGTTTACTTATTTAGGAACACAAATAGGAGAGGATTATGTTGCGGTTAATGCTATCTTAATAAATTTAGTTTTCTTGTCAGCATTTATATTAGATGCTTATGCATTTTCTACCGAAGGATTGGTTGGGTACTCTCTGGGAAAAAAAAATTTAATACTTTTTAAAACAATTATTAAAAATTCTTTTATATTAAGTTCTTTAACAGGTCTTTTGATCTCAATTATTTATTTTTTTATAAATGAAAATGTAATTTATTTAATGTCAGATATAGAAAATATCAGAAAGTTAAGTTCATCTTATGTAATTTGGTTAATCTTGTTGCCCTTTATTGCATCTTTCTGTTATCAGTTTGATGGTATTTTTATTGGATCTTCTCAAACAAAAGAGCTGAGAAATGCTATGATTTTTTCTGTATTTTGCTATTTATTAATTTCATTAATTTTAACAAAGTATTTGTCTAATACAGGAATTTGGATTTCACTCTGTTTCTTTATGATTTTAAGAGGATTATCATTATTTTATTATTTGGATAAAATTTATCAAAGATTTAAAGCTTAATTTAAGATTTAAAAAATTATGGTAAAAAAAAATATTAAAAATTGGGATAATAAAACTTGGCTTTCTTCAAAAAGATATATTCATACTTTTAATAATTTTTTATTAAGACAAATTGAGTTAAACAGAAATTCTCAAATTTTAGATATTGGATGTGGAAGAGGAAAAATATTAGGCTCTTTATCTTTAATATTGAGATTAAAAAATAAGCCAACAGGTATAGATATAGAGAGACATAAAGATAAAGATAAAAAAATAATTTTTAAAAAAATTGATGCAATTAAATATTTTAAAAAAAATAAAAAAAAATTTGATTTAATTTTAATTAAGCAAACAATTCATTTATTAAAATTTAAAGAAATTAAACAATTACTATTCTTATGTAATGAAGCCCTTAATCCTAAGGGAAAAATAATCATATTTTCATTAAATACAAATCAAAATGAAATCCCAACTTTTTCATTAATGAAAAAAAAATTAAAAAATTCATTAAATAGGGATAAGCAAATAATTCAATTCATATTAAATTTAGATTTCAAAATCCTAATAAAAAAATTTGTTTTCAAAGTAAAAATAACAAGGAAAAAATATATTCAAATGATCAGGAACAGGTATATTTCAACACTGCTAAATTTTAAATCAAAGGAAATCAATGAAGGGATTAATGAAATTAGCACTAAATATAGGAAAAATCTAAGGTTTAATGACAAACTTATTTGTCTGATTTTAAAAAAGTAAATCCAACTTACTTAAGGGATTGCCCTTTTGCTCTCCAGCCAAAAGAGCTCCCTTAAGTCGCCTTGATGGCATTTAAGTCCAAATGGACTTTAAGTTTTTTGTTTTCGTTTTTATGAAATATAAAGCTACCCAGCTAAGTGTCAGGTGGCATTTGATTCATTAAAACTACCTCCTTAATTAGAAGTTAAATTCCAGCAAGGTTGTATTCAAGATATTTATTTGCAAATTAATTAAATATATTTCTTGAATACAACCTAACTATTTATTAGTCTTCCCACATCTTAAAAAAATTTCACTTAAAAATAGAAAATTAAGAATTGAATTGAGTTTTAATATCTATATTGTTTCATTATGAAATATGTAAAAGGATTAATTAACTTACTTGTAAGCTTAATTGTTTCTACGATAATTATTTACGCTATCAATATTGCAGCAGGTTTTGCTGGAGCTGACTACACATTTAGTCATGGGGAAACATTTGTAATTTGGATATTAATGGCAATATTAGTTAACAATTGCTTTAACAAATAATTTATATATTAAATTTTCTTTTCAAGTGTTTAAGTTTTCCCTCAGTGCTATCATAATCTATATAGCAACCTTGTAAAAATCGATTACCTTCATTAGCATTATATTCGGTTCGGCCGTGAAGAAGTCTATAGTTATCCATCATCAATAGATCACCAGGTTTTAATTTAAATTCAATTCTGAATTTTTCTGAGTTGTACATTTCCGATATTTTGTTTCTAGCTGCGTAATATAATTCTAATTTTTCCTTATCCATTAAGGGCACAAAATCTAATCGAGGACTAAATCTGACTTGTTTAAGTCTTCCGTTTTCATCTAGTTGGATCATTTCTGCCCAGTCTTCTAAAACAACATTATCATCGACAAATTGAAATCTAACTTTGATTTCGGTTAAAATTTGGAAAAAAGTTGGATGCTCTTTTTTTAATTCTTCCGTTACAGCAAGACCATCAACTAATGTTGATAAGCCACCACCAACTTCATTTTCGATGCAATGTAGCAATTGTATACAGGGCACTGGTTTTCTATAAGGATTGTCAGTATGTGGTGCTAAAGGTAATGAAGTATAGGCAAGATCATTTGGATTTGGTTTTGATTTGACATTAAAAAACTCACCGAAATTAGTTCGTCTTATACTTCCAATTGAATTAGCGAAATTGACAATAAAGTTATCTTGGGTAGGAACATTTTCAAATATAACAAATCCATATTTGTAAAAGTCTAGTAAAGACTCATACATTATTTTTTCCTCAAAAAAATTTTTATTAAACTTATAAATATTGTTATTTTGAAAGTCTGATTTCCATGAAATTTTATTGATAAAGTATAATTCATTATCTTTCTCAAATTCTTTAAGTATATTTTCGATAACTAGTTTTGCGTATGCACCATCTTTAAAACTTACCTCAAGAAATTTATCTGAAATATTCACTTTTGAAATTTCTGAGCTATTTTTAAGCATTGTTGGATCAAATAATCTTTGTTGAGTTTTTTGGTCTAAAAAGTTCTCGTTATTCACTCGTTCTCTTAGCCAGAAAGGGTGGATTTCTTTTTTTGCACCCTGTTTTTCAAAAAACACTTTGTTATTGGTTAATTCTATTTTCATACAATAATAAGAGAATTATTTAAAATTTTACTTTAATCAATATAAATTAAATAGTAATAGTCCCATGTGTCAAAATTAAATTCATCAGATTTTAAAAGGTATTCTAAGTTTGTTGATAGCTTAGCTAGAAAACTTACTAAGTTTTATTACTCTAAGCTCAATAGAACTTTTAAAGTCTCTAACAAATTAAGAGGCAAGGGATTCGATCCTGTTACAACATCAGATAAAGCTTTTGAAAAATTTATCAGGAAAGAGATAGGAAAAAGGTTTCCTGATCATCAAGTCATAGGCGAGGAGTTTGGTAAAAAGAAAACTAAAAGTGATTTTACTTGGGTTATTGATCCAATCGATGGAACCAGATCTTATGTAATTGGTAATCCCACTTGGAGTAACCTAATCTCTTTAAATTATAAGGGTAACCCTATTATTGGACTGGCAAATTATCCTGTTCTTAAAAAATATTATTATAACGCGTCAGATAAAGTTGCATATGTTGTGGATCAAAGAAAAAAAAGAAAAATTAAAGTTAATAAAAAAATCTTATTCAAAAATATAAAGATGTCTGCTGCTTTTCATGGCATGCTATCTTTAAATAAACAAAAAAAGATTCCCAAAATTTTAAAACTAATGCAATTTCCTTGTGCAGATGCTCTTAGCTACTCACATCTTGCCGAGGGTAAAGTTGATGTAGTTATTCAATGTGGAAATAAAATTTGGGATATTCACCCTTTGATACCAATTATAAAAGCAGCTGGTGGAGTTGTTAGTACATGGAAAAATACTGATGCAGTTAAAGCTGGAAATATTGTTGCTTCAGTTAACAATAATATTCATAATAAAATTCTAAAAATGCTTAGACCAATAACTAAGTAGTTTTACCAAGAGTATTCAAAAGAATTACACCAATAATAATTAGAGCTATCCCAATAATACCATAGAGATTTGGTATTTGATTATATTTAAACACGCCAAATAAAGTTACTGCAGTAATTGTTAGTCCTCCATACGTAGCATAGGTGAAACCTACAGGAATAATATTCATTGCTTTTGATAAACAAAAAATACAAGCAACTATTGATATTGCACAAAAAATTGTTGGGCCAAAATTGGTAAATCCATTAGTAGATTTTAAAAAACCGTTTGAAGTAATGCCTAAGATAATTGCAAGTAGAAGAAATATATATCCAGATAAATTTGTCATAAATTTAATTTGTTTTACCAAGAAGATTAACTATTAACACTCCTGAAATAATTAAAGTTAAACCAACAATAGTGAAAACGTCTGGCATTTGATTAAATTTATATACCCCAACAATTGTTGTGGCGATAATACATAGACCTGCAAATGAGGCGTAAGTAATACCTACAGGAATAGTTTTCATAACAATTGATAATGTAAACATACAAGCAACTATTGTTATTGCTGTTAATAAGCTTGGTAATAATAATGTAAAACCATTAGCTCCTTTAGCAAAACCATTTGCTGCAGTCCCCAAAATTACTGCAAGTATAAGAACTATGTAGGCAATTATATTACTCACAATATAAAGAGTATTATTATTTGGTAATTTTATCTACAAATTTTTCTACTATTGGAGCTACAATTGTTGTGGCAACTAATGCAACAGGTAAGCTTACTGACCAAGCTTTAAAAAATCTCTTATAATAGAGTTCATCATAACCTGTATTGATATATGTAATTATAAGTGTCATGATCAAGCTCATGCCAAGACCCATAAAGAATATAAATATTAATTTTGAATATTTTTTTGGAAACATAAAAAATTATAAATCAAAAATTAAGAAATAAAAATAAATTACCCATAAAAAACAAGCTGCCATCGTTACAAAAATTATTGTTACTCCAGTAGCTGTCTCATTTTTATATTTTTTATTTACCTCTTTTCGCCATTTTTTTGGATAAAGTGGGATAGTCAACGCGTAAATGATTAAAAAAATATCAAGTGCAGTTATAATTATACTAAGAAAAAGTAATTGACTCACTTATTTTGGCATTGGAGTGGCGCCAGTCTCTAAACTTATAATTTTTCCATCTTTATATTTATAAACTGCCATTACTGCCTCAACATTCCCATCATTAAATGTAACTATTGAATGGTGAACTCCAATTTCATCATTTTCGTAGACCACTCTAGCTTTATCTTGGTTTATATCACCGCTCATTGCCCACTTTATAACATCTGCTTTTCCTATGGTTTTTCCTGACTTGTGCATTGTGAATTTAAAGTCATCATGCAAAAGTTCATTCATAATTGACTCATCTTTTTTATCAATTGCATTGGTATATTTCTCTAACATCGACATTTTGTACTCCTTTGTTGTTAAATATAAATTTTGTCACTAAAACCATAGATCATCACAGCACTAAGTATAGTCAAAACTAATGGAGCATAAATCCCCTCATCCGATGTTTTGTCTGTGTGTCCAAGTTTATTAATTTTTGTGTTATAAAAGCCAACAATAAATGCAGATAAGTTTTGCAAGAAGATCAAGTTAAAGAATGCCCATGTTGTCTCTAAACCATTAGGTCTTATAAAACCAACATAAATAGCCATAACTACGGAACCAAGAAATATTGATCCAAAAAATCTAACCATTCCTGCACCAGTATCGTCGATACCATATTTATCCAAAAAGGACTTTGTCTGGAAAACGCATCTAAATCCATAATAAGCAAATCCTATAAAATGGATTATAAAAACTGCTAAATAAAATATTCCATTAAATTTTTCTAACATTATTTAGTCTCCTTCACTAAATATTGGTCTTATCTCGTCCTTTATAGTTCCTTCTATGGCGACTTCTTTTAATTGATCTAAAAGTTTTATATATTCAGGATCTGCCGACATGTTAGCGTCAGCTTCGTTATCATCTTCAAACATAGTTCCAATTAAAGTTTCTCTTATTGTTCTTGGATCTCCACCCATTTGAAAAGAAAAATAGACATCATGTTTAGGATAATGTTTTTTTCTGACTGCCGCTAAACCTTTTCCTATTTCCATTGCTTTTCCTAGGCCGTCATCTTTTACTCTCATTGTTCTAGTATAAATTACCTTCATTGTTTCTCCTCATTTGGTAAAAATTTAGGCATTTTTATTTAGCATTAAAATCTATAACATCATCTGTACACTCAACAAATTTATGAGGTTCATAGAAGTCGTTCATAGACTCTAATTGTTTATTAATTGCATCTGGATCAGTACCTTTCCACCAACAATACATTGTTAGATTGTCTCCAGGTGTATTCCAACTCATTTGACACTTTGCATTATCACTTGTCATTGCTTTAGTCATATCTTCCATAGACATTGAACCAGTAACTTCTATCATTTTAGCTTTTGCCTCTTTTGATTTAAAAGTGTGTGTGACTATATAGTTTTTCATTTTTCTCCTTTGTGTTTAGCTTTTAAATAAAGCAAGTGCTTCATTTAAAAGTTTTTCAGACTTAGCATGATCACCATTATTATGGGCATCCATACCTTGATCTTTAAGTTCTTGAGCTTTTTTAATCTTATCATCAATATTTTTAGCTAACATCGGACATGAACCTGCGTATGCTGAGCTCATAAATAAGATCAAACAAAGCGTTAACATTATTTTTTTCATTTATACTCCTTATAAATTTACTTCAGATAGTTCATATAATTTAGCACTCTCTACACATTCTGCGTAAATAGCCTTTGCAGTAGGGTTATTCCCAGTTACAAATTCTTTCATTCCAGCTTCATTATGAACATTAACTTTAAATAACATCCCACTTTTATCTGGAATCATGGCTCCAACAGTTTTTTCTGGATAGGCAACACTTTTTCTAACACCCATCCCTTCATCTGATTGCATCCAACCCATGAAAGTTTCTAATTTACCCTCTTTAAGCTTAAGAAGTACTAACATTTCTTTTTCCATTTTTTTCTCCTTTTTTATTAATATAAAGTTTGAACTACTTTTTTTACTCGTTCAGCTCCATTCGGAACTAAAGCTTCAACAAAAGTATGACATTTTTCAGTTTTAGCTTGGTCGTACTTGGAGCCATAATGTTTATCAACTGCTTTATTTACTCCTTCATCCCATTCTTTTTCTGGAATACCAATTTCAAGAGCATACGTTTTTAAAACTTTTACTGTTGAAATAGATTTTTCTTTCATGCCATATTCAAATTTTTCACCAGATGGTAAGAAGTAATTTGCCATATAAATTCCAATACAATCCCAGGCTTTAGATTTGTCATCTTTACTCATACCTGCATGTGCAGAAGTAAAAATTAATAATGATAGTATTACTGCTATATATTTATTCATGACTCCTCAATGTTAATTAATATTATTCTAAAAATGTAACTGTTTTGTTACATGGCTGATATGCGATATTATAGCCAACTGGGTATTGGAAGGTTTTTTTCCTTTAAAAAAGATTTATTAAACATCTTTGAGTTGTATTTGTCAGACTTATCACAAAGAATAGTTACAATAGTTTTTCCTGGGCCAAGTTCTTTTCCAAGTCTAATTGCACCTGCAATATTTACACCACAACTGGTTCCTAAACTTAAACCCTCATTTTGAATTAAATCATAAAGTATTGGTAAAGACTCCTCATCACTAATTGAATAAGCACCATCAATTTTTGCCTCAGCAAAATTTTTAGTTACTCTACTTGAGCCAATTCCCTCAGTAATTGATCCTCCTTCAGCTTTTAATTCACCATTCGTAATATAATTATAAAGAGCAGAACCTGTTGGATCAGATAAATAAATTTTAACATCTTTATTTTTTTCTTTTAAAAATTTACTTACACCACCTATAGTTCCACCTGTTCCAGAAGCACAAACAAAACCATCAACCTTACCATCAGTTTGTTCCCAGATTTCTGGTCCTGTGGTTTCATAGTGACCTTTTGCATTGGCAGTGTTATCAAATTGATTTGCCCAAACTACACCATTGTTATTAGTACTTTTTAATTCTTCGGCAAGACGACCTGCAACTTTTACGTAATTACCATCATCTTTATATGGTTTGGGTGGTACCAACCTAAGATCTGCTCCAATGTTTTTTAAAGTATTTTTTTTTTCTTGTGTTTGATTGTCATTCATAACAATAATTGTTTTATAACCTAAAGAATTTCCTAAAAGACATAAACCAATTCCAGTATTACCAGCAGTGCCTTCAACTATAATTCCACCCTCCGAAATTAATTTTTTTTCCTGTGCATCTTTAATTAAAGCAAGAGCAGCTCTATCTTTTACCGATCCACCGGGGTTAAGATATTCTGCTTTACCAAAAATATTACATCCTGTGATTTCAGAAGCTGCTTTTAATTTAATTAAAGGAGTATTTCCAATCGACTCAAGAAAGTTATTTTTAATTTGTGTCATTGTCTTTATCTTTATCAGTAACCGCATAAGGTTGAAATCCTTTTGTGGCATCCCCAACTCTTGTGGCTGGAATTCCAACCATGATGGATTTCTCAGGAACATTTTTTGTAACCACTGCATTAGCACCTATTAAAGAATTTTTTCCAATTATAACTGGTCCTAAAATTTGAGCACCAGATCCAACAACGACGTTATCTTCTAATGTTGGGTGTCTTTTAACATTTCTTTGATCATTTGCATTAATACTAGGAGCAATACCACCAAGGGTAACGTTGTGATAGATCGTGACATTATCTCCTATCTCGGAGGTTTCACCAATTACCACACCCATTCCATGGTCAATAAATAAATTTTTTCCTATTTTTGCTTTTGGATGAATCTCTATACCAGTTAAGAATCTTGAAAATTGAGAAATGATTCTTGCAACTAAATCAAATTTAGCGATTGCAAAAAAGTTTGCAATTTTATGAAAAAAAATAGCTTTTACTCCCGGGTACGTAAGTATTAAACTCACTTTTGATTTTGCCGCAGGGTCTCTGTCTATTATAGATTGTAAAAAATCATTCATTATTATTTGCCAACTTGATTTAAAAAATTAATGCTTATATAGTTATTTTGTTAAGTATTTAAAGGAGAAATTATGTACAAAAACACAAACTGCTTTCATTTAGCAATACCATGCGGTGATTTAGAGACAGCAAAAAAATTTTACAGCGAAACATTAGGCTGCAGATTAGATAATTCTGCTCAAGAGTGGGCTGATGTTGATTTTTGGGGAAATGAATTAACACTTCACGCAAGTGAACATAAATTAGATAACGAAAGACACGATGTCGACATGGGTAATGTTTCAGTACCTCACTTTGGTGTTCATTTATCTAGAAAAGATTTTGATACTTTAAAACAACGATTAAAAAATAAAGGTGCAAAATACTATGATGAGCCTTATCTAAGATTTAAAGGCACAAAGTATGAGCAAGAAACATTCTTTGTTAAAGACCCCAACGAAAATATTTTAGAAATTAAAACATTAACTGCAAATCCTGAATAATTTTTATTAAATTATTTTCAGGCGTGTTTTAATGAACAATAGAAGAAATCTACTAAAGATTATTGGTGTATCCTGTTTATCATGGATTTTGTATCCCTATAAATTTGTATTTTCAGAAACTAAAAAAATAATTAATCAAAACCTTACCAGTAAACAAAAAGAAATTATGTTTAACGAAGGCACTGAAAGACCATTTACCAGTGAATTACTGCAAGAGAAAAGAAAAGGTTTTTATCATTGTGCCAATTGTGGAAATAAATTATTTTCCTCAGAGGCTAAATTTGATAGTGGTACTGGCTGGCCATCATTCAGTGAAGCTTTACCAGGGGCTTTTAGAACAAAAGTAGATTATTCATTTGGTATGAAAAGGATTGAATATCATTGTGCTAAGTGTGGTGTCCATCATGGACACGTTTTTGATGA
>CACEDX010000006.1:0-74087 GCA_902558445.1 uncultured Pelagibacteraceae bacterium | reverse complement strand
AAGGGATGCAAATGTTAGGTTTCAAATTTGGAAGCAAATTGATAAAAATAAAAAATCATGTAAAAACAAAACATAGATTAATTAATTTAAGTAAAGAAAAATTTCCAAAAAAATGTAATAGTTATCATAATTATTCCCTAAAAAATTGTCCAAAAAATTTTTACATTACTACCAAAGCACCAGATGGAAATATTGAGTCTATTAAACATAAAAATTTTAATTGGGAAGGCTGGATGTGGCATCCAGAAAGAGACAATAAAATAGATAAGATAAATAATTATAGATTAAAAAAAATTTTTAATTAAATGAAAAAGAATGAATTATACAAAACTGGATGCAGTATATTTCTTTGTAAAAAAAAGGCTTTTTTTTAATGATTCAAGGAATAGTTCTAGCTGCAGGTAGAGGGTCAAGAATGAAACACCTTACCGATGATAAACCTAAATCATTTAGTAGATATAAAAATAAAAAATTAATTGATATTATAATTAACAATTTTAGAATAAATAAAATAGCAAATTTGAATATTGTTGTGGGCTATAAAAAGTCCCTTTTTAAAAGTTTTAAAACTAAGAAAATATTAAATTCAAAATGGTCATCTACAAGTATTTTTTTTTCACTCCAGTGTGCAACAAGAATTTTAAAAAAAAATACTTGTATTATTTCCTATGCTGATATCCTGTACAATCAAAACGCCATTAAACTTTTGAAGCAAGCTAAGGGAGATATAATAATTTTAAATAATACAAACTGGAAAAAAACATGGAAAAAGAGATTTAAAACACCTTTAAATGATCTAGAAAGTTTTGATTATAAGAAAATAAAAAAAAATAAATTTTTAACAAAAATTGGTTCAAGGCCAAAAAATATGTCCTCAATTAAAGGTCAATTTGGTGGATTGATTAAGATTACTCCTGCAGGATGGATAAGAATTCAAAACTTTATTAAGAAAGAGAAAATAAACATAAAAAAATTAGATATGACCTCTTTTTTTTCAAAATTTATAGAGAAAAATCAATTTGTTGTCAAAATCGTAGATTACAAAAATACATGGTTTGAAGTTGACACTATAAATGATTTAAACATACTTAATTCGAAAGATAATTGATATGAAAATTCTTGTAACTGGTTCAGAAGGTTTTATCGGATCACACTTAATTGAAAGTTTGGTAAAAAAAAAATATAAAGTTAGAGCTCTAGTACAATATAATTCTTTTAATTCTCTAGGTTGGATTGAAGTGATTAATGATAAAGTGAAAAATAAAATAGAAACAGTGCTAGGTGACATTCGAGATAAAGAATTTGTTGACAGTATTTTTAAGGGAGTCGATATTGTAATAAATATGGCAGCTTTGATCAGTATACCTTATTCTTACAAAGCTAGTAAATCATATATTGATACTAATGTTTTAGGATTATTAAATTTAATGAATTCATCTTTATCAACTAATGTGAAACAATTAATTCAAATTTCAACAAGCGAAGTTTATGGTTCACCTAAAAATGTACCAATTAAAGAAAGTTTTCCTTTAAATGCCCAATCTCCTTATGCTGCGAGTAAAATTGCAGCAGATCAATTAGCCTTGTCATTTCATAAATCATTTAATTTACCATTAACTATAGTGAGGCCGTTTAATACATATGGTCCGCGACAATCAACTAGAGCTATAATTCCCTCAATAATTACTCAAGCATTAAAAAAAAAAATAATTGAAATTGGATCAACATATCCAACAAGAGATTTACTTTACGTTGAGGACACAGTGGATGGGATTATTTCAGCAATAGGGAATAAGAAAAGTATTGGAGAAGTTATAAATATTGGTTCTGGGTACGAGATTTCTATCAAAAAATTGGCATTAAAAATAGGAAACATTTTAGGAGTTAAAATTGTTTTTAAGAGGAAAAAAATCAGAATCAGACCAAAAAAAAGTGAAGTTAGTAGATTAGTTGCATCAATAAATAAAGCAAAAAAAATTCTAAAATGGTCACCAAAAATTAAAGGAGAGAAAGGTCTTACGGAAGGTCTAAAAAAAACTATTGAGTGGTTTAAAAAAAAAGAAAATTTAAAAAATTACAAAAGCTCAAAGTTTTTTTATTAATAAAAACAAAATGAACGATCATATCTAAATGAGGAGGAGTAAAATAATTATAATTGCAGAGGCGGGAGTAAATCATAATGGCAATATCAATAATGCAATTAAGATGGTTGATTTAGCGTCTTTGGCAGGTGCTGATTATATAAAGTTTCAAACATTTAATCCAAGTGAGGTAACAACTTCAGATTTAGGGCTTGCAGACTATCAGAAAAAAAATTTTAAAGTTAAAAACCATTATCAGTTACTAGACGAACTTAAAATTTTTCCTAATGATTTTAAAAAAATTATTAAAAGGTGTAAAAAAAAGAAAATTAAATTCTTATCAAGCCCATTTGATATTAAAAGTATAAAACTTTTGAATAAATTAAAACTTAAGATTTTAAAGATTCCATCAGGAGAAATAAATAATATACCTTATCTAAGATATGCAGGATCACTTAAAAAAGAAATAATTTTATCGACAGGAATGAGCAACATAAGTGAAGTCAAAACTGCAGTAAAAATATTAATAGAAAGCGGAACAAGAAAAAAAGATATTTCAATACTTCATTGTAACACAGAATATCCAGCAAATATTAAAAAATTAAATTTAATGTCTATTAAATACTTAAAAGATAAATTAAAAATGAGAGTCGGATATTCTGATCATAGTATTGGATATGAAGCGTCCTTAATGTCTTTATCCTTGGGTGCAACTATTTTTGAAAAACACTTTACACTTAATAAAGATTTAAAAGGACCTGACCATAAAGCAAGTTTGTCACCGAAAGAATTAATTGAGTATGTTAAAAAATTAAGATTGTTTCATGAAAGCATAGGTAAATATGATAAAAAACCTTATAGAGAGGAACTGAAAATATCTAAAATAGTAAGAAAAAAAATTGTAGCTTCAAAGGATATAGTTACTGGAGAATTTTTTACAAATCACAATATAACAACCAAAAGAGCTAAAAATGGTATTTCTGCTAAATATTGGGATAAAATAATTGGAAAAATTTCAAAATTTAACTTTACTAAAGATCAAAATATAAAAATTTAATTAATGAAAATTTGCACGGTAACTGGATCAAGAGCTGAATTTTATATTTTAAAAAATCTTATAAAAAAATTTGAAAATAATCGAACATTTAAACACCATCTAATTGTCACTGGCTCTCATAATTCTCAAGTTTTTGGGAATACAATTAATCAAATTAAAAAAGAAAAAATTAAAATTGGAAGCAAAATAAAGATTTTACTCAACAATGATACTGAGTTAGATATTTCGAAATCTTATGCCATAGCTGTAAAATTATTTTCTGAAGAGATGTTGAGGCTAAAACCTGATCTTTTGATTATTTTAGGAGATAGATACGAAATTTTTGCAGCAGCTGTAGCAGCATGTTTTAACAGAATACCAATAGCACATATACATGGTGGGGAAATAACTGAGGGTGTCATAGATGAAGCATTAAGACATTCAATAACTAAAATGTCCCATATTCATTTTGTTTCTACAAAAGAATATCATAGAAATTTAATTCAACTTGGGGAGAATCCAAAACACATTTTTAATATTGGATCATTAGGTGTAGAAAATTTGAGGAAAACAGCTTTGTTGAATAAAAAAAATTTGGAAAAAAAATTGAATATAAAATTTAAAAAAAAAAATATTTTGATTACATATCATCCTGAAACAATAAATTCTACGCAACAAAATAAAAAAAATCTTAAAGAGTTATTCAGAAGCCTCAATAAACTCAAGGAAACTAGTTTGATTTTTACGATGCCTGGTGCTGATGTAAATTTTAAAATGATAGTTAAAGAAATAAAAAACTTTATAAAGTTCAATAAAAATGGTTATTTCTTTAAATCTTTAGGTGATCAGATTTACTTTTCTTTATGCAGTGAAGTAGATTTAATGATTGGTAATTCCTCAAGTGGTATAATTGAAATGCCATCATTAAAAAAACCAACAATTAACTTAGGAGATAGACAAAAAGGAAGAGTGACTGCTGATTCTGTGATAAACATAGATTTTGAAAGTAAAAAGATTGAACGTAAAATTAATTATGTTTATTCTAAAAAATTTTCTGATAGTTTAAAAAAGATAATTAATCCATACGAAAAAAAAGATAGTTCGGAAAAAATAATTCAAGTTTTAAAAAAAATAAAACTAAAAAATATCTTAAATAAAAAATTTTATGTACAAATTTGATACTATAAAAAATCAAAAAAATTATTTTATCTTCAAAAATGAGACAATTAAGGATGCTATAATCAAAATTAAAAAAAATGGCAACAGGACAGTTTTAGTAATTGATAAATATATGCATTTACTTGGAACTCTTACTGAAGGAGATATTCAAAAGGGACTTTTGAAAAAAAAAACAATAAACTCTAGTATAAGCCTGTTGTATAAAAAAAGGCCAAAAAAAATAAATATTGCTCATATAAATGAAGAAAAAATTAAAAAATTATTTCTCTTAGGGCAATATGGTGTATTACCTGTAGTAGATTCGAAAAACATTGTTAAAAAAGTTTTAACTTGGGACAATATTTTTAAAACAGAAAAAAAAGATTTTAGTTTAAAAAAGATAGATGTAGTGATAATGGCTGGAGGTGAAGGCAAAAGACTCAAGCCTTTTACCGAAATTTTACCTAAACCATTAATCCCTGTTAATTCGAGACCTATGCTTGAACATATTATTGAAAATTTCAATAACTTTAAATTTTCTAAATTTCATTTAGTTTTAAATCACCAAGCAGAATTAATTAAATCGTATTTCAAATCTTTAAGTAAAAATTATAAGATTAATTTTTTTAAGGAAACTAAAGCATTAGGAACAGTTGGGGGAGTTAGATTAATTAAAAAAATACAATCTGAAGATTTTATTATTACTAATTGTGATACTTTATTTAAAATAGATTATTCAAAATTATACGAATTACATAAAAGAAATGATAACTTGATAACTGTGGTAGCCTCAAAAACACAATTTATTTTTCCGTATGGTGTTTGTGGGATAAAAGACAATAAATTAATTTCAATGTTAGAAAAACCAAAATATAATTTTACAGCTAACACGGGGTTATATTTAGTAAAAAAAAAGATTATTAATTTTTTACCTAAGAACAAAAAGATGGATATGACAGATTTAATTCAAAAAGTTATGAAATTAGAGAATAAAGTAGGCGTTTATCAGATAAGTAGTGAGTCCTGGACTGACTTAGGTAAATTGTCTGACCTCAAAAAGGCCCAAAAGTTAGATATCTAAATTTATGTCTATTATTTGTACTATTTGTGCTAGAGGGGGGTCAAAGGGTTTAACTGATAAAGCATTGAGAAAAGTGAATCAAAGACCACTTATTTCATACACTATAAGACAAGCAATAAAATCAGGAATTTTTGAGGAAGTTGTGGTATCTACGGACTCAAAAAAAATTCAAAAAGTTGCAAAACATTATGGTGCAAAATCATGGTTTTTAAGGCCAAAAAATTTTTCTAACGATAAAAGCTCGAAATTATTAGCTATTAGACATGCTTTAATTGAGTCAGAAAAACACTTTAAAAAAAAAATTGAAATTTGTGTAGATTTAGACATTACCGCACCTCTAAGAAAAATAGCTGATATTAAAAATGCATTAAAAAAGTTTAAAAAGAAAAAAAGTAATAACCTCTTTTCAGTATGTTCTGCAAAAAAAAATCCATATTTTAATATGGTTGAGTTTGATAGAAATAAAAACATAAAACTTGTAAAATATAAAAATAATTCAAATAAATTCTCAAGAAGTTTTTCATCAGATTACAAGATAGTAAGAAGACAAGATGCTCCTTCTGTATACGAGATGAATGCATCAATTTATATCTTTACCAGGGATACATTGATTAAGAAAAAAAGATTAATTAACAAAAAAACAACAATATTTAAGATGCCAAGAGAAAGATCAATTGATATAGATGATATTTATGATTTAAATTTAGTAAGGTTATTAATAAAAGATGATAAAAGATTATTTGAATAAATTTTCCTTAAAAAATAAAAAAGTTTTCATTATTGGTGGATGTGGTTTGATTGGTTCTGAAATATGTGAAGCTATGATTTCAGCATCAGCAGAACTATTTATTTTTGATAACAATAAAAAAAAAGGCAATCTTCTTTCAAAAAAATATAATAGAAAAAAATTTCACTTTAATTATTTTGATTTTTTAGATTTGAAAAAGGGTGATAAGAAAATGACTTTTTTTTTTAAAAAATTTGGATGCCCAGATATATTTATAAATTGTTCTTACCCAACAACTAAAGATTGGGAACTAAGTTCTTTTAAAGAAAATAGCTTAAGCAGACTAAGAAAAAATATTGATATACATTTAAATTCACATACTTGGTTTTCATATAGGGCATGTGAAGTTATGAAGAAGAAAAAGATAAAGGGTTCTGTAATAATGTTTAGTTCTATATATGGTTTAGTTGGTCAAAATAACTCAATATATGAAAAAACAAATATTAAGGAAAACATGAACTATTCAATTATTAAAGGAGGTATAATTAATTTTTCTAAACAGCTAGCTTCATATTATGGAAAATATCAAATTAGAATAAATACAATCTGTCCTGGTGGTTTGATTGGTCACACAAAGGGTAAAAGTAAAACTCAAGATAAAACTTTTTTGAGAAACTATATTAAAAATTGTCCTTTAAAGAGATTAGGTAAAGCCGAAGAAGTGGCTTCTGCGGTTTTATTTTTAGGATCAGATGCATCATCTTATGTAACGGGAACTTCCTTTATAGTCGATGGCGGTTGGACAGCAATTTAGAAAATTAAAACGTAGAAATGAAATTAGGTTCAGTGTTACTTTTAGGAAGGAAAGGTTGTAAATATTCACTTAGACTTAGAAATTATCTTTTAAAAGAAAGTCAAACTTTTCGATATATAGAGTCTAGTTATCCAGGTAAAAAATTAAATAAAATAATAGAAAAAAAAAATTTTGATTATATTTTTTGCTTTAGAAGCTTTTACATTTTAAAAAAAAAACATATCAATAAAACCAAATTTGCTGCAATAAATTTTCATCCGGGAACACCTGAATATAGAGGTATTGGATGTATAAATTTTGCACTTTATAATAATGAAAAATTTTATGGTAGTACTGCACATTTAATTAATGAGAGAATAGATAATGGGAAAATATTAGATGTTAAAAAATTTCAGATAAAAAAAAAAGATAATTTAAATATTTGTTTAAATAAAACATATAGGCTAATGATCAAACAAGCATTTTTTATCTTAAAATTATTAAAAAAAAATAGCAACAATCTAGAAAAATTAATTTTAAAAAATAATAAACTAAAGTGGTCAAAAAAATTGTATAAAAAAAAAGATTTAGAAAAGTTGTATCTTTTAAAAAAACAAGCTAATCAAGAAGAAATCAAGAGAGTGATTAGAGCTACAAAAATTAAAAATTTTAGACCATATAAAATAATTAATAAAAAAAAATATTTTTTAATATGATAAAAAAAGTTTTAATAATTGGCTCAGGATCAATTCAAAAAACTCACGTTAAAGTTTTAAGATTAATAAATAAAAATATTATAATTCATACAATCCAAACAAGAAAAAATTTAAAAAATGAGCTTGAGTCATTGAAAAAATTTAATCCTGAATATATAATTATTTGTTCTCCATCATCTTTTCATTATTTCCACTTTTTATTTGTAGAAAAAAACTTTAAAAATAAAATTGTGTTAATCGAGAAACCTTTATTTATTAAGTTTTATTCAATCGGTAAAAACTTAAAAAATAAATATTTTGTAGGATACAATCTAAGGTTTCATCCTGTAGTTAAATATTTAAAAAAATTTTTAAACAAAAAAAAAATATTATCTATTAATATTATTTCACACTCTTTTCTTCCTTCTTGGAGAAAGAAAAATTACAAACGTTCTGTATCTGCTAAAAAAAAATTAGGTGGTGGTGTTTTATTAGAGCTTAGCCATGAATTAGATTTTCTAAAATGGCTATTTAAAAAAATAAATATATTACATGTCTTTAACAAAAAAATTTCAAGATTAAAAATTAATACTGATGATATTTTAAATCTTTCAGGAAAAGTAAATAACAATTCCTTTTTTAATCTCAACATTAATTTTTTTTCACGAATTAATTGTAGAAGGTTAAAAGTTGATGGAAACAACTTTAGTATCGAGGGCGACTTAATAAATAATACAATTAAAGTAGTTAGTGACGATAAAGAGGATTTAAAAAAATTTAAAAACTTTGATATAAAAAACACATTCAGAAGTCTTCATCTTGAGCTGATGAGTCAAAAGTTGAAACATACTTGTACAATTTTTGAAGGTTTAGAGTTAATGAAATTGATAGATAAAATTAAAATAAAAAACGTATGATTAAGCTTTCAGAACCATACTTTTTTGGAAAAGAAATATCTTACCTTAGAAATTGTATTAATTCTAAATGGATATCAGCTAAAGGTAAGCTAGTATTAAATTTTGAGAAAAAGATAAAAAAAATCACTAATTCACCTTACACACTAGGAATAATAAATTGCTCAGCAGCTCTTAAATTGAGTATCAGGTTGCTTAACCCTAATAATAAAGATGAAATTTTAGCTCCAACTATAACGTTTGTTTCCACGATCAACGCAATAGTAGAAAATAATTGTAAGCCTATATTTATAGACTGTGATGACAAACTTCTTATAAATCTTAATAAAGTTGAGGAATTCATTAGGAAGAATACAATTTTCAAAAATGGTTTTTCTATAAATAAAAAAACAGGCAAAAAAATCATTGGTTTAGTAATTGTTCATACTTTTGGCAATTTAGTAGATTTAAACAAAAACTTTATTAAATTTTGCAAGTATAGAAATATTAAGATTATAGAGGACGCGGCAGAGAGCTTAGGATCATATTGGAAAAATTATAGTAATAATAAAAAAATTCAATCTGGTACAATTGGAGAGATAGGCTGTTTATCTTTTAATGGAAATAAAATTATCACCTCTGGTGGAGGAGGTATGATACTTTTAAAAAATAAAAAATTATATAAACGTTCAAAACATCTTATTTTCCAGGCCTATAAAGATAGAATTCATTTTGTTCATGATGATATTGGTTATAATTTTGGACTTTCGAATCTTCATGCTGCAGTTGGGTTATCACAAATAAAAAATTTGAGTAAGATTATAGAAAAAAAATTAAAGATTCATCGAGTTTATTTGAAATATGTAAACAAAATTAAAGGTTTAAAGATTGTTGAAAATCCCGATTATTGTTTTTCAAATAATTGGCTCAACATCATGGAAGTAGACAAAAAATTATATAAAATTTCAAAAAATCAAATAATAAAAAATTTCCAGAAATTTAATATTGAAACAAGGTCCATATGGTATCCAAATCATCTTCAAAAACAATTTAGGAATTATGAGAGGTATAATATCAAAATTGCTAAATTAAAATTTAAAACATGTTTATGTTTGCCAAGTAGCTATTCATTATCTAAAAGTAATCAATTAAAAATTATTTCTTTATTGAAAAAAAAATTTAAAAAATTTTGACTAATGATCATAGTTTTGTATCCTTATCCTTTTTCAGATTACTTTATTAATAAATTTAAATTGTTGGAGATAGAAAAAAAATTAAAAGTGCCGATTGTCTATATCGATCTCTCAAAAATTTTATACCCAGATAAAATGAGGTTTTTTTCAAAGGTAAAAAATGAAAAAGTGTTAAAATTTAAAAATATAAGTCAATGGAAACAATATATGAATAAGATAATAAAAAATAAGAAGACTTATATTTTAAACCTTCTTTCCCAAGACACATATGCATCATTCAAGATACATTATTATCTTAAAAATTTAAATTCAATTATAATACAATATAATTCTGCTGAAACTCTAAATCATAAAAAAGTTGACGATCTTCTAAGCAACATGAAAAAAGTAATTTTTTTGATATTCAATAATCCTTCAAGATTAAAATTTATAATATTTGAAAGATTTTTTTGTAAGATAATTCAATTTATAACTTTTGAAAAATTAATCGTATTATATTCTGGAAAAAAAAAATTTATCAAAGGACAACTTAATTCACATAAAACAAAATTTTTTAAATATAATTCCAATGACTATTTTAATTATTTAGAATTTAAAAAAAAAAAGAGAAAAAAAATTAATTATAAAAAAATTGTTTATTTAGACTCCCGTGCACCATTTATAACTGATAGAATGATGTTTGGATATAATTACAAATATAATATTGAACTTTGGTATGAGGTTTTAAATACTTTTTTGAAAAATGTTGAAAAAATATTTAAAAAAAAGATCATCGTAGTTCCCCATCCCAGGTCTAGAGACGACTATAGACAATTATATGACAAAAGTTTTAAAATATTAAGAGATAAGGATGCTACAATAAAGTCAATTCAAAATTCATATTTTGTAATTGCTAATAGCCCAACCACTGCTGTGAGTTATTGTGTACTTTTTAACAAAGCTGTAAATTTTATATTTAACGAACAACAGAAATTAAAGATGCCTCAGTCTATTTCAGATACAAAATTATTGGCAAAATATTTAAACACAAATTGCATAAACTCAGAAAATAAAATAAACAAAAAAGATTTTCGATTGAAACCAGATAAAAGATATTTCGATAGATATAAGTATAATTTTTTGACATCTAAAGAGACTTTAAATAAAAGTATATTTAATATTTGGAGTACAATTCTTAATGAACTATCGAATAAGTAGTCAAAACTAATGATAAATAATGTGTATTTATTATTGATTAAATTTTAAAATTATGACCAAAAATCCTATAAGAATAATACCAATTTTGGATATAAAAAATGGATTGTTGATAAAAGGGATTAATCTTGAGGGGTTAAGAATTTTAGGAATAGCAGAAAATTTCTCCAAATATTACTATGAAAATGGAGCAGATGAAATTTGTTACATAGATAATGTAGCAACTTTATATGGAACCAACAATTTATCAAAATTCATAAGGAAATCAGCAAAAGATATCTTTGTTCCTTTATCAGTTGGGGGAGGGATAAGAAGTCTTAATGATATACAGTTAATGTTTTCTTCAGGAGCTGATAAGATCTGCATAAATTCTGCTGTAATCGATGATATTAATTTTTTAAAAAAGGCTTCAAGAATTTACGGTTCAGCAAACATTACAGTTTTAATTCAGGTTATTAAATTAAAAAATAGTTATTTTATCAGTAAATCTAATGGAAGAGATATTATTAAAATAAATCCTCTAGATTGGGCTAAAAAAGTTCAAGATTATGGAGCAGGAGAAATAATTTTGACTTCGGTTAATATGGAGGGATTAAAGAAAGGTTTTGATTTAAAATTAATACATAAAGTTTCAGAAAAAATTGACATCCCTCTTATTGCACATGGTGGAGCTGGAAATTTTGATGATATTTATGAAGTTATAAAAAATACAAATATTAGTGGAGTTGGCATTGCATCATTATTACATTATGAAGCTTTAAAATTTTTCAAAAAACCAAATACAAAAGTTGGGAATATTTCATTTTTAGAAAGTTTACCTAGATTTCAAAAAAAAAAAAATTTAATAAAAGAACTCAAAAAATTCTTAAAATCAAAAAAGATTAATGTTAGGTATGAATAAAGTAAAACTTTCAGTTGGAATAATTGATTTAAAAATAAATAATATTTTTAGTGTATATAGAGCCTGTTTAGAGGCAGGTTTCAAAACTGAAATAATAGAATTAAAAAAAGCTTCTTATAATTATGATATCATAATACTTCCTGGCGTAGGAGCTTTTAAATCAGGAATTGATTTTTTAAAAAAAAATAATATCCATTATAAGTTATATGATTACTTAGCTAAACCAAATTCTTTTATCTATGGAATTTGCCTAGGCATGCAGTTGCTATTCGATAAAAGTAATGAGTTTATAAAAACGGATGGACTAAAGTTGATCGAGGGAAAAGTAACTAAGTTTAACAGGGTAAAGACAAACTTAACCCATTTGGGTTGGAATAAATTTAAGATTCAAGAAAAAAATTTAAAAACAAATTTTAAAAGATTTGAAAATAATTTTTTTTATTTTGTTCACTCATATTATGCCGTTCCAAATGATAAAAAAAATATTTTTGCAAGCACTAAATATGGAAATGTAGATTTTTGTTCAATTGTAAAAAAATCTAATATTTTGGGCACACAATTTCATCCAGAAAAAAGTGGACTTATAGGTGTGGAATTTTTAAAAAACTTAAAAAAACTTAAAACATAGAGATGAAACATAGAGCTTACTACGGTTTACCAAGCAAAGTTCTTTTTTGTAAAAAGACTTTAATTTCTAATCAATTACCAAATTCAGCTGTAGAATTTAAACACACAATAAAATCAAAAAAAAAAACCACATTTATTGATAAAAATGGTGTCTCAGATCCTTGGAAATTTTCTAGAATAAAAAAGAAAATAAATTTTGTTGAAAGAGAAAAAAAACTTTTAAAACTTTTAGATAAATATAGAGGAAAGGGTGAATTTGATTGTGTAGTTCCAGGAAGTGGTGGAAAAGATAGTTGTTTTGCTGCTCACATTTTAAAAGAAAAATACGGAATGAAACCCCTGACTGTGACTTGGCCACCAATACTCTATACTGATTATGGTTACCAAAACTTTAATAATTGGTTAAAGTCTGGTCCGTTTGATAATATTTCTGCCAAAAGGGATGAGGGGTTGTTTAGGTTATTGACAAAACTAGCAATTAAAAATTTACTTCATCCTTTTCAAACTTTTATGCTTGGACAAAAAAACTTTCCAATAAAAGTTGCTGAAAAATTAAAAATACCTTTGATCTTTTATGGGGAGAATGAGGCAGAGCACCATAATCCTATAGCTGATAATTCGAAATCCATTAGAGATAAATCTTATTATATATTTAAAAACCTTTCTGAAATCAGGTTGGGAGGCTTAAAAATAAGTGAAATAATCAGAGATTATAATTTTAAAATTAAAGATTTTGAACCAATTTTACCACTGCAAGAAAACAAACTAAGAAAATTCCCATTACAAGTTCATTATCTTGGATATTATTTGCGTTGGATACCACAAGAAACTTTTTATTACTCAGTAGAAAATTGTAATTTTAGACCTAGACCTTTTAGAACTCAAGGAACTTACTCAAAATATAATAGTATTGATGATAAAATAGACGATTTGCATTATTACACGACATATATAAAATTTGGTATTGGGAGAGCAACATATGATGTATCTCAAGAACTTAGAAATGACCACTTAACAATTGATGAAGGCAAAAAATTAATAAAAAAATATGATGGTGAATTCCCTGATTATTATTTTAGTGAAATTATGAAATATTTAGGAATAAATGAGAATTTTTTTCACAAACTGTGTGATAAATTTAGGTCACCTCATTTATGGAAAAACAAAAAAGGCAAATATTATCTAAGGCATACAGCGAATAAAAATGGAACAGACGATTAAATAAATTTAGATTTAAAAAATGAAAAAGTATCATGATTATGAATTCAATTTACTTGGTGTTAATGAAGTTCAAAATATTACTAGGTCCAGATTAAGATTTTGGTATAAACATATTAAAAAAAATGCCTTAAAAAAAGACGGAGACATCTTTGAATTTGGAGTTTATAGAGGTAACTCATTAATTGCAGCCGCTTTAATTTTGAAGAAGATGAAATCCAAAAAAAAAATATTTGGTTTTGACAGTTTTAAAGGATTTCCTCGATATTCTAAGTTTGATAATTTAAACAACTTCTATAATTCTAAATATTTTTCAGATGCTTTTATAAAAAAGTATGAAAAGTTTTTAAATGTAAAAAAATTAAGCAGTAATATAAAAAAAATTACTGCAAAAACAATTGCTTCTTCAGGAAAATTTAATCAAACATCATATGAGTCAATAAAAAAAAAAATTGACTATTTTAAATTAAAAAATGTTGAGTTGATAAAAGGATCTTTTGAAAAAACTGTACCAAATTTCTTTAATTCAAAAAAAATCTTTATTTCATCTTGTAATTTAGATTGTGATTTATATGAGAGTTATAAGATCACGTTACCCTATGTTTTCAAAAATTTGACAAAAGGAGGCTATATTCACCTTGATGAATATTTTTCATTTAAATATCCTGGAGCAAAAATTGCAATCGATGAATTTTGCAAAAAATTCAATGTGAAACCAAAAAAACAATCAGTTAGACATGGTGAATTTGAAAGATGGTTTATAAAGAAATAAGAATAATTTTATTTTAAATTAGAAATAGAAAAAAAAATACGAAAAAAAAATTTAATTTAAACTTAAAAAGATATAATTATTATTAAAATTATTAAGAAAAATTCATTTATCAAAATTTAATTATGAAAATTTTAGTATTAGGTAATTCGAGTATTTTTAATAGAAAAGTTTTACCAGCTTTAATTAAATTTAAAAATGTAAGCATTGAAGTAGCAAGTAAAAGGCAAATAAAAAAAAATGGATTATATGCAAAAACATACAATACATATCAAGCCGCAATTCAAAAAACTAAAGCAAAGATAGTTTATATTAGCTTAATTAATTCAAAACATTATTTTTGGGCTAAGAAATGTTTAGAACAAAAAAAACATGTAATCGTAGATAAACCAATTACAATAAATTCAAGGGAATTATTAAATTTAACATTGCTTGCAAAAAAACATAAACTATTTATTTCGGAAGCAATTGTTTTCCAATATCACAAACAATTTAAAGCATTAGTCAACAAAATTGATTTAAAAAAATTTACATCAATTTCAACCTCCTTTCATATACCAAAACTAGACAAATCAAATTTTAGAAATAGTTCCAAGCTAGGTGGTGGCTGTTATCAAGATATGTCTCCTTACGCTGCATATTTGATCAAATTTTTTTTCAAAAATCAAAAACCTATAATAAAAAAAAAAAAACATTCTTTTTATCAAGGAAATTCGAATAGTTTTTCTTTTGAAGCTAAGACCTCTAAAGTTAATTTAAAATGTTCATTTAGTTTCAATAAATCTTATAAAAATCTTATGAAAATTAACTCAGATAAAAAGGAGTTTCAAATTGAATATGTTTTCTCACCACCAATAGATCGAGACTTGATTCTGTTAGAGTTCAATAAAAAGACTAATAAAAATAAAAAAATATTGTTTAAAACTCAAAATACCTTTTATACTTATTTTGATATGATATTTAAAATAATAAAAAAAAAAAAGTTTGATTTTTTTCTCAATCAATTAGATCAAACAGCAAAAATTAAAAATGAAATCATCTAAAATATTTGTATGGAATTATCTCGAAGAGTACAAGCAAAATAAAAATAGTATCCTTAAAATAGTTGACAAAGTATTTCGGTCAGGTCAGTTGATTTTATCAAAGGAAGTTGAAAATTTTGAAAATAACTTTGCCAAATATACGAATACTAAGTTTGCTGTTGGAGTAAATAGTGGGACCGATGCACTTCAAATTGCCTTAATGGCTATAGGTATTAAACAAAATGATGAAGTGATCACAGTCTCTAATACAGCTGTTCCAACTGTCTGTGCAATAGTATCTTGTGGAGCAAAACCTATTTATGTAGATATAAATAAAAATGATTATCTTATTGATTGTTCTCTAATAGAAAAAAAAATTTCAAAAAAAACTAAAGCAATAATTCCAGTCAATTTATATGGTCAATCTGCAAATTATTTTGCAATTAATAAAATTGCAAAAAAGTACAGATTAAAAGTCATTGAGGATTGTGCTCAATCTTCTGGGGCATTATATAAAGGAAAACCAAGCGGGTCTTTTGGAGATCTAGCGGCTTTTTCATTTTATCCTACAAAAAATTTAGGTGGTTATGGAGACGGTGGAATGATTGTAACAAATAATAAAGAGCTTTATTTGAAGTGTAAAAAATTAAGAAAATATGGAATGGAAAAATTATATTATTCAGATTTTCATGGTGTGAATTCTAGATTAGATGAAATACATGCAGCAATTTTAAATTTTAAATTAAAAAGATTAAATTCAAATATAAAAAAACGAAGATCCATAGCAAAAATTTATAGCGAGAATCTTGATAAAACAGATTTAGTTTTACCAACAGAAAATAAAGATAATTTTCATGCTTATTATATTTATGTTGTGCGGCACCAAAAAAGAGATGAATTAATGAATTTTTTGAAAAAAAATAATATCTTCTGTAATATATCTTATCCATTTCCAATTCATTCAATGAAAGGTTATAAAAACTTTAATAAAAATAAAATTATACTAAAAAACACTGATAAAATATCAAAGCAAATCTTTTCTTTACCAATGTATCCTGAATTATCGCATGAGCATGTAGAAAAAGTTATAAAAGTATTAAAAAAATATTAAAATGAAATTTAAAAGAAATATTAGGATCTTAAAAAAATTCAGAGAAAAAATACAACATCTTAAAGAGTCTGAAAGTCAAGATATTAAACCTATTTTAGAATGGATCAAAAGAAGGCAGAAAAAAGTAAAATCAACTTCTAAAATTATTAATCTTAACGAATGCGAAGGATGGAATTTTGACAAAAACAGCAATCTTTCTCATAAAAGTGGACAATTTTTTAAAGTGAAAGGTGTAAAAACTACTGGAGCTCAACATAGGGAAGTTAATTCATGGACACAGCCAATTTTAACGCAAAAACATGGAGGTGTGTTAGCTTTTATTTGTAGGCAAACATTACAACATGGAACTGAATTTTTGATTGAGGCAAAAATCGAACCTGGAGATAATTCAAAATTGAAAATTTCCCCTTCTTTTCAAGCAACACAATCTAACATGAATAGGGCTCATGGAGGAAATTTGCCAAAATTTTATGATTTAGTGATAAAGCAAAAAGGAGTAAGGTTAATTTATTTTACAATTCATAACGAAGAAGGTGCAAGGTTTTGGAAGAAAAGTAATTGGAACGTAATTGTAAAATTGAAAGATCCTTTCGATACAAGAATAAAAGGAAAAAACTATATGTGGGCAAGTTATTCGCAATTAAAAAAATTATCCTTAAAAAATAGATTAGTAAATCCATTTGTTAAAACAATTTTATTTATGATATAAATTAATCATTAAGATTTTTACTTCTTATTTGATCATTTAATTTTTCATTTAGTAAATAAAATTTAAATACTTCACTACAAACTTAAATTGTATAATACAATGATTAACTATGGTAAATTTTAATGAATAATTTAATTATAAATTAAAAATAATTATAATAAATTAAGTTTTTTTATGGATAAAACCTCATTTAGATTTGATATACAAAGTTTAAGAGCTGTTTCAGTAATATTGGTAATTTGTTACCACTTTCATTTTATCTATCAAAATAATCCAATTTTCTCTGGAGGTTTTATAGGTGTAGATATCTTTTTTGTAATTTCTGGTTACGTGATTTCAAATTTAGTATTAAATGAATTAGAAAAAAATAATAATTTCAAAATTTTATCGTTTATTGAAAAACGATTAAGAAGATTAATACCAGCACTTTATTTTTTACTAATAACCATAATGATAGTGGGATATTTTTTTTTATTACCAAAAAGATTTATACAACTAGGTTATGATGTAATTTTTAATACTTTCTTTGCAACAAATTTTTATTTTTGGGAAACTTTAGAAAAATATGGAGCCATTACCGGCATAGAGAGACCATTATTACATACCTGGTCATTATCAGTTGAGTGGCAGTTTTATATTTTTACCTCTATTGCCATTTTTATTTTTAAAAATCAGATTATAAAACATTTTAATCTTTTTTTTATTATTATATTTTCTCTCTCAATTATTCTCAATTTGTTTGTTTTAAAAAATCAAACAAATTTTAATTTCTATTTTTCAGGATCAAGGTATTGGGAATTTTTGTTAGGAGTGTTAATTAGATATAATCAGTTAATTCTAAGAGGTTTTGTTAAAAAATACTTTTCTAATAAAACAATTAATTTATTACTTTTTATTTCTTTAATCTCAGTTTTAGTTTTTACTTTAAGTTATCAATATTTTTTTTTTAAAAAAATATTCTTTTTAGTAGTTATGTTTGGTGCTTCATTTATTATACTTATGGGTAATGAAGAATGTGCATTTTCAAAAGTTTTAAATACAAAAATTTTGATTTTCGTAGGGGCTATTTCCTACTCATTGTATATTTGGCATTATCCAATTGTATCTTTTTTTTATATCACAGGTTTTGATTTGTACCTCTCAAGTTTAAATAAATTTTTATTATTGATACCACTATTCCTAGTTTCGACTATTTCATATTTTTGCGTAGAAAATATCTTTAGAAATAAGGTAATTATTAAACCAAAAACTTTTTATATAATTTATCTAAGTAGTACTTTTTTACTAATTTTTTTAAGTATATTTATTATTAAAAGCAATGGTTTTTTTGAAAGAATAAATATATCCGATAAGAAAAAAGATTTTATCATCAATTATGATAAAAATAGGGTTAGGCCTTTCGACTACAAAACAAACATAGCACCTAATAAAAAAACTATTTTAGTATTAGGTAATTCACATGGTGGCGAATTCTTTGAATTACTCTCTACTTCAACTCGTATTTCTAAAAACTATAATATTTTGTACTCATTAATACAAATTGATTGTATCAAAAATTTTATTCGTGAAAAAAATAAATCTAATTGTTTTAGAAAACTTGAATTTAAAAAAGAAAAAGAATTTATTAAAAAGATGAAACTTTTAGATAAAATTGACATAATTTTTCTAAAAACAAAGTGGAGTGAGAGTGATATAAAAAATTTAAAAGATGTAATCCAATTTTTTAGAAAAAAACAAAAAAAGATAGTTGTTGTTTCGCTTACCCCATCGTTTAATGTAACTGATATTTATGAAAAATTTACACCTAAAGTACAATACGACAATTTTATTCTTATTAATAGCTTATTTCAAAAAAATACCATTTTAGACAAATACTATCTATCTGAGGGAAAATTACCAGAGGGTGATGAATTAATAAAAATGGAAAAAAAATATTTTAATTCAATAAACTGGGATAAGTTAAATGATTTTAATAACAGAATAGAAAAAATATCTAATAAAAACCAAGCAATATTTTTAAACGATATAAATGTTTTTTGTGATATTGATGATCAAAGATGTAAAGTTTTAGATAATAATATAAAAATTCACACTGATAATTCTGGTCACACAACTTTTGAGGCTAATCCTTTATTGAGAAATAAATTAATGAGGAATACTGAAATTCTCAAAATACTAAATATCAATTAAAACAATGAAAAATATTTAAACTGATTATTAATATCTTCTCTTAATAATTTTTGAATATTCCTCTATTTGTTGAATTGAAAATTGAGTAACTTTAATTCTATTTTTACTGTAAAAATTTTTGTACCATTTAATTACAAATTTTAAAGTTTCGTCAGTTTGTAATACACAATACCAATTTAAATACTTTAAAGCTTTTTTACTATTTAACATTAACAATTTAGATTCGAATCTATTTTTTGATTTAACTATTTTCCATTTAATATTTTTTAACTCTTTATTAAACATTTTAATCAATTTAATAACACTTATAGATGATTTATTTTTTGGGCCAAAGTTGAATGCATGACCATGTATTTTTTTATTGGTATATAATTTTTGACCTAATACCATATAACCATATAAAGCTTCCAAGACGTGTTGCCATGGCCTTGTAGAATTTGGATTTCTAATAATTAATGGATTGTTTTTTTTATATGCTTTAAAAAGATCTGGTATCAATCTATTTTCTGACCAATCACCTCCACCAATTACATTACCTGCTCTAGCTATACCAATTCTTAGATAATTATCATTTTTGAAAAATGATTCTATATATGATTTTATAATTAATTCTGCACATGCTTTAGATGCGCTATATGGATCATAACCCCCTAGTAAATCTTCTTCCACATATCCTCTTTTGATTTCTCTATTTTTATAAGACTTATCACTAGTTATAAGGACCAAAGAACATTTTTTTTTAAATTCAATATTTTTGAGGCTATTTAGAAGATTTAGTGTTCCGATAGAATTTGAGGTAAATGTTGAATGTGGATCATCATATGACTTTTTTACAAGAGCTTGTGCAGCTAGATGAAAAATAAAATCAGGTTTAATTTTTTTTATAATAGTTCTTAACTTATTTTGATTTTCAAGGTTAAAAAAATAACTTTCTTTAAAAATATTTTTTTTATTTATTTTATAATTTGATGGAGTGGTCAAAACTCTATCAGAGATACCATAAACTTTTGCACCAAGATAATTCAACCATAAGCTTAGCCAAGATCCCTTAAAACCAGTATGTCCTGTAATTATTATTTTTTTATTTTTATAATGTCTCAAAATTTTCATAAGTTTTTTGTAATATTCTTTTCCTCAGAACAAAATTCAATTAGTTTTTTAGCTTCCTGGATAGGATTGCAATTAGTATTAACTGTTTTGTGTGTTGAATCATCAAAATAAAATTTTTTTTCTAAAATTTTTTTTATACTATTAGCAAATTGATTGATATTATATTTTTCAACTAAATAACCATTCTTTCCATTTTTTATTAAATCTTGTGATGAACCGCCATTAAAAGCTACTACTGGAATTTTATTCAATAATGCCTCCTCAACAATATGTGGGCCAAAACAAAATAATGATGGGCAAACCATTAAATCTGATGACCTAAAAAGTTGATTTAATTTTAAACTGGAAGAAGTAGGTTCATAATGTCTCCATTTAATATTGCTTGTATTCATTGAAAAACTATTTTTCTTTCCAAGTGTCAGTAAAGTGATTTTATTTTTTTTTGAGAATTTATCTCTATCTAAAATCTTTAATGCTTTCGTAAGCAAATGACCACCTTTAACATATGAAGACAAATCAAAAGTTGCAAATAATATAATTTTTTCATCATTATTTAGATTTAATTTTTTTCTTGCTGAAAATTTTCCTATTATATTTGAACGCCTTTTGTTTGCACCAATATATAAAACGTTTTTTTCAATATTCTTAAATATTGAAGATTTATCAAAAAGTTTTTTGACATAATTATTCTGAACTAAAAGTTTTGGTTTATATTTGTTAATGATTTGTTTTTTTTTTAATAAATTGTGCTTAGGAATAAATTTAAAAGGTAATTTTATCTTATGACAATTGTCACAATCTTTTGTGTACTTAGAACAATTCATATTAAAATGACATCCTCCACTAGCCATTTCAATATCAAGGGGTCTTAGAAAAATTTTTTTATTAAGACGCAATATTTCATTTAATTGATCAAGTGAGAATATCTTATAAAATGTATAAATGATTATGACATCAGAATTTTCTATGTATTTAGACAAGTCTTTTTTATCAACAGTCCCAATACCGAAACCAAATAATTCATTTAAATCAACTTTAACTAAGTTAATTAATTGGGCAAAAACTCTTTTTATAAATGATCTTCTTAATTTAAAGACTTTTTTATTCTTATATTTTTTATTTAAAACAACTGTTTTTGCATCATGTCCTAAAAGATTTAATTCTTTACCAAGATTTACAGCAACTTGACCAACGCCATCACTATCATTGTTCGCAATTAGTAAAAATTTCATTAAAATTCTTTATGACTATTTATCAAAAAACTTATAAACATTAATCAATTTTATAAATATTATTAAAACAAATATTGCAATGAGTAATTATTTAATTAGTTTATTTATATCATTAAAAACCAAAGTTTAAAATGAAAGTTGTAATTTTAGCAGGAGGATTAGGAACAAGATTTTCAGAGCTAACAAAAATTATTCCAAAACCCATGATTAAAGTTTTGGGTAAACCAATTATCCATAGAATAATTGATCATTACTATTTTTATGGTTACAAAGATTTTTATATTGCACTAGGTTATAAAGGTGAATTAATTCAAGAATATTTTCAAAAATGTAAACTAAAAAAGGGAATTAAAATTAATTGTATTAAAACTGGAAGAAAAACAATGACAGGTGGTAGAATAAAAAGATTAAAAAAATATTTGAATTCTGATTTTTTACTTACTTATGGAGATGGCATATCTAGCGTTAATATAGACAAATTAGTCAAATTTCACAAAAAGAAAAAAAAACTCGTAACAGTAACAGCTGTAAGGCCACCAGCTCGTTTTGGAACAATTAAGATTACAAAAGATAAAGTCAAATATTTTAAGGAAAAAAATCATTTAGATGAAGGATGGATTAATGGAGGTTTTTTCGTGATGAAACCAGATTTTATAAAACTTATAAATAGTGATCAAACATATTTAGAGAGAGAACCTTTTGAGCATATAACAAAAAAAGAACAATTTGTTGCATATAAACATAAAGGTTTTTGGCATTGTATGGACACACTTAGAGATAAAAAAATTTTAGAAAAAAAAATTAGAAATAAAGAACATATTGAAAAAAAATAAAATTTTAATTGTAGGGGGTACTGGTTTTATTGGTTATCATTTGGCAAAAAAATGTTTATCATTAAATTGGTCCGTGGATAGTGTTTCTACTAAATTTCCCCTTGAAAAAAGAAAATTATCAAAAGTAAATTATATAATATTTGATATTTCAAAAAAAAAAAATTTTTATAAAAAATTATATTCTAACTATGACTATGTTGTAAATTTGGCAGGGTATGTTGATCATTCGGATAAAAAAAAAACTATGCAAAGCCATTTTAATGGATGCAAAAATTTATCAACGTTTTTTATTGATAAAAATATCAAAAAATTTATTCAGATAGGATCAAGTATTGAGTATGGTAAACTAAAATCACCCCAGAGAGAAAATAAAAAAAATTTACAAAAAACTTATTCTATTTATGGCAAAGCAAAACTTTTAAGTACTAGATTTGTATTAACACTTTGTAAAAAATATAACTTTCCTGCTACAATACTAAGACTTTATTTAGTGTATGGTCCATCGCAAGATCAAAATAGGTTAATTCCAATTACAATAACTAATGCAATTCAAAATAAAAAATTTGACTGTTCTGATGGATTGCAACTTAGAGATTTTACATATATTGATGATGTTGTTGATGCAATCATTAAAACATTAAAAAATAGATTTTCATCTGGACAAATCATAAATATTGGTCAAGGGAAACCGATTTCAGTTAAGAAAGTGATAAATAAAATTTGTGAATTATTAAATTGCGGTAAACCACAGTTTGGTAAAATAAAACTTAGGAAAGATGAAATAAAAAACCTTTTTCCTAGCATTGTCAAAGCAAAAAAAATTCTTAATTGGAAACCAAAAATAGAAATTATTTTAGGACTAAAAAAAACAATCAATTATTATAAAAAGAATGTTTTATAAAATAAAGAGTATTATTAGTTCATTAAATTGCAAATTTAAAAATATTGAAATTATTTTTCAATGAAATACTTAAATATTCAAAGTCTAACTATATTACTTTTTATTCTACCTTTATCTTTCATTCTAGGTATTGCAGTTACAGAATTTTTTGTTTTTTCCTGTATAATATTTTTTTTAATTTTAAATAAAGACAAGTCTTTATTCATAGACAAAAAAGTAATTTTCTTATTTTTGTTCTCTGTTTATATATTTTCAAACACATATTTTAGAGATTCTGATGAATTAAAAATAGGATCAATTTTTTATTTTAGGTATGTATTATTTTCTCTTGCCATCTTCTTTTTATGTGAATTACTTAATAATTATAAAAATAAAAAGTATTTGTTTTTGTTAATATTTTGTTTATCAGTGCTTTTGGCAGATTCTGTTTTTCAATTTTTTACAGGTTTTAATATTTTAGGCTTTGAAATTATTGGTGATAGAGTCTCAAGTTTTTTCAATGATGAACTAATTTTAGGAAGTTATTTGGTAAGAGTAATGCCTATAATTTTGTGGTTTATATTTTTTTTCAGAATTAATTTGAAAAAAAATATTCTTCCAATAATAATTTTTTTTTCATTATATTTTATTACAATATATTTATCAGGTGGCAGAACATCATTTTTTTTATGGGTCGTAACTATAGTTGGGTTAATAATAGTAATTAAAGATTTAAGAAAAATTTTATCATATTCAATTCTGATTTTAATAATTTTTATTTCCTTAACAACTTATTTTAAATTAGGGAATGCAAATACTTTTAATAGACTATTTATAAAAACTTATAACCAGATTACTCAAATCGAAATAAAAAAAAAAAAAATTGAAATAAATGCAAACAATGAAAAAAAAAAGTTTAATTTTTATTCCGCTGATCATGAAGGTCATATTCTGTTGGCATTGGAGTTATTTGATGAAAATGAAATTTTTGGTATTGGCCCACAAGGTTTTAAAGAATATTGTAAAAAAGTAAGTCATGCTCCTGAAGTAGGGATTTGCTCTACACATCCACATAATATTTTAGTTCAAATAATTTTAGAGCTTGGAATAATAGGTTTAGTTTTTTACATTATTGCTGCAGTATTTGTTTTATTTAATTTTTTAAAATCAATTTTTAAAAGTAAATTTAATAATGATTATTTATCATTTTATATAATTACATTAGGACTTATTATTAATCTTTTTCCCTTTATACCGGGAGGGAATTTTTTCAACAATTGGATTTCAATAATTCTTTATTATAATGTAGGTCTTTATATGTATTCGTATAAAAATTGCATTTTAAAATGATAAACTTATATTTTGGATTGATAATTTTTAATTTTTTGCTTTTCATTAATTTAAAAAAAATAGCAAATTTTGTAAATATTTTTGACAAACCAGACGGAAAACTAAAACTTCATAAAATTAAAACACCTATTGTTGGTGGATTTATTTTAGCTTCAAATTTTTTTATAATATTTTTTTATCAAATTTTTTTCTTAAAAAATTTCTTATCCTTGGATATAAATAATTTTAATAACCTAGAATTATTTTCACTTTTAATATTGATATATGCTTATTTCTTTCTTGGTTTATACGACGACAAATATAAACTAAATCCATCAAAGCGTCTAATTATCTCAATTTTAATTATATTGATTGCAATTTTTTTGAACAAAAACTTATTGATAACAAATTTAAGTCTATCCTTTTATGGAAATAAAATTTTTTTAAACAATTTATCGATAGCATTTACAATTTTCTGTATTCTCATTTTGACAAATTCTTTAAATTTTTATGATGGAATAAATGCACAATCTTGTTTAATTTTTATTTATTTTTTTTCGTATTTATTATTCAGGAGTAATTTTAATTTTTTTTATTTAACTTCTATTATTTTAATTCTTATAGTTATGTTGCCAAATACGAAAAATATGTTTTTTTTAGGTGATGGTGGTATTTATCTATTGAGTATTATTTTATCTATATCTTTAATTTATGAGCATAATATTCAAAGAAATATAATTCATGCAGATGAAATTTTTTTCTTACTTTTATTGCCTGGTTTGGACCTTTTGAGATTAACGTTAAGTAGATCCATAAATAAAAAAAATCCTTTCATTGGTGACAGAAAGCATATACATCACCTTTTAGTTAATAAATTTTCAATATTATTCTCAAATATATTTCTCTTTTTAATGTCAATTTTTCCCTTATTTTTATTTATTTTTTTAAATTTAAATTTTTTTTTAACTTTTTTTATATATCTGATTACTTATATTTTTTTAATTCAATTTTTAAAATCAAGTGTTAAAAAATAGATCATGTTAAAAAATAAAAAAATACTAGTCGTAGGTGCTGGAGGGTTTATAGGTGGCCATCTAATTAAAAAATTACTGGATGGGAATAATTATTTAGTAGCATCTGATATAAAACCAAAAGAATATTGGTTTCAGGATTATGATAAAGTTGAAAATCATTATTCTATGGACATGAAAGAAATAAACAATTGTAGAAGTGTTACAAAAAATATTGATTACGTTTTTAATATGGCATGCAATATGGGAGGCATGGGTTTTATAGAGAATAACAAAGCTGAATGTATGCAATCAGTACTTATTAATACAAATTTGTTAATTGCTTGTAAGGAAAATGGAATAAAAAGATATTTTTTTTCCTCTAGTGCATGTGCATACAATAAGAATAAACAGCAAAATGTATTTATAGAAGGACTAAAAGAGAATGATGCATATCCAGCTGATCCAGAGGACGGTTATGGGTGGGAGAAATTATTTAGTGAACGTATGTGCAGGCACTTTATGGAAGATTACGGAATTGAAATTAGAATTGCTCGATATCATAATATATATGGTCCCTACGGAACATATGATGGTGGAAGAGAAAAAGCTCCAGCAGCTTTGTGTAGGAAAATTATAAATGCAAAAAAAAATAACGAAGATAAAATTGAAGTTTGGGGTGATGGAAAACAAACAAGAAGTTTTCTATATATTGATGATTGCATCGAAGGTACGCTAAGATTATTTGAGTCCGATTATTCTGAACCAGTTAATATTGGGAGCGATGAACAGGTTTCAATTAATCAAATGATAGATATAATCGAAAATATCTCTCAAATAAAAAAATTAGAACGTAATTACCAACTAGATAAGCCAAAGGGTGTAAGAGGGAGATCTAGCAATAATGATTTAATAAAAGAAGTTTTAAATTGGAGTTTCAAAATAAAATTAAAAGATGGACTCAAAAGAACTTATGAATGGATGAATAACGAAATTAGTAAACGTGGTTCAAATTTAAGTAGATTTACAAAATCTTGAATATCAATTAGATAAAAATTTATGAATGATAAATAAAGTTATTTTTAAAAAAATTATATTTAACAATGTTTATGAAAAAAATTTTAATAAGTTTGTTGTTAAGAAGGGGTTATTTGTTTTTCCGGCCGGACCCGCTTTGGCCTCTATTAATCTTTCAAACGAATATTATAACTCTATCAAAAAAGCAGATTTAGTTTTTTTCGATAGTGGATTTTTTGTTTTATTATTGCAAATTTTTAAGAATATAAACGTAAATAAGTTTTCAGGATATAAATTTTTAAACTTATTTTTTGATTATTTAAAAAGAAATAAACATAAATCAGTTTTTTGTATCGATCCAAATTTTAAGTTTTCTAAATCAAATAAAAGTTTTTTAAAAGAATTAGGAGTAAAAAAAGTTTACAACTATCTTGCACCGAATTATGAAATAAAAAATTTTTCAGATAAGAAGCTTTTAAAAAAGATAAAAAAAGTAAAACCTGACTTTATTTTGACAAATATCGGTGGCGGTAAGCAAGAAATTTTGGGATTATATCTAAAAAATAATCTTAAAATTAAAACAACTATTTTGTGCACTGGAGCTGCGATATCATTTTTTACAAAAGATCAAGCTCCAATTAGTACCCTTATTGATCAATTGTATCTTGGATGGTTTATTAGATTAGTATTTAATCCAATAGTCTTTTTAAAGAGATATATTTATAGTTTAAGATTAATACCAATGGTAATTTTTAGTAAGATTAAAGTTATTAATTAACTTAACCTAGAATAAAAAATATGTTTGTATTATATAAATAGAATTAATTTATGATTAACAGAATCTAGATGAATAAAAAAAAAGCATTAATATTCGGAGTCACAGGACAAGATGGTGCTTACTTATCAAAATTTTTACTAAAAAAAAATTATGTTGTGTATGGTGTGAAAAGAAGATCATCAATAATAAATACACATAGGGTTGATGACATTTATAAAGATATAAATTATAAGTCAAATTTTGTACTTCTTTATGGAGATTTGACTGACGCTTCATCAATATTAAATATAATTAAAAAAATTATTCCAAATGAAATATATAACCTCGCAGCACAATCTCATGTGCAAGTTTCATTTGAAGTTCCAGAATATAGTGCTGATGTAAATGGCATTGGTACATTAAGAATTTTAGAGGCTATCAGAAGTTTGAATTTAGAAAAAAAAGTTAAATTTTATCAAGCGGGCACTTCTGAAATGTTTGGTAAAACAACGACTAAATTTCAAAATGAAAAAACACCTTTTCATCCAGTTAGCCCTTATGGCGTCTCAAAATGTTTTGCTCACTGGATTACTAAAAATTATAGAGATGCGTATGGAATATATGCGTGTAATGGGATTTTATTTAATCACGAGAGCCCAATAAGAGGTGAAACTTTTGTTACAAAGAAAATTATTCAAGGTTTAATAAGAATTAAACAGGGTTACCAAAAAAAATTATTTTTAGGCAATTTATATTCTAAGAGAGATTGGGGTCATGCAAGAGATTATGTGGAAGCAATGTGGAAAATGTTACAGCAAAAAAAACCTGACGACTATGTGATAGGCACTGGAAAAACTTTTACTATAAAAGATTTTGTAAATAGAGCTGCAAAAAAAATGAAATTTAATTTAAAATGGAAAGGTAAAGGTATTAAAGAACATGCAATCAACAAGGATAATAAAAAAGTTATTATAGAATGTAGAAAAAGATATTTTAGACCTTTAGAAGTTGATTATTTGAAAGGGAACGCCTTAAAAGCAAAAAAATTATTAAAATGGTCACCAAAAACATCTATTAATAATCTTATAGATGAAATGATAGAGCACGAGTTAAAAAATATTAATGATCAATATTAAAAGTAAAGTATTTATTGCAGGTCACAATGGAATGCTTGGATCGTCAATTTTTAGAAAACTAAAAAAAAAGGGTTATAAAAACATAATAACAATTAATAGAAAAAAACTCGATCTTCGTAATCAAAATGCTGTAGAAAAATTTTTTAAAAATAGAAAACCAGATGTAGTAATTATTGCCGCTGCAAAAGTTGGTGGAATAAAAGCTAATATTGAATATCCCGCAAATTTTATAAGTGATAATTTACAAATTCAAACAAATTTAATTTCTTTAAGTCATTTACATAACGTAAAAAAACTTATCTTGTTTGGTTCGAGTTGTATTTATCCGAAATATTTAAATAAACCAATCAAAGAAAGTCAAATAATGACAGGTGTTTTAGAGAAAACTAATGAAAGTTACGCAGTAGCAAAGATTGCTGGTATCAAAATGATCGAATCTTTTAATAAGCAATATAATAGAAATTATATTTGTCTTATGCCTTGTAATTTATTTGGTCCGAATGATAATTATGATTTAGAAAAATCACATTTTCTTCCAGCATTGATTAAAAAGATATATTTAGCAAGCAAAAAAAACAAAAAAAACAAAATTGTTAAATTATGGGGAACAGGAAAACCTTTGAGAGAGCTGTTATATGTTGATGAAGTCGCAGACGCCTGTGAATTTTTTTTAAGAAAAAAAACAAAGAAAGCTCTAATAAATATTGGCTCTAACACTGAGATGACAATAAAAGATTATGCAGATTTTATAAAAAAAAAAATTGACCCCGAAGTTTTAATAAAATTTAATCACGATAAAAAACTAGATGGTGTCATGAGAAAAAAATTAAATCTTTCATTAGCAAATCAATATGGATGGAAATCAAAAATGAATTTTTCAAAAGTATTAGATAAAATAATAAAGGATTTCAAAAATTCTCAAAAATAACAGAATATGTTTATTAACCAAATACTCATATTTTTCATAAGCGTAATTTTGATTTCAATTTCAATATCTGGCTATGGTAGTCTTTTAAAATTAGATTTAAAAAAAAATTTTTTTCTAAATTTATTTTTAGGTTTTATAATAATTTCATTAATAATAACTTTTATTCATTTTTTCTTTAAAATAAACTATCTTTTAAGTTTTCTAATTTTTTTTACTGGAATATTAATTTTCTTGATAAAAAAAAATTTTGATTTTTCCTACCTGTTAAGAAAAAAACTTACTTATTGTTTCATTATTACTTTATTGTTAGTACCAATATATTTATCACAGAAATACCACGAAGACTTTGGTTACTATCATCTTCCTTATGCTTTAGGGTTGATAGAAGAAAAAATAATATTTGGATACTCAAATATCAATCCAACCTATGCCTATAATTCCTTATGGTTAAATATTTATTCAATATTTTTTCTACAAGCTGAAAATTTTAATTTCCTCACATTACCGAGCTTTATTTTATATGTAAGTTTTATAATTTTTTCATTTAACCAGGTCTTATCAAAAAAAAATCTTATTTCGAGTGATTATTATTTAGTAGTCACACAATTTTATTTTCTTCTTAAATTTACAAGAATATCTGAATTTGGAGTTGATCTACCTGCAATTATTTTTTCAATATTAGTAATTTATTATTTCTTTAAATTTTCTGAAACAGAGATAATTCAAGAAAGAAAAAATTATTTTTTTTTAATAATTGCTTTTTCAACATTTGCTATTCTTATTAAATTGAGCACGTTTCCAATTATTTTATTATCATTTTATTTATATATTAAGTATTTTAGGAATCTCAAATTTTCAATTTTTAATTTTAGATTTTTTTTAGTTTATTTTTTATTAACAACTTTTTTTGTTCAACAATTTATCTACTCTGGATGTTTTTTTTTCCCTACGAATTTAACATGCCTAAATGTTTCTTGGTTTAATCAGGATTATCTAAAATTATCACAAGGACTCGAGTTAGTTAATAAAAGTTACAATTTAGCTAAAGATATTTATACTCCAGAGGAATACCTCAAAAATTTTGATTGGATATATTTTTGGTTTAAGAGAAATTTTGTTGAAATATTAGAACATTTCTTAACAGTTTTATTACCTTCAATATTATTCTTATTTTTTTTAAAAGAAAGAGAAAACAGATTTTTCTTTAAAGAGAATATCTTTATGCATATTTTTTTATTTGTGGGATTTATATTTTGGCTTAATTTTTCACCAGTTTATAGATTTGCAATTCATTTATTTGTGACATTTATATTTATGTTATTATTAAATTTTTTTTATTTCAAACAGTTTTCAAAAAAAGTTTTTATAATTTTTTTTTCTATTTTTATTTTATTTAATGTTTCAAAAAATTTTTTAAGACTTTATAAAGAAAATGATATTTATTTTGGTATTCAGAAGATACATAATAAATATTTAGAGAATATTCAATATAGCAACGAGCACGCAAAAATTTTTCTACCAGATGTCAAAAATAATTCTCAGAATGGGTGGCAAGGTAGACTTTGTTGGGATATACCTTTTATTTGCTCTTATAAAAATTTGAATATATATAAAAAAAACAATTATCTGTTTTTGATAGAATGATTGTAAAATTATGAAAAACAGAGATTTAATAAAAATATCAATTATCATTCCCTGTTATAACGAAAAAAATACACTAATTAAGATTATCAATAGAGTTATTTTAAGTTTAAATAATCATAATTTTAAATCCTACGAAATACTAATTGTCGACGATGGATCATCAGACGGGACAACAGAAATAATAAAAGAAAATTTTTCTATAAAAGATAATTTCAAAACTTTTTTCCATGATAAGAATTTAGGAAAAGGAGCAGCGATAAAGACTGCTAAAAATAATTTATCTGGAAATATTATTATTATACAAGATGCAGACTTAGAATATGACCCTGATGATTACGATAAGTTATTAAAACCTATAATAGATGGAAATTTCAAAGTTGTTTATGGATCAAGAGTTTTAAATCGAGAAAGATATAAAATTTCTGGATTTAATTCAAAAGTAAGAATTTTTGGTAATCACTTTTTAACGATAATCTCTAATTTTTTAAATAAACAAAATTTAACAGATGCCCATACATGCTATAAAGTTTTTCATAAAGAGTTATTTGATTTAATCACACTTGAAGAAAATGATTTTGCTTTTTGTCCGGAGGTAACTTCTAAAATTTCCAACTTAGGTTTCAAAATTCATGAAGTACCTATTAGCTATAATGGAAGAAGTTACAAAGAAGGAAAAAAAATCAAGACAACTGACGCCTTAAAAGCACTAAAAACGTTAATTAAATACAGATAAAATTGCTTGAAAACTAAGGCAATGAATGTATAAAAAGTCCGCCTGGTGATTATAGCGAAGAGGTAATACCCGATCCCATTCCGAACTCGGAAGTCAAGCTTTTCAGCGCCGATGGTACTTTGTCTTAAGACATGGAAGAGTAGGACTTTGCCAGGCTAACTATATAATTATGAAAATAAAAAGTTCACTCAAATCAATTAAGAAAAGAGATTTAAACTCCAAACTCGTAAGACGTAGAGGTAGAGTTTATATCATCAATAAAACAAACCCAAAATTTAAAGCAAGACAAAAGTAATTTTTATGGATAATGAAAACCATAAAAAAACTTGGAATAATTTTACAAAATTTGTATTGTGGGGAACTGTCGCGGTAGTGACAGTATTAATACTAATGGCACTATTCTTATTATAGAATTTCCCAATGAAAATCGGATCAACTTTAGAAAACCAAAAAATTGAAAAAAGAATTGCAATAACTCCTGAAATTGCCAAAAAATATATTTCACTGGGATTTGATGTTCAGTTATCTGAAAATTATGGAACTCATTTAGGTATCACCGATGAGGAATATGAAAAGATTGGTGTAAAATTTTTAAGTGATGATAAAGAAATAATAAATCTTTCAAATATTATTGTACAATTAGGATTATTGTCTGATGACAAAAGTTCGTTATTAAAAGAAGATCAAACTCTAATTGGTGTTTTGAACCCTTATGATAACAGAGAAAAATTAGATCTGTTAAAAGATAAAAAGATAAAACTTTTTTCTTTAGAGTTATTACCAAGAATAACAAGAGCTCAATCTATGGATATTTTATCTTCACAAGCCAACCTAGCTGGGTATAAAGCAGTAATCGAGGCATTTGCTAATTTTGAGAAAGCTATACCTATGATGATGACAGCTGCAGGAACTGTTCCGGCTGCAAAGATATTGGTTGTTGGAGCAGGTGTTGCTGGACTACAAGCAATTGCTACAGCAAAAAGAATGGGGGGTATAGTTTTTGCTACAGATGTGAGGATGGCGTCAAAGGAACAAGTTGAGAGTTTAGGTGGAAAATTTTTGATGGTTGATGGTGCTGAAAATTTAGAAACAGAAGGTGGTTATGCGAAAGAGGCATCTGATGACTTTAAAAAAAAACAAGAGGATTTACTTTCTGAAACTTTAAAAAAGATTGATATTGTTATTTGCACAGCATTAATACCTGGAAAAAAAGCACCTATTATTATCAAAGAGGATATGATTAATAATATGCAAGCTGGTTCTGTTATTTATGATTTAGCCGCTGTACAAGGTGGCAACACCGCATTTACTAAAGCAGATGAAATTACTGAAAAAAACGGAGTTAAAATTATGGGTGAAAGTAATATTTTAAACAAACTACCAGTGTCTGCGTCTAGCTTATATGCAAAAAATATGTTTAATTTTGTTGAAAATTTATTTGATAAAGAAAATAAAAAATTAAATATTAATTTAGAGGATGAAATAATAGAAAAAACACTCATTAAATAAAATATGGAAATTGATCCTTTAATATTCAGACTAAGTATATTTATTCTCTCGATATTTGTAGGGTATTATGTTGTTTGGAGCGTTACGCCATCTTTACATACTCCTTTAATGTCTGTGACTAACGCAATTTCATCTGTAATTATTGTTGGGGCAATAATCGCAGGATTATCCGGTAATCCAGATAATGTTTTTAATAATTCTAGCATTTTTGGTTTTTTAGCTATTGCATTGGCAGCGATTAATATTTTTGGTGGTTTTCTGGTTACTCAAAGAATGCTTGCAATGTATAAAAAAAAGAAAAAGGATAAAAAGTGATATCAGCAAATTTTTCAGCAATTTTTTACTTAGTTTCTGGTGTCTTATTTATTTTGGCTTTAAGAGGCTTGTCATCTCCAGAGACATCAAGACAAGGTAATTTCTTTGGTATCGTAGGAATGATTATTGCTGTAGCTGTAACTTTTTTATCTGTTGGTAATTTTTCAAGTGGATTTATTTACGTTCTAATCTTTATTTTAGTTGGAGGTTCAATAGGAGCTTTAATTGCATACAGAATACCAATGACAGCGATGCCAGAATTAGTTGCAGGTTTTCATAGTTTGGTAGGTTTAGCAGCAGTTTTTGTTGCAATTTCTGCTTTTTTAAATCCTGAAGCATTTAATCTTGGAAACCCTGGAAACATAAAGCTTGGTAGTTTAATTGAAATGTCAATTGGAGCCGCAGTCGGAGCTATTACATTTTCTGGCTCAGTAATTGCTTTTCTAAAATTGCAAGGAATAATGTCAGGTTCACCTATCACATTTAAAGGTCAGCATCCATTAAACGCTATAATCTTAATTTCAATAATTGTTTTAATTTATTTTTTATGTTCAACGCAGTCATCAAATTTGTTTTGGATATTATTAGCAGTCTCATTTTTAATCGGTTTTCTACTAATTATTCCAATCGGTGGTGCTGATATGCCTGTGGTAATATCAATGTTGAATTCATATTCAGGATGGGCCGCAGCAGGAATTGGATTTACTTTAGAGAATACAGCTTTAATAATAACCGGAGCGCTTGTTGGATCATCTGGAGCAATTTTATCATACATAATGTGTAAAGGTATGAATCGTTCTTTCTTCAATGTTATTTTAGGTGGATGGGGAGCAACAGATGAAACATCTAAAAATGTCTCAAAAGAGCAAAGACCAGTCAAAAGTGGTAATGCAGATGATGCTGCTTTTTTAATGAAGAATGCTTCATCAGTAATAATTGTTCCTGGATATGGAATGGCAGTCGCTCAAGCTCAACATGCTTTAAGAGAAATGGTGGATACTTTAAAAAAAAATGACATAAAAGTATCCTATGCTATTCACCCTGTAGCAGGTAGAATGCCTGGCCACATGAATGTGCTATTGGCGGAAGCTAATGTACCTTATGATGAAGTTTTTGAATTGGAGGAGATTAATAACGATTTTGCAAACGCAGATGTAGCATTCGTAATAGGAGCTAATGATGTAACAAATCCTGTGGCAAAAACTGATCCTCAAAGTCCAATTTATGGAATGCCAGTTTTAGATGTTGAAAAATGTAAATCAGTATTGTTTGTCAAAAGAAGTTTATCACCAGGATATGCTGGAATTGACAATGATCTTTTCTATAAAGAAAATACATTAATGTTGTTTGCTGATGCAAAAAAAATGACCGAAGAAATAACAAAAAATTTATAAATTAAATGAGTATAAAAATTTTTTGTGATATTGCAGATTTAGATCTCATTAAAAAGTTTAATAATAAAAAAATAGTGAAGGGTTTTACAACAAATCCTAGTTTGATGAGAAAAGCAGGTGCAAAAAACTATAAATTATACTCGAAACAAATACTCAGAGTTTGTAAAAATAAACCTATTTCATTTGAAGTATTTGCTGATGACCATAAAACTATGATTAAGCAAGGAATAGAAATAAATAAATGGGGTAAAAATATTTATGTAAAAGTGCCAATTGTAAATTCAAAAAATCAATTTACTGGAAAAGTAATAAAGTATTTGAATAATCAAAATATTAAATTGAATATAACAGCAGTTTATACCGCAAATCAAACAGCCAAAATTTTAAAAATGATTAATAAAAAAACAAAGGTTATAATTTCAATTTTTGCTGGAAGAGCAGGTGATGTTGGTAAAGATCCTGTTCCTGAATTTGTAAAAAGTATCAAAATGGCAAAAAGATACAAAAATGTAGAAATTTTATGGGCGAGTGTAAGAGAGCCATATAACTATACTCAAGCAAAACAAATTGGATGTCATATAATAACAATACCCCCTGCTATAATTGAAAAAATTCAAAACTTTGGGAAATCTTTTGATCAACTTACTCAAGAAACAGTAAAAAATTTTTTGATTGATAGTAAGAAATCTAATTTTAAGATTTGATTAAATTACATATAAAAAGACAATCAATTTGATTTGAATTTTTTTTGAGAAAGAAGAATAAATAATTTAAAATGATCAAGTTTGAAAGAAATAAACTCAGCCTTTTTCTAATTTTTTTATTATTATCAAGTTATTTTTTAGGATTTTATCTCAGAGAAATTACAAATGGAGCTGGTCATATAGATTTAGAACATCATATTTGGATAATAATTAATGATCTAAGAAAAGATTACTTTGAGACTATTAGAAATTATCAAAGCTATGGAGAGGCTACATTTCCATTTTTTCATACTTTTCAATCATTTTTTAATCCTGCTAAAAAAAATTTATTTTATTGTTTAAATAATACAATCTTTAATTTGTTAATAATTTTTATTTTTTATCAGTTTTTAAAACTAAAAAAAATTGATTTTGAAAATAATTTTTTAGTTTATCTAATACCTTTTATTATATTATTAAGTCCATGGTTTAGATCCTCTTCATACTGGGGAATGACAGAAAACTTATCTTTTTTCTTTTTGATACCTTCACTTTATTTTCTAAATTTATTAATTCAAAAAAAAACCTCTTTTAAAAATAATTTGATATTAACTGTGTTAATTTCTTTAACTTTATACGTTAGACAACAATTTTTGTTTTTAGCAGTATTTCACATTTTAATTTTATTATTGAACAATAATAAGAAAGAATTAATTTTTACTATTGTTATCTATTCACTTTTATCATTACCTGGATTTTATGTTTTATATATTTGGGGTGTATTTAGAGATATATCTCAAGCTACCAGTGCATCAGGTGGTTTAAGTTTAGAAAATATACTTTTAAATATACCAAAAATATCATCTTTATTCTTTTTTTATTCTATACCTATAGTGTTAATAAATTTTTCACGATTTTTAAAAATTTTCTTCTCAAAGAAATGTTTATTAATTTTCATAATAGTTTTTTTTATAAAATATCTGTTATTTAATGACATTAATTATCCTCTTAAAAGTGGAGGGTATATTGTCAAATTCAATTATTTTTTTTTAAATAATGATCCTAAACTTCTTATTTTAATCTCCTCTGCTTTTTTCGCTTACATAATCTCAATTATAAAATCAAATAATTATAAATATTTTTTGATTTTACCATTGATTTATTTAAATTATGGTTTTGTAAATTCTGTGTATCAAGAATGGTTTGATCCGCTATATTTATTCACGTACTATATTTTTTTTTCAAAAGATCACATTGTAAATTTGAGATTAAATAAAAATAGTACAATCACATTTTTATTTATTTGGGAATTTGTTATTTTAACAATTGCTTATGTTTACTATCATGGAATAAAAAAAATACCTTTATTTTATACTTTTTAAAGAAAAAATTTAATTATTTTAAATACACCAGGTTTAATAGGATTTGTAATCTCTGTATTGATTGTATTTTTACCAAGGTTTTCTTTATAATTATTAAGAGCCTCTAATATCATTGCACTTGTTTTTATTTTAGGTCTGATTTTGTAATTTTTATAAATTTTGTTTGAATTTAAAGTTAAAGAATATTTCAACATATTCAAATGATAAATATTTAATGGTGATAAATTTAACTTATTTAAAAAGTTTAAAATAAATGAAAATCCAAGATCTTTAATTAAGATTATTTTTGATTTAGAATTTGACTCGTGTATTAATTTCTTTATCAAGCCTTTTAAAGATACATTTTCCTCACTACCAACGTTATATATATTCTTCTCGATTGTGCTCAGTGATAAATAAATATAATTACTTAAATCATCAGCATGAATAAATTGTAAAATATTTTCTCCTGTTCCTAATAAAGGAATTTTCTTATTTGAAATAATTAAATCAAATAATAAGCTTAAAATTCCCAATCTCTCTTTAGAGACTATCATTGGAACTCTAAATATCGTCCAATTATTTAAATTTGAACTTATAATATCTTTTTCTGCCTGTACTTTTGATTTCCCATAATTTTCTACTGGGTTATATTCTTCTCTTTCGTCAACAGGATTCTTGTAATTTTTTACCCATATCGCTGAAGTTGATATGTAAATATATTTTTTAATATCAAATTCTAAACAGCATTTTATTAAGTTATTGTTTCCCTCTACGTTAGTACTCCATAATTTATTTTTAGACTTACTGGTGGCCGGTTCACAAGAACAATTTATTATAATATTAATATTGTTTTTTTTAATTATATCTTTGATTGAATTTTTATTTCTAATATCTAAATAATTATTTTCTTTCAAAGAGATATCAGAAGCAAAAAATTTGATCTTTTTTTTTAAAAATAATTTTTGAAGTTGAGTGCCAAAAAAACCGTTTGCTCCAACAATTAAAATCACTATCCAATTTCTTTTTTTAATTTTAAAAGACCCGTAAAATTATTATAGGCAATTTTTGGTAATTTACTCAAGGTGTAAATTTTTGTATCTCCAGAACTTCTTTTTCTGTGATTGATTTTAATTTCATTGAATGAAAAGTTTAATTTATTTGCTCGAGCGTTAAATTCCCAAAAAAAACCATCGGGCAAATATGGAACAAAATTATTCAAATTTGAGTAAGTTTTTTTATTCATAAAAACAAAAGCAAAACTAGGGTCTCTTAATGGGACTTTGAACAGAATGTTGTAAATAAAATAAAAAATCTTCGAGATAAATCTCCTATAGGCATAATCATGCCTAGGTGATCTATAGCCACAAATTAAATCAGAAGCATTTCTCTCACCCCAAAACTTTATTATATCTTTAGGATCACATTGACCATCTGAGTCCATTATTAATAAAAAATCTGAAGAAGCTTTTTTGATACCGTCCAGGACAGCCAAAGAATAATATTTTCTTTTGTCTTCAGAAACCAAAATCATAGGAAGTTCTTTCTTGAGATCATTTAGGATTTTTTTTGTATTATCAGTACTCCCATCTTCTGAAATAATAAATTCAAAATCAATGTCATTTTTCAAAGCATCATAAATATCATAAAGAGTTTTTTTTATTGTTAAACCCTCGTTAAAAACAGGGAGTAGAATTTGAAATTTTTTGCTAGTCACTATTTGATTGTATATTATATTTTATTTTAGGTATTGTATAAAATATATATTTTTTAATTAAGACGTTTAAGTGAATTAATTTTATCTTCAAATTGGTTGCGGGGGACGGATTTGAACCGTCGACCTTCAGGTTATGAGCCTGACGAGCTACCAGACTGCTCCACCCCGCGATATGCTTAAATTCTATTTTTTAATTTATTAAGTTTTTTTACTCTCTTAATATTTTCTTGAAGAATTCTTTTTTTTTTCTCAGAAGGTTTTTCATAAGTATTTTTTAATTTTATCACTTTAAAAAAACCATCTCTCTGAAGTTTTCTTTTCAAAACTCTAAGAGCTTGTTCTACATTATTATCTTTAACTTCTATTTTAATAAATACCTCCAAAAAAACGTGTAGTTAACATTTTTAAATTTTTATGTCTATCTAATTTATTCATCATAAAGGATTATATTTAGTAGTTTTGTTTCTCTCTTTGTTTTTTCTCTCTTTTAATTCGCCTTTCAGCTTTTTCTAGTGCTTGAACTAAATCTTTTTGTGTAAATAAATTTAAAGCAACGGGGTCTTTTGGATTCAAATTATTATAATTCCAATAACTTTTATTTCTTATTGAAGTGACAGAATTTTTAGTTATACCAACGAGCTTTGCAATTTGTGAGTCTTTTAAAATATTATGACTTTTAATCAGCCACAATGCCGAGTCTGGCTTATCTTGCCTTTTTGATAGAGGAACATATTTTTTAATTTTTTTCTCTGAATTTGATATTTCAATATCAGTATTCTTTATTTCCAAAGGTCTTGATTGATCTTTTGATGATAATTCAATTTCCTCTCTTGAGAGTTGTCCTGAGATTATTGGATTATATGCTTTAATGCCTTTTGCGACCTCACCATCAGCTATCCCTTGAACCTCTACTTCATGTAATTTACAAAAATCAGCTATCTGTTTGAAAGTGAGTGTTGTATTTTCTACTAGCCATACAGCTGTTGCCATAGGCATTAAGGGAGCGTTTGTCATTAGCTTTTATTTTCTGATCTAAAGTTTTGGAATTTTTTATTGAATTTACTTATTCGACCTTTATCTAATAACTTTTGTTTTCCACCTGTCCACGCAGAATGTGATTTTGGATCAATTTCTAATTTAAGAACATCTCCCTCTGCCCCCCAAGTAGATCTTGTCTCAAATTGTGAACCATCTGTCATTTCAACTTTTATAGAATGGTAATTAGGGTGTATTTTTTTTTTCATCACGAGACTTATAACAAAAGAAATTTTTAAAACAATTAAAAGTTGCCCAGTTTTTCTTTAAATTTAGTATTAATTTCTGCTGATGAAGCCAAAACTTTTATATTTTTAATATTATTTAGATCAATATCATTAATCATTCCACCTGCTTCTTTTACTAAAACAATACCTGCTGCTATGTCCCATAAATTTAAGTTACTTTGTGCATATCCATCTAGTCTTCCAGATGCAACGTATGCAATATCAAGTGCAGCACATCCAGATCTTCTATAAGTAAAGCTCGGTTCATTCTTTAACTTTCCAACTGCAAATAAACATTCATCCAAATTATTTTTTTTTGAAACTCTTATTCGCTGATTATTAAAAAAAGCTCCATTATTCTTTTCAGCGTAAAACATTTCATCTTTAATAGGATCAAAAATCAATCCACATATAATCTCATCGTTTGATTTCAGTGCGATAGATATCGCAAAATGTGGTATTCCATGTAAAAAATTAATTGTTCCATCAATAGGATCAATTATCCATGAATTAGAAGTATCTTTATTATTTTCAACACCATTCTCTTCACTAATGATTGAATAGTTTGGTCTTGCCTTTTTAAGTTCCTCTATAATTATTTTTTCTGCTTTAACATCAGAATTAGTTACAAAATCTCTTGGTCCTTTTTTGGAAACTTGTAACTTCTCTAATTCACCAAAATCTCTTATCAAAATTTTAGATGCTTTTTCACATGCCTTTATCATCACATTGAGATTTGCTGATATCGAATTCATGAATTAAATCTTCTTAATGTATTCCAAATTTCTGGTATCTATGACAACATTATCTCCTGCCTCAATAAATGGTGGTACCTGAATATTTAATCCATTGTCTAAAACTGCAGGTTTATAAGATGATGAAACAGTTTGACCTTTTAATGCAGCATCTGTAGTTTCAATTTTACAAGCTACTTGGTTTGGTAAATTCACAGAAATTGGGTTATCATTATAAAAACTTATTGTTACTTCAAGATTTTCAGTCAATAATTTCCCTTTTTCACCTATTAGACTTTTTTGAATTTCTGTTTGTTCAAAATTTTTTGGATTCATAAAAAAGTACTTTTCCTGGTCTTCATATGAAAATGTAAAATTAGTTTCTTCTAATGAGGCTTTTTCAATAGTTTCACTGGATCTAAATCTTTCATTAAGTTTAGTATTTTTGTTTACACTCTTCATCTCCACTTGTGCAAATGCTCCACCTTTTCCAGGTTTGACATGCTGTGTTTTAAGCACCTGCCACAAATCATTTTTATATTCTAGCAACATGCCCACTCTAATTTCACCTGCATTAATTTTCATATTAATTTTTTTATCGCGTTCTTTGGTTTATGTTTTTTATTTTTCCAAATGTAGCCTGAAATAGCTAAAAAGTTTGCCTTATTCAACAAAAGATTTTTATAATTATTAAAGTTAATACCACCAATTACAACAATTGGGATATTTGTAATCTTCTGAGCTTTTTTAAGTAAACTTATGGATGCTTTATATTTAACTTTTTTTGTTTTAGATAAATTAAAAGCTCCAAAAGCTAAATAGTCAGCTTTATTTTTTATTGCAATTTTTGCGAATTTAATTGAATTATGACATGTAATTCCAATTATTTTATTTCCAATTAATTTTCTTGCATCTCTAATTTTCATATCATTTTGACCAAGATGGCATCCATCGGCATTTAATTTTTTTGCAAGGTATACATCATCGTTAATTATAAATTTTACCTTAAATTTTTTACATATCTTTTGAATTTTACGTCCAATTATTAATTTTTTTTTGAAACTATTTTTTTTGAGTCGTAGTTGAAAAAAACTTGTTTTTTTTTGTTTTAATACTTCCTTTAAATTTTTAAAAAAATTTTTTTCAATTTTAGAAGGGGATATTAAGTAAATAAATCTTTTTTTATTATATCTCAAGATCTTTTGACCATTTCCCTTGAGCAGCTAATGTATTCATTTTAGCTCGGTGGTTAAAAATCTGCTGAGTACCTTCAATATTTTTAATATCTTTTGACCAATACTTTAAGGCACCTTGCTGAAGAGCCCTCCCGTAAGAATAGCTCATTACAAAGTTCGTATTATTGTGTTTATTAATTAAATTCAAGTTTTCTGTCGCTTCTATTTCGGATTGACCTCCAGACAGAAAAGCTATTCCCGGAACTTCTGGGGGTACTGAGGATTTTAAACATTCTAAAGTTAATTTTGCCACTTCCTCATTAGTAATTTTTTCTTTAGATCTATTTCCTGCTAAAATCATATTAGGTTTTAGTATAATTCCCTTCAAATCTACTTTGTGTATTATTAGTTCTTCAAAGCATTTTTTTATAACTTCAGAAGTTTTTTCTAAACACTCTTTAGCAGAATGATCACCATCCATTAAAACTTCAGGCTCAACTATTGGAACCATATTGCACTCTTGAACTAGAGCGGAATATCTCGCTAATGCATGTGCATTAGAGTGTATTGAGAGTTTGCTTGGATAACTTTTAGTTATATTATAAACACCTCTCCATTTAGTAAATTTTGCACCTAATTTGTAATATTCTTTTAATCTTTCCCTTAATCCATCAAGACCCTCAGTAATTTTTTCATCTGGAGAACCAGCTAAAATTTTTGCTCCTGTGTCTACTTTGATACCTGGCAATGAGCCTGTATCTGAGATTAATTCTGGAATTGTAATTTTTTTGGATGATGTTTGTTTAATTGTTTCATCGTAAAGAATTACACCTCCAATACAATCTTTCATTGAGGATGAGCTAAAAAGCGTTTCTCTGAACAACAATCTGTTTTCTGGGGTTGAGGGAACATTTACACTATCTAATCTTTTTGTCATTGTTGCAGTACTTTCATCTGCAGCTAAAATTCCTTTACCGTTTCCTAAAATTTTTAATGCTGTATTATTTAGTTCTGACATTTTAATTTAGGGCTTTTATACCAGGAAGTTCTTTTCCTTCAAGATATTCTAAAAAAGCACCACCAGCAGTTGAAACAAAATTAAAATCTTTAATTGCATTTAGCTGATTAACAACTGCCACAGTATCTCCTCCACCAACTACAGAAAAAATTGAATTATTTTTATTTTTTTTAATAATTGTTTTTGCAATTTCAATGCTACCTTTAGCAAAATTTGGGTTTTCAAAATAACCAGCAGGACCATTCCAAAGAACTGTTTCGCTATTTTCAATTATATTTTTTATTCTTTTAAGTGTTTTAGGTCCCACGTCTAAGATTAAATCATCATCTGTTATGTCCTTGAGATCTTTTATCTGAGCATCGTCATCTGCACTTTTGCCTATTAAAACATCTTCTGGATAAGTAACTTCACAGAGTGAATTTTTTGAAATTTCAAAAATTTCTTGTATTGTACTTTCACAATTTTCCTCACTAATTGATTTTCCAATTTTATTACCTTTGAAGCTCAGAATATTGTTAGCCATACCTCCCACAAAGATTATGTTATTAAATTTAGGTATTAAATTTTTGATTATGTCTATTTTTGTAGAAATTTTTGATCCACCAATAATACAAGTAATTGGTTTTTTGATTTCAATAGTAACTTTTTTTAAAGCATTTATCTCACTCTCAAATTGTAATCCAGCAAATGATGGCAGAAATTCTGTAATTTTGCATACTGAGGCATGTGTTCTATGTGAGCAAGAAAAAGCATCATTTACGAACAAATCTGCAAAACTAGCTAGGTGTTTTGAAAAATTTGACTCATTCTTTTCCTCTGCTGCATAAAATCTTATGTTTTCAAAAAAGACAACTTTCTCCTCAGGCTCTTTAAATAAATCATCTCTTTTGATTTTTAAAATGTCCTCACTTATAAAGTTGACTTTAGTTTGTATCTTTTTTTCTAAGTAATCACAAATTGGCTTAAGAGAGAGATCTTTATTAAATTTGCCTTTAGGGCGTCCGACATGAGAAATTATTAAAATTTTTGCATTTCTTTTTATTAAAAATTCGATAACAGGTATAATTTTAATTATTCTGGTCTCGTCTACAATGTCACCTTTTTTCAAAGGGACGTTTAGATCTAATCTTAATAAAACTCTCTTACTACTAAGATTTTCACAATCTTTAATATTGTTCATTAAGAATTCTTATGAAGATATTCTACAATATCACACATTCTATTTGAGAAACCCCATTCGTTATCATACCAGGCTGAAATTTTACCCATATTTTTACTCACCACTTTTGTTAAGCTTTCGTCTACTATTGAAGAAGCAGGATTATGATTAAAGTCGATTGAAACAAGTTTTTCTTTTGTAGTTTCAAGAATTTTATTTTTTTTGCTAAAATTTTGAAATGCTAAATTAATTTTATCAATTGTAATGTCTTTTTTTGTGCAAAAGACTAGTTCAATCAATGAAACGTTAGGCGTAGGGACTCTCATAGCCACACCTTCTAATTTACCTTTAAGGGAAGGTATAATCTCACCGATTGCTTTTGATGCACCTGTTGAGGTTGGCACAATAGACTGGCTTGCCGACCTGGCTCTTCTTGGGTCTTTATGAGAATTATCTAATATTCTTTGGTCACTTGTAAAGGAGTGAATTGTGGTCATGAACCCTTTTTCAATTTCGAAATTTTCGTTTAAAACATGGGCCACAGGGGCAAGACAATTTGTTGTGCAAGAAGCAGCAGATATAATCTTATCCTCTTTTTTCAATTCAGTCTCATTTACTCCATATACAATAGTTTTGTCAGCATCTTTACACGGAGCAGAGACAATAACTCTTTTTGCACCATTATTAATATGTGCTAGTAATTTTTCTTTAGAGTTAAATTTACCTGTACACTCTAAAACATAATCCACTCCATATTTATTCCAATTAATATCATTTAAATTTGTTTCTTGGCCAAATAAAATTTTATCTTTGTTGATAATAATATGGTTTTCATCAAAATCTATTTTTGCATTAAATTTTCCGTGAATAGAGTCATATTTTAATAGAGATGAACAGGTTTCAGAATTAGTTCTATTATTGATGTATTTAATTTCTATATTTTTATTTTTATTCTCGATAATTGATCGAACAATCATTCTTCCAATTCTACCCATTCCATTTATTCCAATTTTGACTGTCATAATCTTTTTTTAATTTTTTTTACTATTATCTCTGAGCTTAATCCAAAGTGATTATATATATCTTTATAAGGCGCACTTTTTCCAAAATCATCAATTCCAAAATTAAGTCCTTTGCTGCCAGTATATTTTTTCCAATAACCAGTTTCAGAGGCCTCTATAGAAATCACAAGCTTAGTTTCATTTAAAATTTTATTTTTGTAGATCTCACTTTGTTGATCAAATAATTCCTGGCAAGGCATTGATATTACTTTTGAGTAAATGCCATCTGTGGCTAATTTATGACTAACGTCTATTGCAAGACTAGTTTCAGATCCTGTTGCTATAATAGTTGCGCTTATTTTATTACTCGTTCTTAAAATTTCATAAGCGCCAGCTAAAGACAAATTTTTTGATGATTTTTTTGTACGAACTGGATTTAAGCTTTGTCTTGTTAGGGCTATTACGCTTGGAGAACTTTTGCTATTTAATGCCAATTGCCAACACTCAAAAGTTTCTATTAAGTCAGAGGGTCTAAAAATATTCAAATTTGGTATTGATCGTAAACTTGTCAATTGTTCTATTGGTTGATGAGTTGGTCCATCTTCTCCAAGACCAATCGAATCATGTGTAAAAACATAGATAACTTTTTGTTTCATCATAGCAGCTAGTCTTATTGATGGTTTACAGTAGTCGCTAAATATTAAAAAAGTTCCACCATAAGGAACAAGCTCACTATGAAGTGAGATACCATTCATAATACCACACATCGCATGTTCTCTTACTCCAAAATGGATATAATTTCCGGAAAAATCATTTGATTGAATAATTTTATGATTTTTGGTTTTGGTATTATTGGATCCTGCTAAATCTGCTGATCCACCAATTAAGTTTGGAAGTTTGGATGCAATTTCCAAAAATTTTTCTGAACATTTTCTAGTAGCTAATGGTTGTAATTTTTTTAAGTAGTCTGATTTTGCTTTTTCTATTTCTGCATTGATAGTATTTTTATTAAATATTAGTGAAAATTTTTTTATATTCTTATTAGCTTTTATTGATGCTTTTTTACCGATTGATCTCCATTGATCCATTAAGTTTTTTGGAATTTCAAAAGTATTGTGTGGCCAGTTCAATTTTTTTCTGACTAATCTTATTTCATCTTCACCTAATGGACTGCCATGAGATGAGGCTTTACCACCCTTATTTGGGGATCCGTATCCAATTGTAGTTTTACAAGAGATTGCTATAGGTTTTTTTGATTTTTGTGCTTTTTTAAGAGCCTTTGTTATTTCTTTAAAATTATGTCCATTAATTTTTAAATAGTTCCACCCATAGCTTTTAAACCTTTTTTCATGATCATCAGAGACTGCTAAGCTAGTTGGACCATCTATTGAAATTGAATTGTTATCAAAAAGTAATATCAGGTTTTTAAGTTTTAGGTGTCCAGCAAGACTTAAAGCTTCATGGCTTATTCCCTCCATCAAGCAACCATCACCCGCTAAAACGTAAGTTTTATGATTGATAATTTTTTTTCCTAATCTTTTTTTTAAAATTTCTTCCGAGATTGCAAAACCAACTGCATTGGATATTCCCTGTCCTAAAGGCCCTGTTGTAGTTTCTATGCCAGTGTTTGGATGATATTCGGGGTGACCTGCACATATTGAATTAAGTTGTCTAAATTTTTTAATTTCTCTTAAAGAAATACTTTTATAACCCGTTAGATAGAGGAGCGAGTAAAGTAGCATAGAACCATGTCCTGCTGAAAGAACAAATCTATCTCTATTAATCCAATTTGGATTTTTTGGATTAAAGTTTAAGAAATCCTTAAAAAGAACAGTTGCAACATCAGCCATTCCCATAGGCATACCTGGATGCCCAGAATTAGCTTTTTGGACAGCATCAATAGACAAAAATCTGATACAATTCGCTAATTCTTTATAAAGTTTATTCAAGTAATTATCCTGCCTAGACTAAGAAGATTCTATTTAATAATATAATCATATATATATGAATTCTGTGATCGAAAAAGAAAAAAAATTAAATTTAGCTTTAGCAAAATTAAAAAATTTAAACTTAAAAAACCCAGACGTTAAAAAAAATATAGAGAATTTAAGTAGTCAAAAAAATCAATTAGAAATTGAAAAGCAAGAAATAGAAGAAAAATATAAAAGTTTAATTAATGATTATAATAGTTTAAGTAAAAAATTAGACGAATTACAAAATCAAGAAAAAGCTGAACAAAAAAGACAGATTGAGTTTTCTGAAAAAATTGATGAATTAAATCAAGAAACAGATATTTTGTTAGATGAGATAGATAAATGGCAAACGTAAGTATTAAGTTTAATGGGAAAGAATTTTTGTTGTCTTGTGAGGACGGCCAGGAAGAGCATCTTGAAGAATTATTAATTCAAATCAATCAGAAATTTAATAATCTTAAAAATGAGCTTGGAAATCTTGGAGAGAATAAACTTCTGTTAATCACAGCTGTTAAAGTAATGGATGAATATTATGAAACTAAAAAAAAAGTAGATCAAAAAAAGAATGAGTTGAGAGATCTCTCAAATAAATTTAAAGAGCTCAAAACTTTAATTTATGAGTATAGAGATAAGAAAGAGCTGGAAATAAACTCACTTAATAAAGATCACCTTAAATTAAAAAATGAAATTGAAATAAATCAAAAGAGTTATGAGAAGTTAATTGACGAAGCTGCTGATGAAATTTCAAGTTTTGTTGAAAAAGCAAATTTAGAAAATATTTCTAAGTAAAATTCTAGTGAATAAATCTGAGATTAGAAAAAAATTATTAAAAGCAAGAAAACTAAATAACAATAAAAATTTAGTTATAAAATTTAGTAATATTGTAAAAATTTTAAAAAAAGAAAAAGTAAATAGAAAAATAATTGGTGGTTATTATCCATATAATCATGAAGTTGATTCAATTCAAATTCTAAGTAAACTTGAAAAACTTGGTTATCAAATATCATTGCCAAAAATTAAAAAAAATAATCAAATGGATTTTTTATACTGGTCAACAAAAGAGCCTCTATCAATAAATAAATATGGAATACCTGAACCTTCATCAGATCAAATTGTCTACCCGAGTATTCTTTTAGTACCACTTGTAGCTTTTGATAATCATTTAAATAGAATAGGTTATGGAGGTGGTTATTACGATAGGTATATTAAGAAGGTAAAAAAAAACAAAAAAATTATATTAATCGGTTTAGCTTATTCTTTTCAAAAAGTTAAAAAAATACCGGCTAACAAATATGATATGAAACTGGATTTTATTGTAACAGATAAAAATTTTATATGAGAATTTTATTTTTAGGAGATGTGGTAGGGAACTCAGGTTGTTCAAAAATATTGAATAATCTTTTAAGCCAAAAAGAATTGAATAAAATTGATTTTGTAATTGTCAATGGAGAAAATGCAGCTGAGGCAGGAGTTGGATTAACAAAAGAAATCTGTGAGGATTTTTTTAAATGTGGTGTTGATGTCATTACTACTGGTAATCATGTTTGGGATCAAAAAGATATTATGAAATTTATCGATAATGAAAATAGGTTACTTCGCCCGAAAAATTTATTTGAGCCAGCACCAGGTAAAGGATTTGAAGTTTTTCAAAATGAAAAAAATGTAAAAATTGGTGTTTTAAATTTAATGGGAAATGTTTTTATGAAAAAATGCGATGACGTATTTGAGATTTCAGAAAAATTTTTAAAAGAGCACAAACTAAAAGAGGATTATGATTTTCTAGTTGTTGATTTTCATGGAGAAATTACTAGTGAAAAAAATGCAATAGGATATTTTTTTGATGGTAAAGCTACTCTAGTAGTTGGAACACACACACACATTCCAACAAATGATGCAAGAATTTTGAAAAATGGGACAGCTTATCAAACAGATGCAGGTATGTGTGGTGATTATGACTCAGTTATTGGTATGAATAAAGATAACTCTTTGAACAGATTTATGAAAAAAGAGTCTACCAAACATTTTCCAGCAATTGGTGATGCTACTTTAAGTGGAGTAATTGTTGATTGTGATATAAAAACTGGTTTAGCAAATAAAATTGAAAGCTATGTTTTTGGAGGTCAGCTAAAGAATACTTAATTAGTTTATGGCAGGACATTCTCATTGGGCAGGAATAAAACATAAAAAAGGTAAAGCAGATAAGCAAAGATCTAAAATTTTTTCAAAGTTGTCGAAAGAAATTACTGTTGCAGCAAAACTTGGAGATAAAGATCCAGCAATGAATCCAAGATTAAGATCTGCGATTCAAGCTGCAAGATCAGCAAATATGCCAAAAGAAAATATTGAAAGAGCAATTGATAAATCTTCAGTTAATACTGAGTTAAATTTTGAAAATTTGAGATATGAGGGCTTTGGACCAGAAAAAGTAGCAGTGATAATAGAAGCATTAACAGATAATAAAAATAGAACAGCGTCCAGTATTAGAACAATTTTTCAAAAAGCAGGTGGCAATCTAGGAACTCAGGGTTCCGCCTCTCATAATTTTAACCAATTAGGTATAATAAAGATCGATAAAAAAGAAGTCTCAGATGATCAAATTTTTGAGCTAGCTACTAATGCTGGAGCTGATGAATGTAAATCGGAAAATGATTTTCACGAAATACAATGTCCTGTTAGTGAAATTTATAATGTTAAGAAAGAATTAGAAAAAGAAATTACTAATTTCATATCAACAGAAATTGAATGGGTGCCACTTAATAGTGTAAAAATTTCTAAAGAAAAAAATGAAGATTTAATAAATTTCTTTGAATTACTTGAAGACAATGATGATGTACAAAATGTTTATTCTAATGCTGAATTTGTAAATTAAATTATGTTAATAATAGGTATAGATCCTGGAATTTCTGGTTCAATTTGTTTTTTAGATAATGGAAAAATCCTAGATGTTATCGAAATGCCTATAATGACAGATGGTAAAAAAAATAAAAAACAAGTAAATGGCTCCCAAGTTTATAATGAAATTACCAAGAGAATTAAACAATTTGAAAAAAATCAAATTAGAGTTGTGATTGAACATGTTTCTGCAATGCCTGGCCAAGGCGTTACTAGTATGTTTAATTTTGGACAATCGTTTGGAATTTTAAAGGGTATTTGTACCGCGATGCAATTACCCATGTACTTTGTAAGGCCCACAAAATGGAAAAAATATTTTAATCTTTTAAATTCTGAGAAAGATGCCAGCAGGACAAGAGCAATAGAAATATTCCCTTATTTTTCATCTCAATTATCGAGAAAGAAAGACTCAAATAAAGCTGATGCAATTTTGATAGCAAGTTTTTATCATGAAACTTACAAAATTGATGAATAGCTTTAAATATTAAGACAAAATCATGACACATTTAAGTGTGAGAAGACGATATGGAAGCTGATATCACGTCGCAAGCGGTTGGGTTAGCCTCAAGTGCTGATTTTTCTTTAATAAATTTATTTATTAGAGCTGACATAGTTGTTAAGTCAGTGATTATAATGTTAATAGCTTGTTCTATATATTCATGGGCAGTAATAATTGAAAAATATAGATTGTTTAAAAAAATAAATCAATCTACTGAAGAGTTTGAAGTAAAGTTTTGGAATTCTAAATCTGCAGAAACTTTTTATAATAATTTACCAGCAAACGTTCAAGATCCGATGGCTTTAATATTTAAAGATGCGATGCAAAACTTATTGAAGAGAAGATCTAGAACAGATTTAAATAATAGGATGACTACAATGTTAGAGACGGGTATTGAAAAACAAATATCAAAAATCACTAAAGGTTTTACTTTTTTAGCAACAGTTGGATCAACAGCTCCATTCATAGGCTTATTCGGAACAGTTTGGGGAATCATGAACTCTTTTCAATCTATCGCAATTTCAAGAAATACGAGTTTGGCAATTGTTGCACCTGGAATAGCTGAAGCTCTTTTCGCAACTGCATTAGGTCTACTAGCAGCAATACCTGCGGTTGTTGCATATAATAAATTTAATAATGACTCAATTAAGTATTCCCAAAAATTAGAAAATTTCTCAAAAAGATTTTTAACGATTATCTAAAATGGCTTTTAAATTAAATCGTTCATCAAAAGAACCAATGAGCGAAATAAATGTAACACCATTTGTAGATGTAATGTTGGTGCTTTTAATTATTTTTATGGTTACTGCCCCTTTGTTAACTGTAGGAGTTCAGGTTGATTTACCAGAAAGTTCTGCCGACTCTCTTCCTGAGGAAGCTGAACCACTGACTTTGACAATAAACTCTAAAGGTGAAATTTATATTCAAGAGTCAAAAGTTGAATATGAAAAAATAATAGCAAAAGTCTTAGCGGTTTCAAAAAATAGAACTGATACAAGAATTTATGTAAGGGGTGATAAAACAATTAATTATGGAAGAGTATTAGAAATTATGGGCTTACTATCTGGGTCTGGTTTCACCAAAGTAGCACTTATATCTGAACCATACAAAGAAAGGTAAGAAGTGAATAGAAGTATTATTATATCTTCTGTATCACATCTAGTTTTAATAATGATTACAGCTTTTAGTTTACCTTTCTTAGCTAAAAAACCAATTGATCTTCCCCCGATAGTATCTGTAGAATTAATACAGATCACAGATAAAACCAATATTCCATACGCACCGAAGGCAAAAAAAATTATAGAAAAAATTAAAGAGAAAGAAAAAAAGTTAGTATCTGAACAAGCTCCCCCAAAAAAAGTAAAAAAAATTAAACCAGATGCAGTTCCATTACCAGATGATAAGCCTAAAAAGGTTGAGAAAATAAAAGAAGATAAACAAAATCCAGAAAAAATTGACAATGAGGTTAAGCAAGTTTCTGAATTTGAAAAAAAAGAGTTATTCGATCCAAATAATATTGCAGCCTTAATTGATAAATCTAAAGTTGAAAGTGCTGAAACGATAAAAAAAAATAACAAAATTACACAAGATCAAAAAAAGAATGTTGAAAATGCAGGTTTATCTTTAAGCGAAGAGGATGCTTTAAAAGCCCAAATATTTGGTTGTTGGAGTATTCCTTTGGGTCTACCTTACAATGAAAATTTATTAGTAAGAATTAAACTTCAACTGAATCCAGATGGAACAATTCAAGAGTCAGAGATTTTGGATCATGCAAGGATGAATAAACCTGGTCAGGGTTTTTACAAGGTTTTGGCGGAAAGTGCTTTAAGAGCAATAAAATTATGCCAACCATTAAGAGTTCCAACAACTGGTTATGAAAGATGGAAAGAATTACAATTAAATTTTGATGCAAGAGAAATGTTAGAGGGATAGAATATTTTAATGAGAAATCTAATTATTTTATTTTTAATATTTATAATACCTAGTAAAGCGTTAGGTCTTATTGAAGTAGATATTACTCGAGGAAACTTGAACCCACTGCCTATTGCAGTATCACCATTATCAATTGATGACGAGTCAAAAAAGAGTTTTGAGAAAACTTTAAAGAAAAAAGATATTGGGTCAGAAATTTCTAAAGTTATCGAAAAAAATTTGAAAACTTCAGGTCTTTTTAATCCATTAGATAAAAATGCTTTTCTTCAAGCACCTGATATTGCTCACCTAAAACCACGTTTTGAGGATTGGAATTTAATTAAAGCTCAAGCTTTAATAACAGGTAAAGTTAAAAATATTGATGATAAACTTAGAGTTGAGTTTAGATTATGGGATGTGCTGGCTGGAAAAGAAATGATGGCTCTAGCATTTACGACAGTGCCAAATAACTGGAGACGTGTTGGTCATATAATAACAGACAAAGTTTACGAGAGATTAACAGGAGAAAAAGGTTATTTTGATACTAGGATAATCTATGTTGCTGAAGAGGGTCCAAAAACAAAGAGAATTAAAAAATTAGCCATCATGGATCAAGATGGTGCAAATAATAAATTTTTAACTTTAGGAAATGAACTCGTTTTGACACCAAGGTTTAATCCTACAAGCCAAATGGTAACATATCTATCTTATTTTAGAAATTTACCTAGAGTTTATCTTCTTGATATAGAAACAGGTATTCAAGAAGTGGTAGGAGATTTTCCAGGAATGACTTTTGCTCCTAGATTCTCCCCAGATGGAAAAAAAATTATAATGAGTTTTGCGAAGGATGGAAATTCAGATATTTATACAATGGATTTAGAAAATAGAATTGTAGAGAAAATTACCAATCATCCCTCTATAGATACTTCACCATCTTATTCCCCGGATGGAAAATTTATTTGTTTTAACTCTGACAGAAGTGGGTATCAACAAATTTATGTCATGAAAAGTGATGGTAGCAATGTTAAAAGAATTTCTTTTGGAAATGGTTTATATGGTACTCCTGTTTGGTCTCCAAGAGGTGATTTAATCGCTTTTACAAAATTACATAAAGGTAAATTCTACATTGGTGTGATGAGAACAGATGGATCTGGTGAGAGATTGTTGACAGAAAATTTTTATCAAGAAGCTCCTTCTTGGTCCCCTAATGGACGAGTTTTAATTTTTTATAGAGAGACTAAAACTGATGATAAAGGAGAGGGTTTTTCTGCTAAATTGTGGTCAATTGATTTAACAGGCTACAATGAAAGGCTTGTAGATACCCCAACTGATGCATCAGACCCATCATGGTCATCTTTATTAAGTAATTAACTGAAAATATGTTGATTTTTTACCTTGAAACATTTAATTAGTTGTGAAAAAGTTAGTTATAAGAAATATTGACCAAGGAGCATTAATGAAATTGAACAAAATTTTAAAGAACACTTTTTTAGTATTATTTGCATGTTTAGTGTTGTCTGCTTGCGCAACATCAAAAAAATCTACAGGACAAATGCAAGGAGATGTTTACACTGGAACTGATACAGTTGAATATTTAGCTTCAGGTGTACCTGACAGAGTTTTCTTTGCAACTAATGAGTCAGTTTTGACTACTGCATCAAGAGAAACTTTAAGAAAACAAGCGGCATGGTTAAGAAAAAATTCTGACATTACAATCGTGCTTGAAGGACATGCTGACGAAAGAGGAACAAGAGAATATAACTTAGCATTAGGTGAAAGAAGAGCTAATGCTGCTAAAGATTATTTAATGACTTATGGGATTTCCTCTAACAGAATTTCGGTTCTAAGTTATGGAAAAGAAAGACCAGTTGACTCTGGTTCTAATCCTTTGGCTTGGTCAAAAAACAGAAGATCTGTTACAGTAAAAGCAAATTAATTTTAAAAAATTTAAGACCCTTGATTAATTCAATTAATTAAGGGTCTTTTTTTTGCCATTATTTTAATCATAAGATTATTTTAATGCGACATATTTTAAGAAAATTTAAAATTGTTATATTTTGTTTAAGTAATTTTTTTTTGATAACTTATTCTTACGCTGACAATCATAATATTTATGAAATATTAGATCAACTTCAGAAAGATATAAATACTCTAGAAAAAGCAGTATACTCAGGATCAATAGAATTAAATAGTGATAGCTCTGTAAATTTAAATTCAAATTTAGATAATAATTCAGAAGATGTTCTTACAAGACATTTATTAAAACTTTCAGAAATTGAAAATCAATTTCAGGAACTTACAAATAAGTTTGAGGAAATAAATTTTAAATTAGACAAACTATCCAGCAGAATGTCAAAAGTGCAAGCAGATAATCAAATAAGATTTCAGGACTTAGAAAGTGTTGTGTCTTCTGATGCAACTATAAATAAATTAACAAAAAAAACAAATAATGAGCAGTTAGAAGTTTTACCTGGAAGTTCTCAACCTCAAGATTTGGGATCGATATCATATAAAGATACAGCGACCAATGAAACATCACAAAAAACAAATTCTGTAGACTCAACAGCTTTAGTAGTAACTGAAACTTTTCAAGCTGAAGAGAAAATTCTTCCAAATGAGTCTCCGGATAAACAATATCAGTTTGCTACAAGCTTTTTAAAAGTTGGTGATTATTCAACTGCTGAAAGAGCATTCAGAGAGTTCGTTGACACAAATCCTGAACATAATCTAGCTGGAAATGCTCAATATTGGTATGCAGAAACTTTTAGGATACGACAATTGTATACGGATGCAGCCTCAGCATATTTAGAGGGTTATCAGAAATATCCAAAAGGTGAAAAAGCACCTATAAATTTATTAAAGCTTGGTGTATCAATGGTTCAAATTGGAGAAAAAGATCAAGGTTGCAAAATGATTAATGGTGTTGAAGAACAATATCCAGAGGCAAACCAATCTGTGATACAAAAAGCTAAATATGAGTCTCAGAAATTCGAATGCAACAACCAAAATTCCTAAACTTTTAAGAGATAACTTAAATAATAAAAGAATAAATAAGATTTATAAAAAATTTGAGATCTCTTTAAATTTAGATGAAAGTTTTGCAGTTGCGGTCTCAGGTGGTCCAGATAGTCTTGCTTTAGCTTTTTTATCTAAAATTTATGCAATTAAAAAAAATTTAAAATCAAAGTTTTATATTATCGACCATAAACTTAGACCTGAGTCTACAAAAGAGGCTAAACTCGTTTTAAATTTGCTTAAAAGAAACTTTATAAAATCAGAAGTATTAACCTGGAAAGGAAAGAAACCAAAGAAAAGCATTCAGTCACTTGCTAGGATAAAAAGATATGAAATACTTTTCAAGAAATGTAATCAATTAAAAATCAAAGATATTTTAATTGGGCATCACGAGGATGATTTAATTGAAAATTTTTTTATAAGACTTCTGAGGGGTAGTGGAATAAAAGGTCTCACATCTCTAGATATAAAGACAACAATAAAAAAAAAGAACATATTAAGACCTTTAATTGATATAAAAAAAGAGGATTTAATTTTTATTTCAAAAAAAGTTTTTAATTTTTATGTAGAAGATCCAACAAACTATGATGAAAAATATCAAAGAGTTCGAGTAAGAAAATTAATGGAAAATCTTGAAAGAGATGGTTTAGATAAAAATAAATTAAAAAAAACGATTAAAAATTTAAAATATGCAAACAAAGTAATTGAGTTTTATGTTGATAAAAATTTACGAGAAAATACCTCTTTTTTAAATAATAAAAAAAGATTAGTTATCAATAGTGATTTTTTTCTTCAACCCCAAGAGGTTACTTTTAGAGCTTTTTCAGAATCATTAAAGTTAATTGGTGAAAAATATTATTCTGTGAGAGGAAAAAAATTAGAAAAAATTATCCAGGAAGTTGAAAATAATCGATTGAACAGAGCTACATTAGGTGGTTGTATTATTGAAAAGGTAAATCAATCAATAATTATCTCTAAAGAGCCCTAAAATAATGCCACTTTACACAAAATGCCACTTGTTAAATTGATAATAATTCTTATTTTAAGTCTATGAATATGAAAAACATTGCAATGTGGGCTATCATAGTTTTTTTAACTATTGGTCTTTATAATATGTTTAAAAATCCCCAAACAAATATTAGAGGTGGGGACAAGGTTATATTCTCAGAATTCTTGACATCTGTTGAAAACGGAGAAGTATTAAAAGTAGAAATTCAAGGTAACAATATCAAAGGCGTGTATTCTAATGGAAACTCATTTACAACTTATTCTCCTAACGATCCAAATTTAATTGAAAAACTTTCTGAAAAAGGAGTGAGTATTTCAGCTGCACCTATTGAAGAAAAAATGCCATCATTATTTGGTGTCCTGCTTTCATGGTTTCCTATGTTGTTATTAATTGCTGTTTGGATTTTTTTCATGAGACAAATGCAAGGTGGTAAAGGTGGAGCTATGGGTTTTGGAAGATCAAAAGCAAAAATGATGAATGAACTTAAAGGTAAAGTTACATTTAATGACGTTGCAGGTGTAGAAGAAGCAAAGGAAGAAGTCGAAGAAATTGTAGAATTTTTAAAAGATCCAAGAAAATTTAGTAGACTTGGAGGAAAAATACCTAGAGGTGCTTTATTGGTCGGTCCACCAGGCACTGGAAAAACTTTATTAGCTAGAGCGATAGCAGGTGAAGCTGGAGTACCATTTTTTACAATCTCAGGATCAGATTTCGTTGAAATGTTTGTAGGAGTTGGTGCTTCTAGAGTGAGAGATATGTTTGAACAAGGAAAAAAAAATTCCCCTTGTATAATTTTCATAGATGAAATTGATGCTGTTGGAAGAAGTAGGGGTGCTGGTTTAGGTGGTGGAAACGATGAACGAGAACAAACTCTTAACCAGCTTTTAGTTGAGATGGATGGTTTTGATACAAATGAAGGAGTAATAATTATTGCTGCAACAAACAGACCAGATGTATTAGATCCTGCTTTATTAAGACCAGGTAGGTTTGATAGACAAGTGGTTGTATCCAATCCTGACATAATTGGACGAGAAAAAATTTTAAAGGTTCATGTTAAAAAAATAAAAATGGCACCGGATGTTAATTTAAGAACTATTGCTAGAGGTACACCTGGTTTTTCTGGGGCAGATCTGGCTAATTTAGTAAATGAGTCAGCTTTATTGGCTGCTAGAAAAAATAAGAGAATTGTTACACTAAATGAGTTTGAGGAGGCAAAGGATAAAGTAATGATGGGAGCAGAAAGACGTTCGATGGTGATGACAGAAGATGAAAAAAAATTAACAGCTTATCATGAAGGGGGTCATGCGCTCGTATCTTTCAACATGCCAAGTTATGATCCTATACATAAAGCAACTATAATTCCCCGGGGTAGAGCATTAGGTATGGTTATGAATTTGCCAGAAAGAGATAAACATGGTCATTCTATAAAATATTTAAAAGCGAGATTAGCAGTTTGTTTTGGTGGAAGAGTTGCTGAAGAAGTAATTTTTGGAAAAGATAATATATCAACAGGAGCAGGTGGAGGTAGTGGATCAGATATAAATCAAGCTACGCAACTTGCGAGAGCAATGGTAACTAAGTATGGAATGAGTGAGGAAATGGGACCCGTTGAATACGGAGAAAATCAAGAAGAGGTTTTTTTAGGAAGATCAGTAACACAAACACAGTCAGTCTCTGAGGAAGTAGCACAAAAAATAGACAAAGAAATTAGAAAGCTTATAGATGAGGGTTATAATACTGCAAAGAAAATTTTGACTGAAAAAGTTGAAGATTTACACAAAATTGCTAAAGCTCTTATGACTTATGAGACATTAACTGGTGAAGAAATTGAAAATATAATCAATAAAAATATATACCCAGCAGACAAACAAGACTTAAAAGTAGAAGATGATAAAGGGTCAGCAATGGGTGCTCTAGGCCTAAAACCAAAAATTGTTCATTAGACTGAATGTCTAGATATTACACTAGAGTGTGTAATTTCTATTATGGTACAAAATCTAAATTATTAGTTAAGAAAAAAAAGACTTTACCACTTCATAATAATCCTGAAATTTCTTTTGATAAAATAGAAATAATAACAAGAAATTCAAAAAAATTAATTTCTCTAAATGAGGTGAACAAATTACATGTAAATTTAAAGACAAAAGTAAAAAAAGATCTAAGATTAATTACAAAAAAAAAAAGAAATATTAAAAATTTAAATTTTCAAAATATTCCTCAAATAATGGGTATTTTAAATATTACTCCAGACAGTTTCTCAGATGGTGGAAAATTTTTTAATTATGCATCAGCCAAAAAACAATTAAATTTTCTTTTAAATTCTGGCTCAAACCTTGTTGATATTGGAGCAGAGTCCACTAAACCTGGATCTAAAGCCATTCAATCAAAAATAGAATGGAATAGACTCAAAAATATTTTAAAATTAATTGATAAAAAAAATTTTATATCTCTAGATACTAGAAAATCAGAAATCATGGAAAAGGGAATTAAACTAGGAGTAAAATTAATTAATGATGTTTCTGGTCTTAATTTTGATAAAAACTCAATAAAGATTTTAAAAAAGTATAATATACCTTTCGTACTCCAACACTCACTTGGTAATCCTGACGTAATGCAAAAAAATCCAAAATATAAAAATGTATTATTAGATATTTACGATTTTTTTGAAGAAAAATTAAATAATTTACGTCAAAATGGAATTTATCATAATAATATAATCTTAGACCCTGGTATAGGTTTTGGAAAAAATTTGAAACATAATATGACGATAATTAAAAATATATCAATTTACCATTCTTTGGGTTTGCCTATACTGCTTGGTATTTCCAGAAAAAGATTTATAAAAGATTTATCTGGAAATAATGATAGTTCTTTAAGAATTGGAGGAACAATAAGTAGCAGTATTTTTGCAATGTTACAGGGTGTACAAATGTTGAGAGTTCATGATGTCAACGAAGTTAATCAAGCTTTAAAAGTTTTCAAAGCACTTATAAATAAATAATGAAGTATTTTGGCACTGATGGAATTAGAGGGCAGGTAAATAGTGGGAACATTAATGGAGATATGTTCTTTAAGTTTGGACTGGCAGCAGGAAAATATTTTACAAATTTAAAAAAAAGAAAACAAACAGCAATTATTGCTAAAGATACTAGACTTTCAGGATACGCATTAGAACCAGCACTAGTTTCTGGTTTAGCTTCTGCAGGAATGCATGTTTATACACTGGGTCCATTGCCGACTAATGGCCTTGCAATGTTGACAAAATCAATGAACGCAAATCTTGGTATTATGATCACTGCTTCGCACAATTTATTTTATGATAATGGTTTAAAGTTATTCGGTCCTGATGGATTAAAACTATCTGATAAAATTCAAAAAAAAATTGAAAATTTAATAGATAGCAAAGTTCAAAAACACTTATCAAATCCAAAAAAATTAGGAAGGGTTAAAAGGCTAGAGACTGGAACTGATGAATATATTAAAATTTGTAAAAAAAAGTTATCAAGAAACTTTAAATTAAATAATTTTAAAGTAGTTTTAGACTGTGCTAATGGAGCTGGATATAAATCTGCACCAAAATTAATTAGATCACTTGGAGCAAAATTAAAAGTTATAGGCAATAAACCAAATGGGTTTAATATTAATAAAAATTGTGGTTCAACTTTTCCAGAAAAACTACAAAGAAATGTTAAAAAATTCAAAGCAGATTTGGGTATATCTTTAGATGGAGATGCTGACAGAATAATAATGTGTGATGAAAAAGGATCTATAATTGATGGTGATCAAATTATTGCTGCATTAGCTTTACAATGGAAAAAGAGAAAAATTCTCAAAGGAGGCGTTGTCGGTACCTTAATGTCAAACTATGGTTTAGAAAAATTTTTAAAAAAAAAAGGTATTAAATTTTTAAGAGCTAATGTTGGGGATAGATATGTTAAGGAATTGATGCAAAAGAAAAAATTCAATTTAGGAGGAGAGCAATCGGGTCATATTATTTTAGGAAAATTTGCAACAACTGGCGATGGTGTGCTTGTCGCTTTAGAGATTATCAAATCAATGAATAGAAAAACTAAAGCCAGTGATTTTTTTAATGTCTTTAAAAAAATTCCACAAATTTTAGAAAATATAAAAATAAAAGATGATAAAATACTTAAAAATTACTCTGTTAAAAGATCTATTAAAATTGCAAAAAAATTAATTAAAAATCAAGGTCGAATTCTTGTAAGAAAATCAGGCACTGAACCAAAGATAAGAATAATGGGTGAGAGTGAAAATAAAATTTTGCTTAAAAAATGTATAAAAATAATTTCAAAAGAATTTAAATAAGTTGAGATTAAAGTCTAAAATTTTAATAATTGCTGGATCAGACTCATCTGGTGGGGCCGGTATTCAGGCAGATATCAAAACTGTCACTAGTCTTGGCTCTTATGCAATGACTGCTATTACAGCAGTGACTGTTCAAAATACAATGGGTGTTAAATCAGTTATTTCAATACCAACCAATGAAGTAAAAAATCAAATTATTTATTCATCAAGAGATATAAGACCTGATGCCATTAAAATAGGTATGCTTCACTCTACTGAAGTTGTCGAAAAAGTAGCTCACGCTTTGAGGATATTAAAAGTAAAAAAAATTATTTTAGACCCTGTAATGGTTGCAAAGGGTGGTGCTAAATTAATTGACGGAAAAGCAATACAAACTTTAAAAAAAAAGCTATTAAAAAAAGTTCTTTTGATCACACCAAATATTCCAGAAGCAGAAATTTTAGCAGAGACTAGTATTAAAAACAAAGAGGATATGATTTTTGCAGCAAATAAATTGATAGATTTAGGAGCTAAAAATGTATTATTGAAGGGTGGCCATTTAAAATCAAAAAAAGTAATAGATTTATATCTAAGCAAATCTGATTTTAAAGTTTTTACAAGTTTTAGGCATAGAACAAAAAATACTCATGGTACAGGATGTACGTTATCTAGTGCGATAGCAACTTTTCTTTCATGTGGAAAAAGTATTAAGAGCGCTTGTGCGTTGGGAATTAAATATGTAAATTCTGCGATACTGACAAATCCAAACTATGGAAAAGGACATGGTCCCATAAATCATGTTAATTCAATGAAAATAAAAAAAAAATTTAATTAATGAAAAATATTGTTGTTGTTGGTTCTCAATGGGGAGATGAGGGAAAAGGCAAGATAGTTGATTGGTTATCTGAACAAGCTGATGTTGTAGTTAGATTTCAAGGTGGTCACAACGCGGGCCATACTCTTGTAATAAATGGTGTGACTTATAAACTTCGACTACTTCCATCCGGGATTGTAAGAAAAAATAAAATATCAATAATTGGAAATGGAGTTGTCGTTGACCCCTGGGCATTATTAGATGAAATTGAGGAAATTAAATCAAAAGGAGTTAAGGTCGACACTGATAATTTTATAATTTCAGAGTCCGCAAATTTAATTTTACCTTTTCATAGAGAAATGGACGAAATCCGTGAAGATAGTGCGGGTAAAGGAAAAATTGGAACAACCAGAAGAGGTATCGGACCAGCATATGAAGATAAAGTTGGTAGACGATCAATAAGAGTAATGGACTTGAGATCTGAAAAAAATCTAGATCAAAGGTTAGAGTCTGTTCTTTTACATCATAATGCAATTAGAAAAGGCTTAGGTAAAAAAATTTATGAGAAAGATCAATTAAAAAAAGATTTATTAAAAATTGCTCCTAAGATCTTGAAATACTCAAAACCAGTTTGGTTGAAAATTGACGAATTCAAAAAACAAAAAAAAAGAATATTATTTGAGGGAGCTCAAGGCATATTACTAGATGTTGATCATGGTACATATCCTTTTGTGACATCCTCGAATACTGTAGCGTCAAGCGCCGCTACTGGTACTGGGTGTGGATTAAACACAATAAATTATGTTTTAGGAATTACTAAAGCATATACGACTAGGGTTGGAGAAGGTCCGTTTCCGACAGAATTAAAAGATGATATTGGCGAACTTTTAGGAACAAGAGGAAAAGAATTTGGAACAGTTACAAGTCGAAAAAGAAGATGCGGATGGTTTGATGGTGTTTTAGTAAGACAAACTATTAAAGTCTCAGGGATTGATGGTATAGCACTGACAAAGCTGGATGTTTTAGATGAATTAGATGAAATAAAGATGTGCGTTGAATATGAATTAGACGGAAAAAAAATTAATTATTTACCAGCAGCAGTAGAGGATCAGCTCAAAATAAAACCAATTTATAAAACTTTTGATGGCTGGAAAAAATCAACAAGTGGTATTAAGAATATAGATGATCTTCCAGAAAATGCTAAAAATTATATCAAAGAAGTTGAGAATTTTATTGAGACAAAAATATCAAGCATTTCAACCAGCCCAGAACGTGATGATACGATATTAATTGAAAATCCTTTTGAGATTTAATTTACAGGTAACAAGTTTTTTGACTTTGCGAGTAAAAGCATATGCTTTTGTAATTTTTCAAAAGCTTTGTTTTCAATTTGTCTTACCCTTTCTCTACTGATTTTATATTTTTTACTTAGGTCTTCCAATGTAGTTGGATTATCATTTAATCTTCTAGAATATAAAATTTCTCTCTCTCTTTCATTTAGGACTTGAATTGAGTTTTTTAATAAGCCTTTTCTTTGTTCCATTTCCTCTTGATGAGCAAATTTTAAGTCATGATCTAATTCTTTGTCAACCAACCAGTCTTGCCACTCATCACCATCTTCACCAACTTGTGCATTAAGTGAGAACTCTTTTCCAGATAACCTTCGATTCATCGAAATCACCTCATCTTTGCTAACATCAAGCTTGTTAGCTATTTCATTAACATGTTCATTTTTTAAATCCCCCTCTGTTTGAGGAGCTATTTGGTTTTTTAATTTCTTAAGATTAAAAAATAATTTTTTTTGTGCAGTTGTTGTACCAATCTTAACTAAACTCCACGATCTTAAAATATATTCTTGTATTGAAGCTTTTATCCACCACATCGCGTATGTGGCTAATCTAAAACCTTTTTCAGGTTCAAATTTTTTTACCGCTTGCATTAAACCAATATTCCCTTCAGAAATCATTTCATTTACTGGTAATCCATATCCTTTATATCCCATTGCAATTTTCGCAACTAATCTCAAATGACTCGTCACTAATTTTTCTGCTGCTTTGATATTACCAGTTGTTTTCCAATTTTTTGCCAACATATATTCTTCTTCTGCATCAAGCATAGGAAATTTTTTAATCTGCTCCAAATATGCAGATAGACCACCTTCATTACTTAAAATGGGCAAGTTATTATTTATTGTTGTATTCATAATGAGTTTATCTAATTAATTATTTATATTTTTCAATGATTTATTTATTAGTATTTCTTAGTATTTTTAAAATATTCTCAAGTTCCAAAGGTAAATTTGAGTTGAAAGTCATTTCTTTGCTTTTCGTGGGGTGAATGAAGCCTAGAGTCTTAGCATGAAGAAATTGTCTATTAAGACTATTTAAATTTTGCTCTATCAACGGATTAATGTTTTTAATTTTCTTAAACTTTTTTTTATATTTATCATCACCAACAATACTATTTCCTAAAAAATTCATGTGAACTCTAATTTGATGGGTTCTACCCGTTTCTAGTTTGCATTCTACTAAACTTAAAGTTGGTGTATGTTTATTTTCAAAAATTTCAATAGTTCTATAATTGGTTATTGCTTTTTTTCCTTTAGTTCGACTAACTGCCATCATTTGTCTATTCTTTGAACTTCGTGATATTAAAGTTTCAATTTTCCCCCTAGAAGGTCTTACTTTTCCCCATATTAATAATTGATAAACTCTTGTAATAGAGTGTTTATTAAACTGATTAGATAAGTTTTCATGTGATTGATTATTTTTTGCTATGACTACTAAACCTGATGTATTTTTGTCTATCCTATGTACTATTCCCGGTCTAAGTTCATCACCAATATTCGAAAGAGAGTCTTTATCGTAATCTACTAATGCATTTACAATTGTATTGTCAAAATTTCCAGCTCCTGGATGCATCACAATACCTGCTGGTTTGTTTAGCACTATTATATCTTTATCCTCATGAACAATATCTAATTTGAATTTAAATGGTTTCAGCGAAGCTTTTTTAGGCTCTGGAATTATTAATTCAATAGCATCGTCTTTTAAAACCTTCTTAGCAGGATCTAAAATAACTTTATCATTAATCCTAAGCTTCTTGCCTAAAATTAAGTTTTTTATTCTAGTTCTACTTATCTCACTTTCCTTACTATTAATAAAAACATCCACACGCATATTTTTATTACTTTCTTTTACAATCAAATTTATTTTTTTTTTCATAAAATGATATATTACTATTATATGCGCTTGTAGCTCAACTGGATAGAGCGCCTGACTTCGGATCAGGAGGTTCTGGGTTCGACTCCTAGCAGGCGCACCAATTATTCACCCATATTAATTAATGTTCCTTTAATTCGAGCTCTCAAAAAAGATAAATAAAATAGAATTATTCCGATGATTAAATAGATCAGGTTTAATAAATATGCTTGTTTTAAATTTGTATAATCAATTGAACCATTTAAAAGTATGTTTCTGGTCTCATCGAAAATATAAACAAGTGGTAAACCTTTTGCTATAAATTGAAATAATTCTGGTAGAATTTCTATTGGATAATATATGCATCCTAAAGGAGCTAGCAAAAATAGGGATGACCATGCAATATTTTCAAAAGATGGACCAAATCTAATCAGTCCTGAACTCACGAACAACCCAAGTGTTATTCCAAAAAGATATAAACTAAGGAATAGGAATAAAAGTGGTAATCCTAATTTTAAAATTGATACACCAAATAGAGGAGAGGTTAGCATTATCGCAGGAACCAATCCTATCAAAGTCCTTATCAAAGCAGTAAAAATTAATGAAATAATAATTTCTTTAAGCTTTAGGGGAGCAATAAACAAATTTGTGAAATTTCTACTCCAGATTTCTTCTAAAAACAGCATGTTAAAACTAATACTTGATCTAAAAAGAATATCGTAAAGTATTGCGCAAGTTAAAATTACTCCCAAAGTGTTGCTATAGTAGTCACTATGCATTGAGAAGAACTTTGAGATAAAACCCCACAAAATTATTTGAATTGTCGGCCAATAAATTAAATCCAAAATTCTTGGTAAAGAACTTTTAATTAAATAAAAGTGTCTTAGGAAAAGACCATACATTTTATTGAAATTCATACTTTTTCCCTTGTTAGTTTTAAAAAAACTTCTTCCATATTTTTTCTTCCATGTTTTTTAATTAATTCCTCTGGTCTACCCTCATCAATAATTGACCCTTTATTCATCATTAAAACTGAAGAACATAGTCTCTCTACCTCTGCCATATTGTGAGATGCTAATAGAATTGATGTTTTATTTTCCTGTTGATATTCCTCTAAAAAACTTCTAACAAAATCACCTGTTTCAGGATCAAGTGATGCCGTAGGTTCGTCAAGAAGTAAAACTTTTGGATTATTAATTATTGATTTTGCAAGACTCACCCTATTTTTTTGACCAGATGACAACTCCCCAGTTAATTTATCTATAAATTCGTAGAGTCTTAATTTTTCACACAGATATTCAATTTTTTCCTTATGTTTGTTCACATCATAAAGCCTCCCATAAACTTCTAAATTTTGTCTAACTGTCAATTTTTTTGGCAACTCTATATAAGGTGATATAAAATTTAATTGATTTAATAAATCTACACGTTGATTTTCAATTTCGACTCCACTTATCAAAACTTTTCCTTTTGATGGTTTTAATAAACCTAAAATCATACCGATTGTAGTAGTTTTTCCACAACCATTAGGACCAAGTATACCAATAATTTCATTTTGATTTACTTTAAAAGAAACTTCTCTTACTGCTTCTTTTGTATTATAAGTTTTTGATAATCCTATTACTTCAAGTGGTTTTTTCATTGAATCTTGACGCTCTTAATAACCTATCATTAATTGTTTTACCATATCCTCTATCAGGAATTTTACATACTGCAATCGAGCTGTATTTCTTTTTTTTAATTTTTCTTAAAGTAGAATATAAATTTTTTGCAGCTTCTTTTAGATTTCCTTTTTGTGACAAAAAATAATAATTTGGTTTACTTACTTTTTTCTTTCTAATCAATAAGTATGCTTCATCTTTACGAATATTTTTTGCATTAAGTCTGATGGGCAAACCTGGTGAATAATGAACCTTAAGTTGTCCAGGTGAAATGATTTTTGAAGGTTTGTTATTTATTGTTATTTTTTTTCCTAGTATTTTTTGAATAGTTGAAATATTCAAACCACCCAATCTTAAGATTTTAGGTTTCTCTCTAAGGTCAATAATTGTTGATTCTACTCCAATAGATGATTTTCCGCCCTCAAGTATGTATTTAATTTTTTTTCCAAAATCTTCTTTTACATGATTAGATGTAACAGCACTAACCCTAGATGAGGGATTAGCACTTGGAGCTGCTAAAGGAAATTCTAAAATTTTTAGCAATCTTCTCGTGACTGAGTGCCGCGGAAATCTTACTGCCAATGTATTTTTTTTGTTAGTAATTATTTTTGATATTTTTGATGATTTTTTAAGATTTAGGATAAATGTTAAAGGGCCAGGACAAAATTCTTTATATAATCTAATAAAGTCATAATTTAAATGACAATCTTTTTTCAACCTTTGAATATTCAGATAATGAACTATTAGAGGGTTATTTTTTGGTCTTTTTTTAAGTTCATATATTTTTTGACAGGCTTGGTCTGAGTAGGCATTACCCGCCAAACCATAAACTGTTTCTGTAGGTATAGCAATACACTCCCTTTTATATAGAAGTTTTTTTGCTTTTTTAATATTTGCAAGATTAATTTTCATGTATTATCTGAGAGTATTATATGAAAGATAAAGATTTACCAAATGATTATGAATCTTCGTCTTTGGAGGAATTAACCCTCGAAGCTAATAAGATAATTGAGGATTTAGAAAGTCAAAAAGATTTACAAAATTCAATTGAAAAATATCAAAATTTGATAAAACTTAACAATATCATCGAGAAAAAATTTAAAAAAAAAGTCACTGATATTAATACAACAACTAAAGAAAATATATCTAAGATAACATCAAAAAATAATGCAAAAAGAACTAAATAAAATTGCTAAAGACACAAATATTTTTTTAAAAAGATTTATTAAAAAGCAAAAAAAATCAGAACTGATCGTACCAATGCAATATGGATTATTTTCTGGTGGTAAAAAAATAAGATCAAAAATACTATTTGATGTTGGTTCAATATTTAACTTAAATTATAAAACCTTACTAATTATTGGTGCTGCTGTTGAATGTATTCATGCTTATTCACTTATTCATGACGATTTACCATGTATGGATAATGATTTAATAAGACGAGGTAAGCCTTCTACTCATATCAAATTTGGAGAGTCTACTGCTGTTCTTGCTGGAAACTCACTCTTAACTATGGCATTCGAAATTTTGAGTCATAAAGATTTGAATGTTAATGAAAAAACAAAAATTAGATTAATTAATAAAATTTCTGAGAGTTCTGGACATCTCGGAATTGCTGGTGGTCAATATTTAGATCTTAGCTATGAACATAAGAAAATTTCAGAAAAAAAAATAATTGAAATGGAAATAAAAAAAACTGGAAAACTGTTTAGTTTTTGTTGTGTTGCTCCATTAATTTTAAAGAACAAAAGTAAAAAAGATATCCAAAAATTTGAAAATATTGGAGCTGATATAGGATTACTATTTCAAGTTGCTGACGATTTAATTGATTATAATGGAACTCTTTCTGCTGCAGGAAAAAAAACTGGAAAAGATAAGAAAAAAGGTAAAGCAACCCTTATTAGTTTACTGGGAGATAAAAATACTATTAAATATGCGAATAAACTAATTTTAAAAATAAATACTAAGTTAAAAAAGTATGGACCAAAATCTAAGAATTTAACCGAAACTCTAAATTATATTTTAAATAGAAATAAATGAAAAAAAATTACGAATTTTTAGATCAGATTAATTTTCCATCAGACTTAAAAAAAGTTCCTGAAACAAAACTGCAAAAGGTTGCTGATGAATTAAGAGAGGAAATGATCGATGCAGTATCAGTTACTGGAGGACATTTGGGTGCTAGTTTAGGTGTAGTAGAATTAAGTGTAGCATTACATTATATTTTTAACACACCAAGTGATAAATTAATTTGGGATGTAGGACACCAATGTTATCCACATAAAATTTTAACAGGAAGAAAAGATAAAATAAGAACACTTCGGCAAGGAGGGGGTCTCTCAGGATTTACTAAGCGTTTAGAAAGTGAATATGATCCTTTCGGAGCTGCGCATAGTTCTACCTCAATTTCATCAGCTTTGGGAATTGCAGAAGCAAATAAATTATCAAAAAAATCAGAGAATGTTATAGCAGTGATTGGTGATGGGGCAATAAGTGCAGGTATGGCTTATGAGGCCATGAATAATGCAGGTGCCTCTAAGACTAAAATGATTGTGATATTGAATGATAACGACATGTCAATTGCAAGGCCTGTTGGAGCAATGGGAACATATTTAGCTAAAATTTTTTCTGGTAAAATTTATTTTAGTTTAAGAGAAACTATAAAATTGATCACATCAGCATTTTCAAAAAGATTTAGTGCAAAAGCGGGTAAAGCTGAAGATTTATTAAGATCAGCTGTAACTGGTGGAACTTTATTTAGTTCATTAGGTTTCTATTATATTGGTCCTATAGATGGCCATGACCTTTCTTCGTTGATTCCAATTTTAAGAAATGCAAGAGACTCAAAACACCAAGGTCCTATATTAATTCATATAAAAACAAAAAAAGGCAAAGGATATTCTTTTGCTGAAGAGGCAAAAGACCATTATCACGGGGTATCCAAATTTAATGTAAAGACTGGAGAACAGGAAAAAAGTTCCAGTAAAATACCATCATACACTAAAGTTTTTGCTGATACTCTGATACAACACGCAAAAAAAGATAGTAAAATAATTGCAATAACAGCAGCAATGCCAGATGGAACTGGATTAAGCAATTTTAGAAAAGAATTTCCAGATAGAACTTATGATGTTGGTATTGCTGAACAACATGCTGTTACGTTTGCGGCTGGTTTAGCGACTGAGAATTATAAACCTTATGCAGCAATTTACTCAACATTTCTTCAGAGAGCATATGATCAAGTCGTTCATGATGTTGCAATTCAGAGTTTACCTGTAAGATTTGCAATAGATAGAGCAGGATTAGTTGGAGCTGATGGACCTACACACGCTGGTAGTTTTGATACGACTTATTTAGCAACACTACCAAATTTTATTGTAATGGCTGCAAGTGATGAGGCCGAGTTGGTAAGAATGATTAATACTTCTACAGAAATTAATGATAGACCCTGTGCATTCAGATATCCAAGAGGGACTGGTATTGGATCAATATTGCCATCAATTAATGAAAAGATAGAGATTGGTAAATCAAGAATTATTCAAGATGGAAAAAAGTTAGCTTTAATAAACTTTGGTGCAAGATTAAGTGAAAGTTTAAGGGCATCAGAAAATTTAAAAAAAAAAGGTGTTAATATTACAATAGTGGATGCAAGATTTGCTAAGCCATTGGATGAAAATTTGATATGGCAATTAGCAACAACACACGAGGCAATTGTAACTATTGAGGAGGGGTCAATTGGTGGATTCGGTTCTCATGTGATTGATTTTTTAACAAAAAAGGGACTAATGGACTCAAATTTAAAATTTAGATCAATGAAACTTCCAGATATTTTTATTGATCAAGACAAACCTGAAAACATGTATAAACTCGCAAATTTAGATAGCATTTCTATTGAAGAACAAATTTTAGATGTATTAAATTCAAATATTATCTTACAAAAGCAAAAATAAAGTGATTATCCACATTGAGCTTGATTCAATAAATAATGATCAAGTAAAACGCATGATAGCATAGCTTCACCCACTGGAACAGCTCTAATTCCAACACACGGATCATGTCTTCCCTTAACAGATATGCTAGTATTTTTTCCAAATTTATTAATTGTCTTTCTGCTTTTTAAAATTGATGATGTAGGCTTTACAGCAAATGAAACAATTATTTGTTGACCAGAGGAGATGCCACCAAGAATTCCACCTGCATTATTTGAGTTAAACTTTAATTTATTTTTTGATTTTGAAATTTCATCTGAATTTTCTTCTCCGGACAACTGAGCGGAATTCATTCCAGAGCCTATATTAACTCCTTTTACAGCATTAATACTCATCATTGCAGATGCAATATCAGAGTCTAGTTTTGAGTAAATTGGTGCCCCCAATCCTGCCGGAATACCATTAGCTCTAATTTCAATTATAGCACCACAAGATGAACCTGCCTTTCTAATACTTAAAAGATATTTTTCCCAGATTTTAAGCATTGATTTATCAGGACAAAAAAACGGATTTTTATAAATTATCTTATCATCCCACTTGTTTGTATCACATCCAAGAATTCCAAGTTGTGTAACTGCACCAGAAATTTTAAATTTTTTACCAAATTTTTTTTCCAAAACTTTTTTTGCTACCGCTCCTGCTGCAACTCTAGAAGCAGTCTCTCGCGCAGAAGACCTTCCACCCCCTCTATAATCTCTAATGCCATACTTTTTAAAGTAGGTATAATCAGCATGACCTGGTCTAAATTTATCCTTAATATCACTATAATCTTTTGAGCGCATATCCTCGTTATAAATTATTAAAGAGATTGGAGTTCCGGTTGTTTTACCTTCAAAGACTCCTGAAAGAATCTCTACTTTATCACTCTCTTTTCTTTGAGTAGTAAATTTAGATTGACCAGGTTTTCTTTTGTTGAGTTCTATCTGAATATCTCGTTCATTAAGGTTTATTAGTGGTGGACAACCATCTATTATACAACCAATTGCAGGACCATGAGATTCTCCCCATGTAGTGAAACGAAAAACCTTTCCAAAAGTATTAAATGACATTATTTATATTGTATAGATTATTTTGTTAAAATTATGAATGAAAAAAACTCACTAGGGCTTAATAAATGCTTTCTAGATTTAGATGATCCTTTTAAATTATTTGAAAGTTGGTACGAAGAGGCAAAAAAGAATGAAATTAATGATCCAAATGCTTTAGCTCTTGGAACTGCAACAAAACAAGGCGTTCCATCAGTAAGGATGGTGCTTCTTAAAGGTTACGATAAAAATGGATTTGTTTTTTATACTAATCTTAATAGTCAGAAAGGAAATGAAATAAAAGAAAACCCCAATGCAACAATGTGTTTTCATTGGAAAAGTTTGCTTAGGCAAATTAGAATTGTAGGTACTTTGAGCCAAGTAGAAGATGAGGTAGCTGATAATTATTTTAATTCTAGAGCTTATGAAAGTAGAATTGGGGCTTGGGCATCAAAACAAAGTAGTGAATTAGTCAATAGAGAAGAATTGATAAAATCAATAGAAAAATTTAAAAATAAATACCAAGATCAAAATAATGTTCCAAGACCAAATCATTGGTCAGGCTGGAATTTAAAACCTACGAGCATAGAATTTTGGTTAGATGGAGATAATAGAATACACGAAAGACTAAAGTATAAATTGACAGCAAATAATGATTGGACAAAAAGTCTTTTAAGCCCCTAAAAATTTCTTGTTAAACTAAAAGACGTTAAATTTTCGAGTATATTTTTTTCTTCAGAGTCTTTAAATACCGACAATGAATTTGAGGACAAATTGATATAGTGCTTGGCCTTTTGATAACAACTATTTATAATATCGTATTTTTTTATTAAAGATAAGGTATAGTTTAAATCATTTTGATTTCTCTCTTCTTTTGCAAAAGTTTTCTTAAGGGTTTCTTTTTCATCTTTATTAGCTTTTTGAAACAGAAGAATTATTGGTAGTGTAATTTTTCCCTCATAGAAGTCTTGACCGATTTTTTTACCAAACAGTTTTAATTCTGAGTTATAATCTAAAGTATCGTCAGCAATTTGAAAAGTTAAACCTAAATTCCTACCATAAAACTCTAAAGCTTCTTTCTCTTTATTTTTCACTTCTGATAAAATTGCTCCTACTTTAGTTGCAGCAGCAAATAACTCAGCCGTCTTAGAAGAAATTATTTTCAAATAAGTTTCTTCAAGCATATCAACCTCACCTCTATGCTGGAGTTGCAAAATTTCACCTTGAGCAATTATTGATGATGTTGACGATAATAGTTTTAAAACTTCAATATTTCCATCTTCTACCATCATTTCAAAACACCTACTAAGAAGATAATCGCCAGCCAGAACAGACGAGTGGTTACCCCAAATTTTATTTGGTGTTTTTTTACCTCTTCTAATTGAACCATTATCTATAACATCATCATGCATCAAAGTTGCAGCATGAATTAGTTCCACGCAAGCTGCCAAATTTATATCTCTGGTACCTTTTGTATAACCACATAACTTTGATGAACCCAAAGTTAATAAGGCTCTTAACCTTTTGCCACCAGTATTTAAATGATAGTCTGTCATTTTTTGAACCAACTCAACATTACTGTCTAGTTTTGATTTAATTTTTTCTTCAACAAGCATTAACTTATTTTCAACTGAGTTTTTCAGTTGAAAGTAAGAGTTATTAATTTGTTTTTTAAGTTGAATTACACTTCCCATAATGTGAGCAAATTAGTGTAATAAGTTTCTTTTGATACTTATCAATTGACGCACCTAAATCTTCAATTATAAGATGTCTTTATATTAATACAAAAATTCTATAAAGTTTTGTTATGTTCTCAATTTTTAAAAAGAAGAAAATTATTCCTCATATTAAATTAGTTGGTGTTATCGGAAACGTAGGTAAATTTAAACAAGGTATAGATTTTTCAGGTCAAGAAGAGATAATTTTAAAGGCTTTTTCTGTAAAAAAAACACCATGTGTTGCTATTACAATTAATTCTCCTGGTGGATCACCTGTTCAATCACACTTAATCTTTAATTTTATAAGACAACAAGCGAAAAAAAATAAAAAAAAGGTAATAGTTTTTGCAGAGGATATTGCTGCATCAGGAGGCTATTTGATTGCGTGTGCTGGTGATGAAATTTATGCAAACTCTAGTTCAATTATTGGATCTATAGGTGTAATTTATTCATCATTTGGCTTTACAGAGTTAATTAAAAAAATTGGAGTTGAAAGAAGAGTTCATACTGCTGGTAAAAATAAAAGCACTCTCGATCCGTTTCTTGAAGAAAAAAAAGAAGATATAGAAAGATTAAAAAATATACAATTAGATTTGCATAAAGATTTCATTAATGTTGTTGAAAAAAGTAGAGGTGAAAAATTAAAGAAATCAGAAGTTGAGTTATTTTCTGGAGAGTTTTGGTCTGGAACTAAATCCAAAGAACTTGGTTTGATTGACGAAATAGGTGATGCCAATCAAG